>CAZRWM010000013.1:22322-34239 GCA_964603885.1 uncultured bacterium
TTGGTCAGCAATTCCACTGGCTTAAACCTTTCGCCGTAATTTTGGGCCAACTCATTCATACGGTCCACTACTCTTTGTATACCTACAGAATCAGCATAGCGTAGTAACCCACCCCTGAATGGAGGGAATCCTGTACCAGTAATCATAGCCATATCCAAATAAGCTGGATTCTCGATTACTTTTTCTTCCAAGCATCTACAAGCCTCGTTAAGCATAACGTAAACGAAACGATCAACCATAGTCTGAGGGTCTAAAATATCCTGTGAATTAGTATGGGAACCAAGCATGCCCTTAACCGATTCATTCACTTCACGCTGCTTGCCCTTTGCATGGATATAAAAACCTTTGCCAACCTTCTTACCCCATAACTGCCGATCGACCATATCAGCAATGAATTTTGGAGCAGTCATTCTTTCCCCGTAAGCATCTTCCAGTATTTTCGCGACCTTATAGGCTACATCGATCCCTACCTCGTCAGCCAAAACGAACGGCCCCATAGGCATACCAAAATGGGTAATTGCCCGGTCTATTCGTTCCATATCAACGCCCTCCTCAAGCATTGACAAACCTTCATTCATTGAGGGAATTAAAATTCGGTTGACCAAAAAGCCAGCGCAGTCTCCAACAACTATTGCTGTCTTGCCAAGTTTCTTGGTTATTTCCACCAGAGATTTGACAGTTTCTGGGCTAGTCTTCTCACCCGGAATTATTTCAACCAGGGGCATTCTATTTACGGGATTAAAAAAGTGCATACCCACGAATCTTTCAGGATATTTCATAACACTTTGCATCTCTGTTATTGATAGAGCAGATGTGTTTGAAGCGATCAAAGTATCTGGACTTACATGATCTTCCAGCTCCTTCAAGACTGCTTTCTTAACATCCATATTTTCAACTATAGCCTCAACAATTATATCTGCACTTTCAAAACCACTGTAATCCACAGTTCCTGTAATTTTGTGCATCTTTAAATTTACTTGACCAGGATTTAGACGCCGTATCTTTTGAAGTTGTTTGTACACATCGTTAGCTGCCTCATAACCCTTTGCTACGGCATCCCAAGTAATATCCTTCATGCGAACAGGAATATCTTTATAACTGAATAACCATCCTATACCGCCACCCATTACGCCAGCCCCGAGAACACCAGCCACATCGACCTTTTTTGGTGCTTCGTCGACGATTACCTGGCTATCTTTTTTTAGACCTTCCATTGTAAAAAAGAGGTTTACCAAATTCTTACAGATCTCAGTATGACGCGTAGTTAAATCTACAAAAGTCTCGGTCTCTTTTGCCAAGCCTGCCTTTAAATTGCCGTTGTAGGTGTTTTTAAGTACATCTATAGCAGCTAAAGGTGCTGGGTATTTACCCGAAGTTTTTTTGATTACACCACTCTCGGCCTTGTTAAACACAATGTTGCGACCTAAAGGATTATCTTCAAAAAGAGCTTTTTGGAGCTTCACAGCAAAACCTTTCGGCTCTCGCGCCAACTTTATCTTCTTTTCTCCTTCACGAGTTAGCGTTTTTTCTATAAACTCACCTAACCGCTCATCCATGAATTCGCGAGGTATCAATGCGTCTACAAGTTTCATTTTGAACGCCTTTTTACCATTTATTTTTTTACCAGCCAGAATCATTGGCAGGGCTTGCATTAAACCAACTAATCGAGGTAGACGCTGAGTACCGCCCCAACCGGGTATTATTCCCAAATTTACCTCGGGTAACGCCAAACTAGTTTTAGCATCATCTGTAGCAACTCGGTAAGTACATGCCAGGGCCATTTCTAACCCTCCACCCATGCATGCGCCATCTATAACTGCAATACTAGGGCAATGCAGCCCTTCCAGCTTATTGAAAGTTGAAACACCATTAGTAATGACCTTTTTGATCATACTACTTATCTCAGCTTCCTCAGCATCCTGGAGGATATCCATGATTTCCTTAACATCTGCCCCTGCGATAAAAACGCCCTTTTTAGCACTCTTCACGATAAGGCAGCGAATCCCTTTATCTGCAATGACTTGATCTAGAACAGAGTTTAATTCATTCATTACGTGAGCAGAAAACTTATTAACCTTTTCCCCAGGATAATCGAAAGTTAACCATGCGATTTTACTTTCATCTATTTCGAGGTGAAAAACTTTATCAACAGGACTAACTGCCGAATTACTAGAATTTTCATTTTGTACTACCTGAAGACTCATTAGTTAACCTCCAAAGCAAGCGCAGCACCTTGGCCACCACCTATGCAAAGGGTTGCCAGGCCGCGTTTTTTACCACGTCGTTTTAATTCGCGTAGAAGATGAATAACCATTCGGGAACCTGTCGCTCCCACAGGGTGTCCTAATGCAATAGCTCCACCATTAACATTCATTATTTCGCGATCGATCTCACCGATGGCTTTGTCTCGACCCAAATGCTTCCTTGCATAGTCGTCAGAAGCAAATGCTCGTTCATTAGCTATAACCTGCGCAGCAAAAGCTTCATTCATTTCAATAAGATCAAAATCTTCTAGCTTGAGGGAAGCTTTTTCAAATAATTTTGCAGTGGCGAAAACCGGACCCATACCCATTCGTTCTGGCTCAAGTCCTGCATAGGCGTAATCAATTAAATATCCAAGCGGCTTCAAACCTAAACTTTTAGCCTTAGATTCGCGCATGATGATCATTGCTGCAGCACCATCTGTGGTTTGAGAAGCATTACCAGCCGTCACCGTACCCGTAACCCGTTCAAAAACGGGCCTTAGTTTTGTACAATCCGCTAAAGTCTGACCGAAACGAACGCCATTATCCACGGTTTGCATTTCCTTAAATTTAGGAGGGACTGGAACAGGTACTATTTCACCTTCAAATCGTCCCTCTTTAATTGCAGCTTCCGCTCGGTTATGACTCATTACGGCAAACTGATCTTGCTCCTGACGAGTTATCTTAAAATCACGAGCTAATAGTTCTGCCGTTTGACCCATGGATAGACCACATAGAGGGTCGACTAGCCCAGGTATTACTGGCACGAGATAATTTGGTCGAAATCCGCCAAGAACTGAAAGCATTGCCGTTGGACTCTTGGCTTTTTTAAGCTTGAGAAGCAGATTAACCATTTTCTCACCGAAAAGAACTGGCCCATTACTCATCGATTCTGTACCACCGCAAAGAATAGAGTCTGCTTCATCGCTCAATATTTTATTTGCAGAAGTCGTTATAGCTTCCATCCCACTAGCACAATTACGATTTACGGTGTAACTCGGAATACTCAAGGGAATACCTGCTTTTACAGCCAAAATTCTTGCTAGATTAGCAGACTCCGTAGGCTGGATTACATTACCAAAAATTAACTCATCTAAGTCACTGACTTTCACACCGGAACGATGTAAAAGTTCTTTGACGGCATAAGCTCCAAAATCGTCTGCTTTCAAACCTTTCATATGTCCCGGAGCTTTGCAAAAAGGTGTCCTAACACCAGAAATAATTGCTAGCCGTTGCTTCATTATTACTCTCCCTCTTGATACATAGATTCAATTAGCTCGCTATACTTGTCACTGACCGCAAACCGTTTGACTTTCATCGTAGGAGTAAGCTCTCCAGTTTCAACGGAAATAGGATGGGGGACTAACTCAAATTTACGAATTTGCTCCCATCTATTCAGTTTGCGATTTACTCGAGCAATCACTTGCTCTATCTCTTCATTCAAAGTATTACTTGCTAAATAATCCTCGATTGGATCTATTTGATGTTTTGTTGCTCTCTTCTTTAATTCCTCCATGTTCATAAACAACAAACATGATGGAAATTTACGGCCCTCGGCCACTACCATTGCCATCTCCACCAGCATGCTTTTGCATAACGCTTGTTCGATAGGAATGGGAGAAATGTACTTTCCATTACTGGTTTTAAGAAATTCCTTTAATCTACCGGTAATTGTTAAAAATCCGTCATTATCGATAGTGCCTTTGTCTCCGGTATGTAACCAACCGTCTACTAAAGTCTGGCTCGTCGCTTGGTCGTTCTTATGATAACCCCGCATTACACTCGATCCTTTAACCAGAACCTCAGAATTGTCACCGAGACGAATTTCCACTCCGGGAAAAGCAGGCCCCACGGATCCCATCTTATTGAACCCTGGGTAATTTACGGAGATTACGGGCGAACTTTCCGTCATACCATAGCCTTGGAAAATAGGTACGCCTACATTGGTGAAAAAACGGCCCAAACTAGGACTTAGAGGCGCACCTCCCAAAATCAGAGCTCGCATTTGGCCACCTAAAGCTTCTCTGAGTTTATTATAAACTAGCAAGTCAAAGATGGGGCTAAGAAGTGGACGTAGTATAGACCGCTGCTTGTACGCCAGACTAAATGCCAACTTGCCTAAATTCTTTTTTACAAAGCCTGCTTGACGTAAGCGATTTAACATAGCCTCATAAACTTTTTCAAGTAAGCGAGGAACCATACTCATCATCTGCGGCTTTACCTGCCGAACCAGGTTACCTACATTCTTAATATCATCCGCGTAGTAGAGTGATATATCAAAGCTAATGTAGTAATAAACGATCATCCGCTCGAATACATGAGCCGTTGGTAAACAGGTTAATGCTCTGTCAATACCTAGTGACCGAGGCATTCTTGAGGCACAACCTTTCATTTGAGTCATAAGATTTTCATGGGTCAACTCAACCCCTTTCGGAGTTCCTGTAGAGCCACTGGTATAAATTATAGTTAGCAAATCGTCACCTTTTGAACGATCTAATAATTCATCAAACAATTTAGGTTTCTCTTCACCAAGTTCACGACCCTTAAGACGAAGTTGTTCAAAATCGAGGATTTGGGTACGAAGACCCTCAAAATCTTGTTTTTCTTGCTGACTAAAAGAATTTTTTCTTATGACCACATCAAATTGGTCAACCCGTCCGCGGTAGGCTTTCCACTCCTCTTCGCCGGCTATAAAGAAAAAATTGACGTCTGCATTACTTCTTTGAAACTCAAAATTGGGTTCGGAAATATTTGTAAAAAAAGGTACGGTAATACCACCAGCCACAATATTTCCTAAATCCATTAGAGTCCAGAAAGGCGACGATTCTCCCAGCAGACCTAGTGCCTGGCCAGGTTTCAAACCTAGACTTATGAGGCCAAGACTAATTTCTTTGATATTTTGGATCATCTCCTGAGTTGAGATACTGTGCCATTTTTCGTCAGCATAGTAATTAAGAGCTGTAGGATTGTCATATCCTGCAATCACATTTTTAACTAACTGACCGAATGAGGCTGCATCCTGTAGTCCACCGGACGTTTTAGAATGACCATTCAAAATCTGCGACGAATCTTGGCTTTGTACTGCTATATCATTTTCCACCTAGGACCCCCTGGAGTTCTCCACTTTACGACAGGTGCTAAGGACCGAACATATGTCCCGAAGTGACCTCCGTACTGAGAAGCCGTAATTCTACAGAAAAAATCCTAGTTGGCAAGTACTCATGAATCGATATTCATCAAGGACTTCAAACGTTCTTCCATAATGTGACGATTTGGGATGACTTCGACAGATTTTAAGAGACCGAAATTTCGCAAGGTTTGGCGGGTATGGCCTGGCCAAAAACTTTGCCAACTACGCATGATAGGTTTATTAAATATTGTCCACCATGTTTGTATTTTTTGATTTTTCGTCAAAATTTTGTTCAAGAGATCAAATTGACGAGTCAAACAAGAATTCTTTACTGTATTGTAGAACTCTTTCTCGAGACCTAACTTGTCAGTACTATCTTCGAGTGAGACTCTCAGAAATTCTCTGACCGCATTAGGTTCTAATTCTAAATTTAAAATTTCCATACCTTTATAAAAAATTATTGATTTCTGAAGTACATCTTTAAAGCTGCCAATTACAAAGCACGCTCTATATTTTGACCAAGCGCCATCCCACATGGAATATTTCTCTCCCTTTTTGCGACAAGCTTCAAATGAAATCACCAAGTGAGCCAGCTTTTCGCCATTTGGTAAGTGGATCACATGGTCCTCGAACTTGAATAAGCTGAATACATGACCCAAGTTAAAAGAAGTATTTCTAAATTTTCCGATTAAAAATGCTGCATCTTTTACTCGGTTCGCATCAATTACTGCAGAGGTCCATCGACCCTTAGAGAAATCTAAATCTTTACTACGTGAAATACCGTGCCTAAAATTTTCGATGTACCACCAATTTTCATGGCGCTCAACAAGATTCGGATAGCGAATCATTGGATTAAAATCTGAATATTCTCGCGCATATTTTTCGTTGATATCAGCCGCCCGTTTCTCGGCTAATTTAACTAAAGATTCTCCTCTATTATTAGAGCCCTCTGAATTGGCAACTGAGAAGAAACCCAAGACTAAGAAGCATAACAAAAACAAAGGCATTCTATTTTTTTCCAAAAGAAGCAACCACAGCTTCCAAAGTAGATCGAGTTTCGGGATCCCACCAGTTTTGTAGCGCCTGGCTAAATACATCCTCAAATGTCATTGTCAGGACTGGCTCAAGATGCCTACGAAAATTTCGCTTGCTCATACTCCATTGCTTTGAGGGCAATTTCAGAACTTGACTTAAATGTAGCCGAACAGTAGTTTGCAATTCATCGAGTGGAACAACCCCGTCTACAAGTCCTTGCTTTAACGCTTCTGAAGGATTCAACATTTTAGAAGTCATCAGATTTTGGTAAGCATTTCTACGCCCCACCCAAACTGCCATCAGCTCGTAGATCAGTGCAGGCACGGGAATTCCCACAGCGAGTTCATTAAGGCCAATCAAATATTTGCCCTCTGCCATAAAACGAAAGTCAGAACAAATCGCGAGCACACAGCCGCCGGCCGGACTATGACCCGAAATTGAGGTGGCAACTGGCTTATCTAAGCTGACAAGCTGCAGAATCACCTGATGAAAATACCTCCAGAATTGTTCCACACCGTCCTCATCCAGCGCCAACAAACTTTTTAGATCTAATCCTGCAGTGAAGCAGCCTGGATATCCGGTAAGAATTAGCGCTCGAACATCCTCTTGAGTCTTGGCATAGTTTATTACTGCAATTAATTCACGTGCCATCTGCGAGTTGATCGCATTAACTTTACCACGATTCAATTGTGCGTGGAGTATGCCCTCTTCAAGTGAGGCTTTGATTGTTTCGAAAGATTGTTCCATGTGCATTGCCCTTCCTAAGTTAAGTTATAATAACACCAGATTACACGAGGGGAGAGTCGAGTGAGTAATTATCATAAGCAAAATGATTTTACCAAGGATGGTCACATCCAAGGACGACAGGAGATGGCAGACTGGCTTGATGATCTTCAACGGAACCCACTCGATTTTAGTCCCGATTTCTTGCATTCTATAGAATTTCACTTGGGTAATCAGGCAGCTAAATTCATCCCAAGGCTGACTGAATGTGCGGAGCAAATACCGACTCTTGAAGCCCTAGTTAGTGAAAACGATTTTAGACTTAATCTCCCTCGGCTTGAAAAGTACGATGGAATTGGACGTCAAATCGACAGTATTTGTTTTCATCCAACCTATCTGGATGCAGGTGATATTGTTTATGGAACTGGAATGATGGAAATGATGAGCCATCCCGGTGGCCTGCTAAAAGCATTAAGCCTCTTCTTTTTGACCTCACATGCTGGTGAAGCAGGTCATAACTGCCCCGTAGCGTGTACAGCGGGGGTCATTAGAATTCTTAGCAAAGTAGATGATTTTGAAGACAAAGCACACTTCTGGCAAAAACTACTGGAGCCCTCATTTCGTAAAAATTTTACAGGAGCCCAATTTCTTACTGAGGTACAAGGTGGCAGTGATGTGGGCCGAAATGCAACACGAGCAATAGAAAAAGAGGATGGAAGCTATTCTATCGAAGGTGAAAAGTGGTTTTGCTCTAATGCTAATGCCGAACTCATTCTAATGACAGCACGATACGACTCGACTTTGGAGGGAACCAGAGGACTAGGTTTGTTTTTAGTCCCTAAATATCTTCCGGATGGTTCCCGCAATAATTACACACTCCGGCGATTAAAAGAAAAACTTGGTACAAGAACCATGGCAAGTGCTGAGATTGATTTTGATGGAGCGTTAGGTATTCATATGGGTCCAATTGGAGAGGGATTCAAATTAATAATGCAGAATGTGCTTCACATTAGTCGAATTTATAACACCTTCTCCGTTTGTGGCTCTGGTCGTAGAGCCTTACAGATTGCTACCCGATACTCTCGCCACCGAAAAGCTTTTGGTAAAAAAATAGCTAACTATCCATTAGTGCAAGAAAATCTTGCGAATATACAAGCCGAAAACATGGCACTTCTATCATCAGCAATGCGACTCGCTGCTGATCAAGACAGGATTGACCTAAACCAAAAGCTTGCGTCCGATCAATTACTTTTGCAACGTTTGATGGCCAACTTAAATAAATATGTTTCAGCCTTGTGGAGTGTTCAGCATATACACCACTGTATTGATGTTCTTGCAGGTAACGGAGCCATTGAATCTTTCAGCAGTCTGCCAAGACTTCTTCGCGATAGTATTGTTTGTGAAAATTGGGAAGGTACACACAATACTTTGAGAATGCAGGTTCTCCGAGACATCTTAAGATATGATCAAGACAAGATTTACTTAAACTTTATGAGAGAAAGATTCTCTAAACTAAGTAATCATGCTGTCACAGTAGAATTAGAAGAACATTTAAAAGTCACTGAAAATCTTTTCATACAACTACGCAAGGCTGACACATTGCTGCAATCCTACCTCATAAAAAACGTTTTCGATAATATGTGCATAGGGCATCTCGCATTATGCTTATTAGAAGAGGGTCTTGATATGTTCAATCATATGCAAAATGATGTAAAACTTATGGCTCTGGAAGTCTTTATGAACAAACATATCCGCCACACAACACCTAGTGATCAAGAGGGTTTGAACAAGTTTGCTGCTTTAATAGATAAATTTAATTGCATCGAGAAAACCTGAAAGCACTGTTGCTGAAAGCCTTATCTCACCCATCACTCACTCCTTGAACCAATTGTTGATACGCTCTTACATATCATAATAGATATTGGAATAGTTTTATTGAAGGTTTAGAGTTCAGAAATCAACGATTACACCACTGAAGAACTGCAGATATCTTCTAGCTTTGCCTTAAGTCCGCGGTAATCCGTCTTACCCGTCCCAAGAACTGGAATCTCCGATAATTGGCAAGATTTATTAAGTCGAGCGACCCCTGAGAAACCAGCTTCACTAAGGGTAGCATTTGCCTCATCTAGAGATAGTTCAGAAGTAGAGAATAAGCAGATTACGGGACGTGCACCTTCGATTTCAAGACTTTCAACAGCTACGGCGGGCCCCTCTTCAGTTCCAGGCCATTTTTCAACTAAAACCGATTCAATTGCAGGTAGACTGACCATTTCTCCGGCGACTTTAACAAAGCGTTTTTTGCGGCCCGCAAGAACCACCGCACCATTCTCATTCAGATGGCCTAAATCTCCGGTCACATACCATTTTTTACCTTTGTGATTTACGAAGACCTCTTCTCTAGGATTACCTAAGTAACCATTGAATATACTGTCACCACAGGCCAAGATCATACCCACCTCACCGTGCTCTTTCTCACGACGCTTTTCCATGTCAAAAATAAGGATTTCCACCGATGGAAACGGAAAACCCACCCCTTGACGATCCTGATAAAGCTCATTAATCGTAAGAATTGGAGAACACTCCGTTATGCCGTAACCCTCTACCATAAAAGCATCCGCTTCATTTTTGATTCTCTGAAAAAGCTCTTCAGGTGCTTTTTCTGCACCCACTTTTATAAAATTTACAGTTTTTAACTGGCCGGGACTAGCTGCCTTAAAAATCGCAGAAATAAAACTCGGAGTGCCATAAAGCAACGAGGCTTTCCAACTCTCTACACCACGGGCAAGTCGCCTAGCATCGGTAGGATTTGGATAATAAGCAATTTTAACCCCTGTAATTGTGGGAAGAATAGTAGTAATTACGTAGCCAAACGAATGAAATGGAGGTAAGAAACCATAAATTACATCGCTGCCCCAATATTCAAACTTTGTGTAAACGTCCGTTAAGTTAGTCAGAATATTCTTGTGTGACAAAGGAACTCCTTTAGGCACATTTTCACTTCCTGAAGTAAACAAAATGACCGATTCCTGATCGGGGTCAATTGAGTCGAGATTTAAATTTTTAAGTAATTTTCGATGATTCAATTTACTTCTGAAGAAACCACGTAATTTCTCTCCTAATGTAAAGGAATCCTTTATATCCTCAATGAATACGAGTAAATTCTCCAGACTGCCAAGTTCTATATTACCCAATCTATCAACGAACTTTAAAGAGGTTAAAACTCTGCGTATACCAGTCAGCTCTTCTACATGTTCAAGATTGCGCGGGCCCTGAGTCCAATTAATCATCACCGGTGTCTTATTGGCCAACAAAGTAGCGTGAACCATCATGGTGGCACCCACCGATGCGGGCATCATGATACCAACCCGATCTTCATCCCATTCCTTGATTCGATCCGCTAAAATTAAACAGCCCATCTTAAAGCGACCCCACTGAAAAACCCCTGTAGCGTCATCAGCCATACAAACAGTTCCATTCATACGATCACAGCAGCGAAGAAAAGATTCCTGAATAGTATTACCCTGAGGGGTAATTGGAGGTGGTCGCGTGATGGCATCCTTCCAAGCTTCGGGCGGCGGTGGAATAACCTCGTCCTGTTGAGGACCACCACCATTGGCAGCCAACTCCATAACGCTAGCAACCGTTGATATTTCTGTGGCCGTCAAATCCCTAACGTTATATTGCTCATCCAGCCAGACAATAATGTCGGCACGATCTAGAGAGTCAATCCCAAGATCTGAACTAAGAATGTCATCAGAGCTAATTTCAGCAGGATTCTTATTCGCAATTCGCGCTACTTCTTCGAACACATCACGTTGAATTTCTTCAGGAATATCTTTCAAATTAACATTGCGCTGTTTCTTCGCAATAGGATTCCTCAATTCAGTCCACCAACGACAATAGCTAACCCGATTGAGCTCCTCAAAACCCGGCTTGTGGTACCACTCATCCAGCCAGCGATTAAAATCCATTTTCTCTGACTTCCAAGGAAAATCAGGCGGCGCCAGCTCGAATTCAAAAGTGACGTCGCGACGAGGCATGAAAAAGACTAAATTCTTAATTAATAACCAGATACATTCTTTAATTAACGCCATAGGTTTTGGACTAAGTCCCGCATTATAAGCGGTACCTCCAATAGAACCCCACATGCCTCGTGATCGTACTAGAACCACTTTGATTTCGGGGTAATTCTGTAATAAGTAATGAACCCCGCTGGCTCCACCAACAGCATGCTGGTTATGCCTCATGAGTGATCCGGCAGGATAGATAACCATATTTTCACCCTGCGTGAGAGACTCACCAGCCTCATCCAGTAATGCCTCCATCCTGCGCATTTTCATTGGTGAAAAACCTTCGTCAAAGTTTGGTACTTGAAATGCTTTGACGTACTTCAGTATCCACCGCATAACAGGAACCCAGAAACAGTAGTCTATTGCCATAGGACGAGGCTTGAAATCATCCCATATGTGACTTACGAGCTGCAAGGGGTCAAAATGAGTGGGATGATTCGGCAGAAATAATACCCCACTACGATCCTTGATCTTATCAAGACCTTTGTAGTTTATACGGTACCTGAGCTTTAAAATCTGACGTACTAGAAAAGCCCCAACAGTACCCCAAAGTTCATTTCTTTTGGGATCGGACATAGATACTCCTCTAAAACATTATGCCAGAAGCTTTAGATAGCTTAAAGCTCATACCATAGACAAATTATTAAGTTTCGAATTAGCTTTGGAAAAGATATTCATTCCATACGCCAAAAATGTAAGTTTAGTCCTCATTACTT
>CAZRWM010000014.1:0-33601 GCA_964603885.1 uncultured bacterium
ACTCTGAGATAGTGTTACCCTCGGGGCAGTCGCTTTTCGACGGACAGGGTGTTTTTAGAGTACGCAAAATACTGGAGGACTATGCCCAATCTTAAGGCCTATAATAACTCTCAAGTGGAATGTCCTGTGGCGCCCTACACGCTCTTCGTAGAACCCACTAACCATTGTAACTTGAAGTGTACTTTTTGCCCACAGAAGGATCAAAAACGTTCTTTAGGGTTTTTAGATGTAGGCTTGTTTCGCGAGTTAACAGAGGAAGCTGCGCAGATAGGAGTTCGTAAGTTTAATCTTTTTTTCTTAGGAGAAAGTTTAATGCACAAGTCGCTTTTCGAAATGATTCGATTAGCAAAGAGTAATGGCATTCAAACACGTTTAAACACTAATGCATCATTTCTTGATAATAAGCGTGCAGAAGAATTACTTGAAACCGGTTTAGATTTACTTACGGTAAGCTTCGAAGGGGTTAATAAAGAAATCTATGAAAGACTTAGGGTCAAAGGTAACTTTGAGAGAACCTCGTCCAATATCAGGAATGTTATTAAACTAAAGCATCGTAAAAAATCAGATACACAAATTTCGATAGAAATTATAGATTTACCGGAAACTTCCCCCTACATGAAGGATTTTACAAAGACAATGCAGAGCTATGGACCCGATGAAATCGTCACCAAAGTTTATCGTAATTGGATAGGATATCTCAAAGCGCAAAAGAATCTGGCTTTGGAGGATCATTACAATGTATGTTCTTATCCATGGCGCTCAATGGCACTACTGTGGGATGGAACATTCGTGCCATGTTGTGTTGATTATGATGGTAGATATCCTTTAGGCAATGCAAAGGATGGCATTATGAATGCTTGGAATGGGGAGCCTATGAAGAAACTAAGGCAGTATCTGATTGATCGCAAGAATGATTTGCGAAAACACCATGGCCAACGAGAGTGTCACGGTCTGTGTTCCGTTTGTGACATTCCATTCCAAGCTGATGATCATCGAGTCCAGTAAGAGGCTGTGATGCGAATTCTTTTGATGAGTACAGGACGTAGAGTTAGTTTAATTCAGCGTTTACGCGAAACTGCGGCTAAGATGCAACTGAATTTATATATCACGGGCACAGAAATATACCCATGGACTCCTTCGTTAAAGTTTTGTGATTCGTATCACATGGTAGATAAAACATTCTCCGAAAAGCACTTGATTCAACTTGAAGAAATTATCCGTAATGAAAAATTGGATGCTGTGTTGCCTGGTAATGACTATGATCTCGCATTTTTACAGGAAGTACGTAAGAGGCCTTTATGGCAGTCCCTGAAAATTCTGGATGCTGGTCCCACTCAGGGCCTTTTTTTGAGTAAAAATGAATCCGCCAAATTCTTTACGAAAATTAATCTGAAAGTACCACTCATATACAAAGAGCCAAAGGATGGACATGGAACTATGATGTTGAAAGAGGACCAGGGGCATGGTTCGATTAACCAATACGTTGTGCATCATGCTGATGAAGCATCAAGATATTGGGATCGCCTAAAGCAGCCTTTTCTTCAGGAGTTTGTGGATGGAGTTGAATACACAATAGATATTTTTAGTTCCCAGGATTATCAAACTGTAAATTGTTGTCCCAGGATTCGTAGGAAAGTTCGAGCGGGTGTTTCGGATGTAGGTGAAATACACCTGAATAAAGAGCTTCTTAACTTATTAGCGCCTAAATTACCTCTGTTTAAATTACGTGGTCCCTGGAACTTGCAATGTATCTTACGTGGTTCAGAATTCTACTTTCTAGAGGTTAACCCAAGATTTTCTGGTGGAGTACCTCTCAGCATAGCAGCTGGATGCGATTTAGTTCAGAATTTGTTGGAGTGGTATCTAGAAAGGCCTTTAACAAAGTTTGACACATTGAGTGATGGGCTTATTATGATGAAATACGAGCAAGAGTTGTTCGTTTAGTGCTGAACCGTTTGACAGGTGCCTTTGACTGCTTTAGTATCGCTTTGTCAAAAGATCGACAAAAAAGGCTCTTGAAAGGGGTTTATGTGCTTTCTTCGAAGGATGTCATCTCGATCAAGGATTTATCTCGAGATTCAATACTACATATTCTTAATACCACTGACTCATTACTGGATCACAAAACTAAGCACGAGACGATGTGTGGAAAGATTTTAGCTACGGTATTTTATGAAACTTCTACCAGAACAAAAATATCATTTAATGTAGCTATGAAACGTCTCGGCGGAAATGTTATTGGTTTTTCTCATCTCAAAAATTCCTCATTTCTGAAGGGTGAATCATTCTACGATACACTCAAAATTTTAGAGGGTTATTGCGATATAATGGCAATCAGGGCGCCATGGGAAGGCTCTGCCCGATACGCAGGAGAGATAGTGAAAGTACCCGTAATCAATGCGGGCGATGGCGCTAATCAACATCCTACCCAAACCTTGTTAGATCTATACACCATACGGAGGACTCAGGGTAGTTTAGATAATCTCAAAATTGGATTGTTAGGGGATTTGAAGTATGGAAGAACCGTACACTCCTTGCTGTTGGGTTTAGGCTTATTCAATGTGGAATTATTTTTAATCAGCCCGAAACAGTTGAAGATTCCAAGTCGCTATCAGCGATATTTAGAAGGTCGAAGTATTAGATATCATCAGATGTCAGATTATCGCGAAATTCTTAATGAATTAGACATTTTATACGTTACAAGAGTGCAGAAAGAGCGCTTTGCTGACGAGATCGAGTATGCTCAAGTTAAAGATAGTTATATTCTTACTCGATCAGAGTTAAAAGGTGTCAGAGATAACTTGAAGGTTTTGCATCCATTACCGCGGGTTAATGAGATTGCCACTGATGTAGACGAATCTCCCCATGCAGCATATTTCGAACAAGCTAAGTATGGAGTAAATGTTCGAGAGGCACTTATTTATATGTTAATGGGTGGGGCGGAAAGAGCGAATTATGAAACAGATTGATTTTATTCGCAACGGAACTGTCATCGATCACATAAAAGCCGGGGAGGCATTCAAGGTACTTGAAGTTCTACAGATGATCGAGCATATCAGTGAGGGGCAATGTAAAGTCATGATTGGTTGTAATTTCGATAGTGGTGAAATTGGTAGAAAAGACATAATAAAGATTAGCGGTGGCTTTCTTACGCAGAAAGAGGTTAACCAAGTTAGTTTGATTGCTCCAAGGGCTACTGTATCGATCATCAGGGAATCTAGGATTATTGATAAGTATAGTTTGCAGGTTGAGACTGAACTACATAATATTATTGCTTGTAGGAACCCCAACTGTATTACTAATGTAGAATCTATGCCAACTAGATTTCATACTTTATCTGCAGATGCTGGTGAATTTCAATGCCATTATTGTGAAGTTATCATGGAGAAGGAAGATCTGAGGTTCGTATAATGGATAAAGCCTCTCTTGCAGCAGACTTACTATCTACCCAGGCAATCAAGCTAAATCCTGAGGATCCTTTTTTATACGCTAGTGGTATGCGAGGTCCGATTTATTGCGATAATCGTCTCATTATTTCGTATCCATTAATACGCAGACGATTCACCAGAGCGATGCACGAACTATCGCAGAAGATAACTTTTCAGGTGATTGCTGCTACAGCAACGGCCGGTATACCGCATGGTGCTTGGTTAGCAGAGAGTTTTAATGTTCCAATGGTTTATGTTCGCGGGTCTAGTAAGACTCATGGTAACTGTAAGCAAGTAGAGGGAGCTTTTAAGCCAAATCAGAGGGTTTTGCTGGTTGAGGATTTGGTCACTACCGGAAAGAGTAGTCTTATGGCAGTGGAGGCCTTAAGGGCAGAGGGTTTAGAGGTTCATTATGTAATCAGTCTTTTTCAGTATGGTTTACCTGGAGTGGATAAACGTTTTGAAGCAGCTGATGTATATTTGAAATCGGTATTAACTTTGGATGAATTATTGAATGAAGCGCATAAAATGGGCCGATTAGACAGTAATCAAATTATGGCCGTTAAGAAATGGCAACATAATCCAATCCAATGGAATGAAAGCCTAGTCAAAATTAAATGATGAGTTTCTTAGAACGCTTAGAGAAAGCGGCAATCCGCACAAACAATCTAGCCTGCATGGGATTGGATCCTGATTTAGATCGAATACCTCTCGAAGGTGATATTTATAAAATTTTGACAACCTTCTATCTTAAAATTCTTGAAGAAATGCATTGTAAAGAGGTTTACCCTTCTATGGTTAAGCCGAATGCCGCTTATTTTGAGCAATATGGTTTCGATGGATATCGTGCACTAGCTAAATTAATTTCTGAATATCGCTCAGCTGGTCATCTGGTGCTTCTTGATGCTAAAAGGGGTGATATTAATAGAACTAACCAGGCTTATGCTAGGGCAGCCTTTGAAGAACTTGATGCAGATGCACTGACAGTAAACCCTTACATGGGTGTCGAGAGTCTGGAGCCCTTCATGAGGTATCTTTCGGATGGACGTGGTCTTTACGTATTGGCACGTACTAGTAATCCTGGAGCAAAAGATTTTCAAGAAAAAATCTTTAATAGTGACGCATTATACGAGCATGTGGTCAATAGCTTTCTAGATATTGAAAAGCCTGGTATCGGATTTGTCATGGGGGGTACTAGCCCCGGTAGTATGAAGAGGATTCTATGCAAACTTCAAACACGCAATCAGCCAGTTTCGCTATTGATCCCCGGTTTTGGTGCACAGGGCGCAAGTACCGAACAGGTAATGGATTTGTTTAGAGATTTTACCGCGACTCGCTATCTACATAGGATGAACGCATCTTCGAGTATTAATTACGCATGGCAAAATAATCTGGATAATCCCGAGGATTATGCCATCGCTGCGGTTGCAGCGTTACGTAAATTTGTAAGAAAGTGCAAATTAAAAGACTCTGGGTTTTAAGTCAGATTATTTTGCCTCAACTATCTTCAATTGGTTTCTGAAATCTTCAAGTTTGGAGTAGGACTTGTGTATCATCAGATCATTTAGCTCGGTTTCAATACGTTTGTAAATTTCCGGTCCCTCTTGCATAAAAGCGGTACCAATCTGTACTGCATCAGCGCCACAGAGTATGTATTCGAAAACATCCATTCCTGTAAAAATTCCGCCAACACCAATAATTTGAATACTTTTCGGCAGAAGTTCTCTAAATTTGCGTACATTTGATAATCCAAAAGGTTTGACACCCTTACCACCAATTCCTCCGAAGCCACCTTTTGGATGAATTAAAGTTGTTTCAGAGACAGGGTCTACTACTAATCCATTACCGGGAGAATTAATACAGGTAATGAATTGTATGTCTGATTGACTCAAAATTTTAGCCATAGTTTCAAAATGCGAGAAGTCAAAATATGGCGGTAGCTTTACCCCGAGAATACCAGGGAAAGCTCTACGAGCCATTGCGATCATTTTTTGAGCAGTTTCAGGGTCATAAGCTATTTGAGGCTTACCGATTACATTGGGACAAGACAGATTAAGTTCCACCGCATTTAAGTGGGGATGATTAGCTAAACTTTTTAGAATTATTTCATTATCTGAAATACTAAGTCCTGAGACTGAACAAAAAATAGGTTTTTCGAATCTGACTAATTGGCTAAAAAAAGACTCGTAAGCTTTATAACCAAGATTTGGCAAGCCCATGGAATTGATGCTACCTCCTTCAAAGTCGACATAACGCGGAGATTGATTTCCATCACGCAACTCAAGAGTACAAGACTTACTAAGAATAGCTCCGGCATTACTCTGCCCTAAAGCTTGGAGTTCTTCAAGTGTAGTGCATAGTGGCCCCGAAGCATTAAAAAAAGGAGTCTTTAGTTCGAGTCCTGAAAAATCTACGCTTAGATCATTAATCATACTTTTCCTCATTATGATTCAGTTGACAATTTGAATAGACTAATGTGCATGTAGATATGCGGCCATTTCGAGAATCTCATCCAAAGTATTTGCCCGCACAAGATAAGCATATTCTCCCATTAAGGTCGCATAAAGTGGATTCAGTTGTCTGTAGTGAACTAATTGTGTCCCTAGCTTGTCCAAACATTGCTGGTGAGAATGTCGGTATTTCAAAGAATTTTTTTCCCTACGGCAAATATGAGCGCAGTGATACTTTCTCTCGTAAGGATATGCTTGCAAATCTTCGAGAACAACTCCGGCCCACAAATCATAAACATCCTGGTCGGCAGCATAATTGAACATATCCGTGGTTAATCCGCCCGGTGGTCGCATGTTAATTTCCAGTGCTACGAGACTCCCTTTAGGTGTTCTAAAGAACTCTAAATGGAAAAATTTATCAGCAGATGGAATCTGTTTTAAAATTGATTTACCAACTCTCTCCAAATCTTCAGGAATTTCACGATAATTAAAGTAATAGAAATCAAGTTGCTCCTCAGCAATTGCTCTAGGGTCGTGACTATATTGATGCGAAGTGAAGAAAATAGGCTCACGGTTTTTATTGCATAAACCGTCAAAAGTTATTATGTCGCCCTCCACAAAAACCTCAATGAAGTAGCTAGTATCGCGTTGTGTCTTGTAGAAATTTTGTAAATCCTGCAGGCTTTCAATTTTATGAGTATCCTGGGCTCCGATCCCTGTATTAGGTTTAATAATTACAGGTAGTCCATGCTTCGCTATGAAATCGAGCCCTTGTTCGAGATTATAGAGCACCTCGCCCTCTACTACTAACGCTTCAGATTTACGAAAAATTTCTTTCATTCTCGATTTTTGCTGAATACTTTCTATCTCATGTGGTTGTGCACCCTTTATATCAAACATATTTCTAATTTCTGCCTCAAGGGGTAGCCAAGGCTCCAAATGGGACTCCACCAGATCTACTTTGCCATTACGATGAATTAGTCGATCAACAGCCGCTATCACTTCCGTTTTATTGTGAAGGCTACTGACCTGCTCATGATCATGGAGTGCATTTCGCAATTCATCTCGCAGTTGATATTTATTTTGATCAGTTATACCAAGAACTCTGCCACCACGTTGTTGAAATCTTTGTGCAAAGTGATAAAAGTTGGGAGGAAAATGAGGACTTAAATGTATCCATTGCATCCTGGAGCTCCTTTGCTGTGTTTAGATGCCACAAAAATACACCTATCTTTCTATTTTTGGGTGATTTTTTTTAGACGCTTTAATCGAGAATATAGAGAAGTTCTTGAAATTCCTAGGAATCGAGCTGTCTTCGCTTTATTTCCATCGTTAAATTTAAGTGCTTCTAAAATTATATCATCAATCCACTCCTCTAATTGAAACCCATTATTTGGTAATTTTTGGTTAAGGTGAGGTAAGTGAATCTCTGCCTGTTGGTTGTGAGTAGGTCTGTAAGATTCCACTTTTCTAGACTCTAAAAGATGTTCAGCAAGTAAAGTATGATGATCGAAATTCAGAACAGCTCTCTCGATCATATTTTCAAGTTGACGAATATTACCGGGCCAGTGATGATTGAGAAGTTTGGATTCTGCTTGATTAGAAATAGTTTTGAACTGTTTTTTCTTTTTATTAGCTTCTCGCAGAAGAAACTTTTTGGCAAGGATTGGAATTTCATCTTGGCGTTCTCTGAGTGGGGGAATGTAGAGGTAACCAACATTTAGTCGATAAAACAAGTCTCGTCGAAATTGATTCTGTGAAACTGAATCCTCTAAGTTCTGATTAGTTGCACTAATTACTCTAGCCTCAAAAGGTATTTTTTGAAGACCCCCCACCTGAAAATATGTACGATCTTGTAAGACTCGTAACAACTTGGGCTGAAGCGCTAATGGGAGATCTCCAATTTCGTCAAAAAATAAACTGCCATCCTTTGCCAAAGACATTTTTCCTTTTTCACCAGAAGATTTTCCACCCGTGAAGGCTCCGGCTTCGTAGCCAAATAACTCGGATTCGAATAATTCTATACTGAAGCTAGCGCAATTTATATCCACAAAAGGTTTTGAGTTGCCTTCCTCTCCGAAATGTATCAAGCGCGCTAACATTTCTTTTCCAGTTCCTGTTTCACCTTCTATAAGTACTGGAATATTAGGATCCGAATGATAGATTTTACATCGTCGCACAAGTTCTTGCATGACTTTGGATGAGGCTTCAAAATCTTGTAGACCACTCATTGCTGCGAGATCTTTTCGAGTTGAAATTAACTCTGATTCCAACTGGATGGTTGCTTCAGCGACACTTTTTTTGAATTGAGTTGTAAGCCGTTGGTTTTCAACACGAAGTCTCTGTTTCTCTACAGCTTTATCTACGATGTGGGCTAGTTCTTCAACGTTGATTGGTTTCTGAAGATAATCATATGCACCAGCTCTCAGGCTTGAAACTGCCGTTTCCATATCGCCGTGACCAGTATAAACAACAATATCCGAATCCTGACCCTCAGAAGATTTTTTAAGCACTTTGAGAAATTCAATTCCATCCATCCCAGGCATTCTAATATCGGTAATTACGAGAGGGTAGGATTGTTGCCTAAACATTCGGGTAGCCGTACCCGCATTGTCCGACTGTTGCACTTGATGGCCAAGTTCCTCTAGGAATTCAGCTACACTTTCACGGCTATTCTGTTCATCATCGACTAGAAGAATGCGCATATTTTAGGATACTTCTCCTGCGATGGGTAATTCAATAATGAAGATTGATCCGTCTAATTCAGGATTGAATAATTCAGATCGGTTATGAGCGGTTATTTTTCCATTCCATGCCATTACGGTGGTTCTCACAAGTGCCAGACCTAAGCCCATACCTTGATTTTTTTGATCGAGACTAAAAAATGGGTCAAATACTTTAGACGGTTGATCTCCGAGTCCTGGGCCATTATCTTCAATGCTTATTTCAACGATCTTCTGTGTTCTTTTTGCAGTTACTTTGACTATTCCGTTATGCTGTCCCTGAAGAGCGTTCGATGCATTACGTATTATATTTAGAAAAATTTGTTCCATGTAGATCGGATGAGCCATTACTGTAGGAAGATGATCTTCAATACTGTACTCCACACGAAGCTCATAATTCACAGGATCAGTTTTTAATATTTGTAAAGCTTTTTTTAGACAATCGACGAGATTTACAGTGCAGAGTTTCATCGCTTGTCCCTCTTGGTATATAGACCGAATTGAATTAACGATTTCGGTAATTCGATTGGCATGCTCAGCCACTTTCAAGAGCTTACGTCGTATATTCTCAGGGCTTTGTTTACGACCTTTCTGAAACCAAAACTCCATACCATCTATAGTGATTTTAAGTGCATTTAGTGGTTGTGAAATTTCATGCGCTATACCTGCAGCCATAGTACCTAGAGAGGCTATTTTTTCAACTTCAATTAGCTGATTTTGGATATTCTTTAGGTCCTCATAAGATTCTTGTAATCGCTGGTTCTGGAGATTAATTTCGGCTTCATTGGCCAACCGTTCGGTAATATCACGCAATGAAATTACCCTCACATCCTTTTTTTCAGAACGCATTACCCTAATATTTATTTCCGCTGAAAGTAGTTCTGACTTACCAGTCAAAAGACAAGTTTCAAGGCTTTTATTATCTGGATTTTGGATATAGCTTTTAATCTCTGACTGATTACTCTTTTCGATAAAGCGCGTAAACTGTTGACCAAGTAATTCATAAGTGGGTACTGACAACAAATTCCCCAAACTTTGATTACAATCTATTATTTTACCATCAAGAACAATCGCTACCGCTTCGTAAGTAAAGTCACAGAGAGTTCTGAATCTGTCCTCACTTTCACGAAGATGGTCTTCAATACGCCTGAAATCTGTAATGTCATTGAGATGTAGGAATAAATAGTCTGTTTTAGTAAAAATCGAGACTTCCAAAACTCTGCCCGCTACCTCTGTAGTAATGAAACATAGTTGCTCATCAATACACTTTGATTTTTTATTTAGTATGTCAGGAATTTTATGAAAAATTTGCTCAAAACTCTCCTCTAGTTTAGCTGAAATTAAAGAGTAATTACCTGAGATTGATTTGAGTTTATTTTTGTAAAAACCTAAATATAAATTTCTCCCCATTTCAATGAAATGATCAAATTCGTTTGACTGAAATAGATTCTTAATCGTCACAGTTACTCTTTCGTCAGATTTGGAGATGGATTCGATTCAAGCTGGATTTGATTTAGTTCAGCTAATTTTTGCTTAAGAGTATCTGCAATTATAGGTTTACTTATAAAATCATTCATTCCTGACTCTAAGCATTGCTTTCGGTCTTCTTTGCCGGCATTCGCCGTCATAGCGATTATTGGAAGATGATAATCCTCATTACTTGAAGCCTCCCATTTTCTGATCGCAATAGTTGCCTCGATTCCACTCATTTTGGGCATCATCATATCCATAAAAATAAGATCAAAAGAGATACCGGTTTTTATTAATTCCAAAGCAGACTCACCGTTGTCTACTAATGTCATTTTATGACCTAATTTATGCAGTAATTTTTGCATAATACGTTGATTAATTGAATTATCCTCTGCAACTAGAATGTTGAGAATTTGCCTATTCTCGGTCTCTTCGGGATCCTTCTGTTTTTGAGCTGTACTTTTTATACTTTTTACAAGGCTTGAGTTTACTACTTGCGACAGCTGAAAAGGTATTAATGGTTTTCTTAGAATTATCGTTTGAGGTAAAGAATTCTTAATCTGATTTGATAGACTTTGATTTAATTGACTAGATAGATAGATACATTTGTAATTAGCGCTGTTAGCTTGATTAGCAAGAATATTTAGTTGGTCAGAATCACTATCAAATATTGATTCATCAAGTATTAGTAATGTATACGGTTTTTTTGCGTTATTAGCTTGATCTACTGATCGGATGATTCTTTCAAAAGACTGGCAGGATATTACTTTCGGTGCATTATAACGTTTATAGTATGACTTAATTAGTCCAGTTAATTCCGGATGATTACAGCCTATTAATATCTTAGCTTTACTGAGATTTAATTCTTTTTCATGTGTTGTTTTACTAGTTATTTTGAAGGGAAGTTGAAAGTGAAAAGTACTCCCCTTACCGTAGTCACTTTCAACCCAAATTTTGCCACCCATAAGATCGACAAGTTGTCGTGAAATGGTTGTACCTAAACCAGTACCTCCAAATTGTCTTGTAATTGAACCATCAGCTTGCGTAAAAGAGTCGAAAATATTCTCAAGGTCTTGCTGTGGTATCCCGATGCCTGTATCCCTGATCGAAAACTGCAGAATGACCTGTTTTTCGCTTTTCTCTAAACAAAATAATTTGTTCTCGATAAATCCATTTTCAGTAAACTTGACTGCATTTCCAAGAATATTTATTAATATCTGAGTCAAGCGACCAGGGTCACCAAGAATCAGCTTTGGAACTGCTGGATCTATATCAATGAGAAGTTCAAGTTTTTTTTCGTAAATCTTGAGTGCCAAAGATGAATATACGGATTTTAGAGTTTTAATTAAATTGAACTCAACTTCTTCAATTGATAACTTGCCGGCTTCAATTTTACTAAAATCTAATATATCGTTGATAATGTCCAATAGATTATAGGCGCTAGTTTTTACTAGCTCTAGATTTTCTCGCTTATCTAAATCTGATTCATTTTGTAGTGTTAAATCAGTCATGGCAATGATTCCATTCATGGGAGTGCGTATTTCATGACTCATCGTTGCGAGAAATTGGCTCTTAGCAACATTAGCCATCTCAGCTTTTCTTAAAGCAATTTGTAATTCCGTAGTCTTCTCAGCAACGCGATCCTCTAATTTAAGACTATAATCTTCCAGCTCTTGATTTTTTTGAATATTCTCTAGAGAGATTTCATGGAACTGCTGCCTTAAGTTCTGAATTTCATTGCGGCTGTGCTTCAGTCGAGTATTTAGATTTTCAAATTTTTTTTCGTCACTTAACCTTTTAATATGGAAGATAAGGTGCTGAGTGAAATTAGAGACTATTTTGTTTAATTGACTCTGCGAGATACCAAGGACGCCGCATAAAGAGATTATGTACCCTTGACAGCCATCATCATTATAAATGCCCAAGATCATTAAAATATTATGAGAAGTCCGGTTCTCCAAAAATAGAGTATTCGTCGCATCTACCTTTGAGAGATAGGCCTGATTATCAAAGTCAGAAAATGTTTGATTGGCTACCCTTTTCTCCAAAAGGTTACCAGATTTATCGTACAAAGCCTGGTTAAGCCAAAGAATGTCTTCACAAAAACGTTCACTTTCATTTAATAAATCGAGCTGTTCTATGAAATTTTGCTCGTCTTTCAGAAGTTCAAGTAAATTCATAACTATGGGTGATCCACCAAATTGATGAGATCACTTGCTTTTTCTAATTCGGCTGGTAATTCTTCGAGAATCACAGTCACATCAGTTTTAGTGAAATTTAGTTTATGAAGTACAAAATTAAACTCTCTTGAGATGATTTTTGAAGTTTGTGTAAAACCAAAACTCCGGGCATCACAAAGTATGCAAGCCATGTAAATTATGGAATTTAGAACTTGGCAAGCTACAGGAGCCATTTCGGGGCGGTGGTGATTAGAGCACGTTTGAATAAATTCTTCGGGTAATCCCCAACCTTTGACAACCTCTCGTGCTAAATCTTGATGGGTAAAACCCATGAGCTCTTCCTCGACGTTATGCAGTCCTTTATCCAGACAGTCAGGACTTTGTACACAAGCGGTAAAATGTTTATGTAAATACTGGTCCATCATTACGATCCCGATATCGTGCATTATTGCCGTAGAAAAAACGAAATCACCTACATCGAACTCAGTTCGTTGTGCGATTACATTAGCGGTTACTGCGACTCCAACCGAATGTCTCCATAGACCACTCCGGGTGTAATGACCAATGGGAGTATCTTGTTTAAATAGCTCACAAACAGAAGCACTTAATGCCACATCTCTAACTGATTTAAAGCCCATAAATACGATTGCTTTACGAATCTCTAACACCTTCTCACTCAGTCCAAAATGAGCGGAATTGACCATTTTTAGAAGTTTTGCAGTTAAGCCTGGATCACTTTTTATGACATCTTCGAGGTCACTTGCAGACGAATTTGTATCTGAAGTGATTTCGATAATTTTAAGAGCAATATGGGGTAATGTAGAGATGCCCTGAACTTTTCGAACAATATCTTCTAGGCGCGGAGCTGCCAGTTGGTGGGCATTCATGCGTTCATTATAGACGAACCAAAAATTTATATAAACTATTCAAAAAAGCATGCTCATTGAGCTTGGGGATTGAATGCTTGGTAAACAAAGAGAGTCTCATTACCCTCAAGCATATTTGGAATTGTTTTAATGAGCCTATAATTGCGTAAAATATGATGGAGTTTTATTTCTTTAATTTGCGAATTAGTTAGCAGTAGCCAGTCATAATTACTAGTCCTTAAATGCACTTTTAATGTGTTGTGGTTGAAAACTTTTTTTTGCGTAACGAATTCATCCGACCAGTTATTAAAGATGGATAAATGCCCAAGAATCTGCCGTACATCACATGAATCGAAGAAGTTACTTTGAACGTATGCATCTAATCCAAATACAGAACCTTTAATATTTAGCGATTGGAGTTGGACTATCTGACTGTGTTTGACGACCAAACGATTACTGAAGCGAGGAATTTGTATAAAAAAAACAAGTAAGGAAAGTATATAGAAGCTTTTTGGGGCTGAAATCAGATTCTGACATAGTAGGAGACTACAAGGTAATAACAAAAAACAGGAATATTCGTCTAATGGTCTACTTACAAGTAAATGAAATATAATATTTAGACATATGAGTGATAAAACTTTCAGATTTTTAGATACGTAAGCCAGCAGTAGGAATGGGGACCACATGATACAACTTTTTAATAGGTAGGCTAATTTTCGATTAAATTGCATTCTCAATGGCTCTTGATAGCTATCAAGATAGTGTTGATTAAAAGAGTTTATTTCGGCAGTGAAATGTTGAATTGGTAAAAACCAGTGTTCCAAAAGCCCTGAATTGATTGCGGGGATAAGGCTGCACATAGCTAGGATAAATAGGAGCCAATGCCCGATTTTGCCTGGAGAAGGCATAAGAGTTAAAGTAGCCATAGCACTTATTCGGACTGATAGAATTAAGCCTATGAGGGATCCTGAAAACCACTTAAAGTTGCTATTTTGCATCCAGATAACAAGAAGTATGAGAAGTTGTAGAACACCGTAGCACTTCACAATACAGAGAAAGTATATTTGGTAGGGTTGGCAGAGTATAAGAATTGTAACCAATTTGTGATTTTCCTTATTTATAAGTCGCAATGTGATGAGGAGAGTGATAATCCATATGCTCATAGAGAAAAATCTCAGAAAGAGCGTGGGATGAATGGATTCGGGGCAAAAGTGTAGAACTTGCGCAAGTAGATAAACGTAATGAGGTGTGTGGGGGTAATGAAAATCGACAAAAGGATGAGCTCCAGATTGAATCCAAAGTGCTGCCAAGGTGTACCAACCACCATCATTAAATTTTCCGAATAAAATTATCAGGATGCCTAAAATAGAACTTATGCCAACCAAAAAATTCAGGGGCCACATAGTTTTTCAATAAGTTTTTTTTCAATAGAAGTGGGTTTTTTGAGACGTTTTGCAAACTCAACCAAGAGCGCATGAAACTCCTGATAAACTATAAGCTCATTTGGGAGGGAATTTTCTACCCATTTTTTCAGTTTTAGATAACTTATATTTGTCTCTATCCAACCTAATTTTTGGAACACTCGTCTCGTATAAGCATCAACTACGAATTGATTTTGAGAGAATGCATAGCAAAGTATGCTATCTGCAGTTTCTGGACCGATACCTTTGATACATAGCAATTCATCTCTAGAGGGAGCAGCCCATAGAGAATCTGTGATTCTTAACTTCGGAATTAGTTCACACGCGGACTTAATATAATTAAATTTTTGATTGTAGTAGCCGCAGACCTTTATACAAGACTTTGCGATATCGGGTTTTTCAACTATTTTTTGAGGATCAAGAAGACCATTCTCGTGTAATGAAAGTAAACCTCTTTCGACTTGTACCCAAGAAGTATTTTGAGTAAGTATCGCACCAATAATGATCTGAAATTGCTGCTTTTTATCTTTTGGAAAAGAGTAGTCACCTGGATGGTAGCCTTTGAGTGCTCCGGACTTAGTAGGATTGGAGCCATCAATATCAATAAGGGGCCACCAACCTTGTTCTCCGTAGAGATCTAACAGGGTATTGTATAGCGATAAAATAGGGGGTTTCATTTTTATTCTTGAGATTGAAATTGACGCATTAACTTGACGATGACCTGATGCTCTAATTCATATCCATTCAGTAAAACTCTCCGGTCAGGACCTATTAGAATACCCCAGGGTGTACCACCTGTCCTGTAATCCTGCATGAATAAGGGGATTTTCTGTCCTAGCTGAGCTTGAGTGTGGCCCATAGGAATATCTAAATTATATTTTTCAGCAATTTTTTCAACTTTATCGAGCGTATTAATATGACCACCTTCAAAAGTTGTTTGTATGGCGAGAAATTTAATGTGTTCACTGTCTCCGAATTCGTTGATTAATCTTTGAAGTGTCGGGAAACCTTGTGAATGGCAGCCTGGGCACCAGAATTGCCAGCAGTAAATATATAATAATTTACCTGCATAATCTTTCATATCCGGTTTTTTCGTTATTGGATTACCTTGATTATCAACCCAATGTTCAACTCGCAACATTGGGGCTATTTTTCCTACGATTCCGGAGGTATGGATAGGGTTGATAAGAAGTATTATGAGGCACATGCGTACAACAACGTTAAACATTAAAATTCCTTGTAATTCAATTTCATAATGATTACACAAAATCATTTATCAGTTCGAACTTAACTTTTTTAATTAATGATGTTTGAGGTAAACAATTCCTATCTTTAACGTGTATTTTTCGTTCTCACAGTTAATTCGTTATCTTTTTCCCTGACAGTCTTTCAAGTTATTATTTTTCCTGTGTATCTTCTACTTTTTCTATGTTTAATTTTGACCATTTCTAGTGATGCTTATGAGCTTAAAGTCAGAGTAGTTGAAATGGAGAGCTTGGTGAGTTTTAGTTCAGGCTCTTCCGTTGAAAAGTGTTTTGTAAAAAAAGCTGAAGGTTGCACATTTAATGTTCCGGAAAAGGCTCCAGTGCATTTGAAAATTAGCGGACCTAATGGGATTGGCTTTCAGACATTAGTCAGTATTTTAGAGCCAAGTAATGCAACATTGTTTGTTCATTTAACAGCTAAACAACATTACTTTGTTTTAGATTCACAAGCAAAGGTTGGTGACTTACTCAATACCCGCCTTCTGTCAGGAATGATAATTCCTCAGTCAAGTGGAAAACTTAGGGAAAAGGTTTATTTCACTGACAAAGTTAAGAATTTCTGAATTATTCTCAGTGAAATTGCTTGATGAGGATGATGAAATTTATTTGATAATGATGAAGAGGGGCTTATTGGTGTCGAATTTTTTGAGTTCGATTTAACACTCAACGGTGTCAAAACAAATTGCGATTAGCCCTACTAAAGCTATTTTGAATCTATGATGAATAGATTACATTCACTTCAAAAAAGTTTTAAGATAATGTCACTATGTTAGTCTCTTTCTTCGTATTTTTTTCTTGAAAGAAAGTTGAAAGTTTCATGTTTTCGAATTTATGAATACAACAAGTTCCGGCTAGCTTCATTATCTGTGATGCATTTCGGAGGTCTTTATGGGTGTAGATATTACTTTAATATTCCAACTTAAATTTTTTGCATTAGTTAACATAATCTAGATTATATGTAGTGGTTAATAAATTTACTTTTTTCTGTAGGTAAGTACTTTAGTAGGATACATTTTTGTGAGAAGTCTAATTTTTTAGATTTAGTGGAACATATGTATAATTTAGCCTTTGTTGTGTCGGTATTATGTCGATTATTGTAGTTAAGTGGTATACAACAAGGAGGATTGGTGAATATTAAACTTAGCAATCGTCAAAAAGATGTTTATGACTATATAAAGGCATACGTTAAGAAACATGAGTACTCCCCTCACGTTATCGAAATTAAAAAACATTTTGGTTATTCGGCGCATTCCACCGTCATACAGCATTTAAAAGCATTAGAAAAAAAAGGTTACATTAAAGTAGCTTACAAACAGAAGCGTGGTATTCATTTATTAGACGGCGATAAGCCCCTTAGAAATACTGTGTTACCACTAAGAGGAGTTATTCCTGCTGGAAACATGGTGGAATGTTTCGAGGACTATGAAGAAATCAGACTAGAGCATCAAGTTGTAAGAGATGTAGACAAAACTTACGCCCTTCAAATTAGAGGTGATTCGATGATTGATGAGCATATTCTTGATGGTGACCTAGTACTAATTGAGGAGCGTGATCACGCTCTGAATGGTCAAATTGTAGTAGCCAGTTACGAGGGTCAAATGACACTTAAAAAATATTATCACGAAGGTCGCCAAATTAGATTGCAGCCTGCCAACTCAACTATGGATCCAATTATTATAAAAGGTGAGGTAAATATTTTGGGTGTAATGGTGGGTTTAGTCCGTCGTTTAGTTTAAGTCTGGAAGAAAACGATTAAGGACTTATATCCCCTATTCAATCTATTGAATCTTGATTAAATATGTTATTCGACGAATTGTATTATTGAGTGTTTAGTTAACGAGAATTAATCCTCGCGATTTATCTTGAAATAATAACAATGTTGACCGTAATTTTTACTAAAAGGTAGGTATAGGAGTAGATACAGTAGGATGAGCAACTGTAATGGAGTAGTTAATGGTAGTGCAAGTATTGGATCAGGAGCAATCCAGAGATAGTAATAGATTGAACACAGACTGAAGAAGTGAAATTCTCGACGGTCCCTACTGAAAACCAAATATAAAGGTAAACTCATTAACAGATACCATGGGTTGTTTACAGGGCTAAAGAGAAAAAATAGCAAACTAACTCTAATGAAGGGTGATTGCTTAATCGGTTTAAGAAAAATCCACAATATTCCTGTTAATAGAAATGATAAGAATATCAACCGAGCCAGAAGATCTGGCTGTGAAATCCAATCGAATGATTGCATAAAGATTCTAAACCAAGTGTAGAGTCCATTGTTGAACTCCCACGTCGAGGCAAAATTTACCAGGCTATTCTCGCTGGCGAATCGATTCGGATAAGAGTACGCAGAAATACCTTCTAAAATGGTGTAAATTACAAAGAATCCAAATGTCACGTTACGTTTCATGAAGGGTACAAATACTAAAGCGAACCCCTTCAAGTGAACTGCCATAGCAAGTCCAACAGCACTTAATTTATACTTTTTATTGATCATTGCGCCGATTGCCACAAAGATTGCCAGTCCTATCCAAATATCATAGTGTTTATTTAAGTAAACTTCGATGATTGGCAAGGGGTGCAGCCACCATGCAAAAAGGGCCGGTCGTAGAATTTTACATGAGTAAGTCAGAACGAGAAGTACTAAAAGCTCACTAAAGAGAAAAAGATATCCAAGTTGCGCTGGGTTTTCAGCAAGTCTGAATGCTTGAATGACTAATGGAGGGTAAATTGCTGTCATCCAACCAAATCCTGTTTTCAGAATATAATTGTAGAGCTCTAAACGTTTGTGCCGAACTTCGTTAAAATTGTCGGTTAATATAAGATTTTTTAACCTCCATGGGGAAATAAGATATGGATTTAAGGATTTATCAATTAATCGAGCCTCAACTAGATAACGGTAGTAATCATCCTCATGGAAGCTATCAGAATGGATAGCCCAAAGGCGAAGACCTAAAAAAAAGACACTCAAGGTTATTAGAATTTTAGGACTGGGTTTTTGAGCATAAAGAAATGGTAACGAAGCCATGCTGAAACAGAGCGTTGCAACAAACCCGAGTTGGTAAAAAAAACTGTGCGAATTACCGTTTTCATTTAGAAAAATCAAACCTACCAAATTACAGAAAAAATAAGAAATCCAATAAAAGTTTTTCATGATTGGGGTATTGAGGATAGAACAAGATTTCGTTTTCTCATAAAGGTTTCTGAGTAAAAAGTACAAACGATGGATAGCCCGAGGTATTAAGATCTGTGATCCACGAGGCAAAGTTATCTTGCCCAATAATATTTATATTTGAAGTACGTTCAAAAATTGAAAATATATTGACAGTACAGTTTAGATTCTTACACTTGCGCGTTACTCCAAATTAACCGGCGGGGACGAAATGAAAAATATATGGACAAAACTTCTATTTGTGACACTTACAGTAAACGCTTCTGCCATTGACTTTCAACAGGGTTACGAAAAGCTTTACTCAAGCGTGGAATTAAATAAGGTATCGATAGATATCACTCGCTATCTTGAGCCCGAGGAGACATACGAGGATGATAAGGGCAATACTTTTCTACGCTACAGTAAGCATGTGGAGGGTATCAAATTGTACGGTGAGGATAAGCTCGTAATCATTCCTCAAAAAGATATGTCAGGCCAAGGTATCAACGCATCGCAATCCTTGGGAGAAAACGACCTTGATTTCATGAGAGCGTTGGAGGGAAAAGATTTAGATTACAATTTAGAGCAATCAGAGGCTTTTACCATTGCTGTAAAAGACCTAAGGCAGAATAAAGCGCTCCTCCACGAAACTCTGCCAAGTCATCTAGCAAAAAGTGCTGAAATAGTGTTGTTTCGCACTGATGATTCATTTCGCTTGGTATGGCATTTGGTTTTACCAGGAATATACGATGGATTGAAAACTTCTTTCGAGTATTTCATCGATGCTCGTAACGGTGAAATCGTAGATTCTATACGAGTTTTGTATGATCTGACGGGTCAGGGGTACGACCTCACTGAAGGACAACTCCATGAATTTCCTGTCGAAGAACAGAACGGTAAAAAGATTCTCAAAGATAGTTTTCGCAAACTAAATGTTTACAATGGTAAACAAGGAACTTTTTCCGTAGACGCTGACGGTCTATGGGAAGATGAAGGAGAAACTCGTAAACAAAATCAAAAAGCTGAGGTAGAACTTTACCTGAATATGGCTCGCACCGTGGATTACTTTAAGAATAACCATGGATTTATATGGAAAAATGGTCAATCCACTGTAAATGCGACAGCTCACGTTCGTGAAAATTTTAATAATGCATACTACAGTTCCTGGTCTGGCGGTTTCTTTTTCGGTGATGGCTCAGGAACTGAGCAAGGATTTGATTATCTGACCAAGGGGTTGGATGTTGCAGCTCACGAATTTACTCATGGCGTCATAGATTCTTTATGTCCATTAACTTATAGCGGCGAGTCCGGAGCTTTGAATGAGCATATCGCCGATTTCTTTGGCGCTATGGTGGATGCTGATGAGTGGCAGATAGGAGACAATATAGCTGTAGGTAGCAATCCAGCCTTAAGAAATATGAAGGATCCTGTTCGTGGCCGCGGTGACTTAATAACTGAAGGAATGACCTATAATGAGTGGACTCAGATGCACAAGGATAATAATATCCGTTGGAAAATATACCCAGATAGAGTTAGTAAAAAAATTATAGCAAATGGTTCCGGACAGGATAATGGAGGTGTTCATATCAACTCTTCGATTTTTAATAAGTTTGCTTACCTTGCCACTACTGGTGATGAGATTGAGGGCGAGGGTCTGGGCTACGAGCTGATGGCAAATTTATATATGCGCCTTCTAAGGGATAAATATCTTTCTCGTCGAGCATCTTTTCAACAATTTCGTAACAAATTCATGGCAGCAGCGGAAATTCATCTAGATAGTGATGCGAACAGAGAGGCTTATCTTCAAACTCTCGTAAATGCTTTTGCGAAGATCGATCTGTAATTCAAATATTTGAAGGACTCAATAAGGTTTTTCTAAGACCACCAAAATTTGGTGGTCTTTTTTTATTAATCTCTAAGAACCTGAACAAAAATTATATTACAAGTCTAAAAAGTCTCAATCTTGAAAATACAAGGAACAACAAACCTGATGTGTTCCGTGCTACTATCTGCTTGCGAAGACTGAGAAGACTCTCTTTTTGCAGGGGACCTGCTTAGGGGCTCAGGAAGACTGAGCGAGAAGAATTTAGAGCCACGGATGGCATAAAATAAGGAGAAATCTTATGAAAGGGTTTTTAACGCTTTCAATATTTTGCCTTGTATCTGCGGGAACTGTCTCAGCTTGGGATTCCTATTACAAGGCCCCACGTCATTTTCAGACCGGAAATTGGGTTTATTATCAGCCGGCCTTGACCGCTCGGTCGGCTCCTTTCAATTTTTATGAAAAGCCAAAGATCAAGACATCGCGATCTTGCTGTGACAACCAAAAGCGCCGTAGAGTTCGTAATTACAGTCGTCGGGTAGTTTATCGGCCCTATGATCGAAATTGTTGTAGAGATTATCGACGCCCCAGTCGTTCTAATTGTTGCTGGCATTAAAATCCACCTGGTTTCGGAGGAAATACTATGTATAAATTAATTCTTTTTATAACGTTATTACTTTTGTTGATTTTTCAGGCTGATGCTAATAGTCATCGTCATCTAAAATACACAAGTTGTTGTTCTGATCGTGGAGAACACAGATATGACAAGACATATCATCGCACGAGAACACCGAGCTTTAAGACCTGTCGCACGCACAATAATATAGTGAAGGAAATTAATGGTGGTACAGCTCGATATGTTGTGAATGGTACGTATAGGGTTTGTTCAGATCCTCAAAGACGCAGAGCTATCTCAGAAAATTATGGCTGGCATTGGACAAATACGAGACCTTATTATAAAAAAATTCCCATCTACCTTGAAGACCGACCTTCCCGCAGTCGATATGGCTATACAGAGGATGAGTATACGCACTCTCGTAGGCGTGCTCAGCGTTCGTATTATTACTGGTAGAAGGAGGAAACCATGAAAGCCTGGATGGCTGGCCTGGCTATGCTAGGTCTAACGGCAATGGATGCTGTTGCGAATGATTGTCGAAATTATCGTAATTGTGGACAGTATTCTCGAGAGCCGTATAAGGTTACATATGCCTACCCCAATGAGTGGTGGGGTTATGAGAAACGACTCGAAGGAGATAAAGTTGTCATTAAAACCCGTGAACTTGAGGATGGAGAGCAGTATCGTCAGCCGTTACCACCGGTAGACCAGTCAATTCAATTTAATATTGAAGATGACTTTGCTTTGGAGAATAGGGTACACACTTACACCACTACGGTGGAGGATGAACACGGTCGTGAACACATTTTGCGACTTCAATGGGCTTCATGGTTTGAAACCAAGTCGCGTCGTTCATTAATATTTAAGCGTAGACACTTTTATCAATACGTGAAAGTGACTCTTAATGATAAGCTGTTATTCCACATAAAGGATCGTGTAGATAAAGGTGTCTACGATTATGAGGATTTTTTTAGAGTTGGTCAGCGTAAATATCGTATTCTTGCAACTATGCAAACTCATTCAGAGAGATACTTCTTCGGAGCTTCTTTGGTGAATACTTATTAGGGTATATTTCTCTGGAGATTCGTGAAAAAGTCTCGAGAGAGATTTCCCGCTAGGGTAGGAACCTTTTGATTCGTAATGGAAGCAGTTGCTCTTTATATTTGCCTTTCATAGTTGAGACTTTCCATTCGGTACTGGAAAGCTCTGTCAGACTCTCTTTGGGAATGAGTATTTCCAGATTGATCGACTCACCTTTCCCTGGAAGTGTATTATAGAGTTCATCGCCAAAAACTTCTGTAAGTAAGTAACCTTTTGCGACCACTGGCTCCTCAGATTCTGGCAAATCGAACCTAGCAAGAACTGTTATACCCATATCTGTAGGATGCATCTCTACTAGACCTAAAAATTCGCAATCAACTAACTGAATTGATACGCCTGGTTTGTAGCGCTTGTAGTAAAGTAAAAATAAACCGAGATCAACGTAGTAATTACTTTTTTTTGGCGGAAACTTCATCCCTACTACCTGAACTGATTTGATCCAATCGATTATTTCGTGTAAGTTTCGACCTTCGGGGGCTGCGCTAATAGTGGAATGGTTGTTATCGTTGGCGCTCATTGTAATCTATCAATCTGGCTAGTAATTTTTTCAATAATATCATCTCCACAAAGACCTTCAGCCTCGCCTTCGAAATTAAGGATTATTCGGTGTCGAAATGTTGGAAAAATCATGGTCAAGAGATCCTCCTTACTGACATTTAATCTACCACCAAAATACGCTCTAGCTTTGGAGGCTAAGATAAGAGATTGTAAACCTCTGGGTCCAACTCCGTGACCTACATATTTACGAGCGATTTGGCTTGATTGAGGGGAATTTGGTTGTGTTGCTAAAATTAATTTACAGGCTAGTTCATTGAGATGGGATGCAATGGGTATGTCTCTTATATTTGATTGTATTTCCATAATTGTGGGTACATCCACTACAGGAAAAACTTCAGCTTTTACATTTGTTGTAGTTGTATCAACAATTTTCATTAGCACATCTAGCGGTGGCAGAGGAAGGTCAATCTTAAAGAGAAAACGATCGAGTTGAGCTTCGGGTAATTTGTATGTACCGTCCATTTCCAGTGGATTTTGAGTACCCATTACAAAAAAAGGTTTTTCCAAAGGATGGGACTTCCCTGCAACAGTTATAAAACCTTCTCCCATCGCCTCAAGAAGTGCCGATTGAGTTTTTGCAGTCGCACGATTGATTTCATCTGCAAGAATTAGATTGGCGAACAATGGTCCTTTGCGGAAACGAAAAACACGCTCTCCTGTATCAAGTTGATGAATAACTGTAGTACCAATAATATCGGCTGGCATTAAATCAGGGGTAAATTGAATTCTGTTGTAATTTATGTTGAGTATCTTGGCAAATGTTTTGACTAGCAATGTTTTACCAAGACCAGGAACACCTTCTAGTAGGATATGCCCTCCACAGAAGAAAGCGATTATTACTTGATCAAGCATTTGCTCATTGCCCATGATGACTTTGCTTATTTCTTTTTTTAAGCTTTCGTGAACTAGTTTAGGGTCTATCATTGAGTCTCATTTCAAAGAAGTATGCGGGCGTACTAAGATTTGTGAAGCCGAAAAATCAGTATATAGCAGGTCGTCAAATGTGTCTGATGTATAAGAACTGGCTAGGAAGCTCAGGGACTTTGCATCTATGCTAAGACTGATAGTGGTTTTTGCTATTTTTTCTCTCGAGATTTTTCTTATTCCATACAATCGAGTTTGATCCTGGACCTCGAAGGCATAAAGTAGATCTAGTGGTGCAATCCCATTGGTTTCAAAAGGTATGAAGGTTATCTGACTAGCAGTTTCTGATTGTAAAGCTTGATGAAAATCGAATTGATTATTGTGTAATTGTTCATAATACTCTAAAACACCATTACTCTTGGCGATTAGTAAGTCCGGCAAGCCATCTCCTGACATGTCTTGTATTATGCTAGCGTTGATTTGATTATTTGGATCTCCAATTATCTGGTTTAAATATAAAAAGTTACCACCAGAATTAATGTAAATTAAAACTGAAGTACTATTCGCGCTTTCGCTGACGGCTCCTGTAAAGATTAAATCGCTTCGCATATCCTGATTAATATCTACCGCATGAACTTTTGAAAACTTAAAAATAGTTTCAATTGTTAATGCGCAAGTGGAGAAGACAGTAGCATTTGCCTCTACACACTTCATGTTACCCAAGGTATCCCAGAATAAAAGATCATTCGTACTTGTAAGAGATCCTACGAATTGACCACTTACTAGGCTTCCGGAAAGTGCTGTGGTGGCAGTGCTCATAGCAATTGCATTCACACTTTGCTTGTAGTCATTGCTCCCTTTCGCAAGAGAGTACCGTAGTGGAGTAATCGGGCTAGTGGTTAGAAATACCAAATCCAGAATAGATTGATCACTCAAATTAATTGTTAGCGCTTTTGTGTAATTTGGAGTATCGAAGCTTTTTACATTGACTAAACTCGGTATACTTGAGTTGTGAAATTTTTCTAACAGAGTAGCTTTTGATTGGGTTTGAGATAAGCTTAGATAGTAATTATCGGCTAATTGAACGAGTTGATCAGGTGCCGTAATAGATTGAAGAAGTGTGGCACTCTCCAGTGCAAATTCCGACGTGGTTATTGGTGATATTAGACTACGAAATCCTTCAAAACTTGTCGTCGTGATTAATGTAGAAGTTATACTTTGATAAATTATGGATGATGTCGACATTCCTGCGAAGTTTGTTGCCACAGACTGAAAGGCTTTCATAAATTGACCTGGTGAAAGGAATGAATCTACACCAGAATTTCCAATTAGACCGTCCCAATCTCCGTCTAAGATATCGAGGTGAAAAAAGTTTACAGCGTCCATGCTGTCTAACAGGCCATCAGTAGACTCTTGTGTACTCAACTGAGAAAAGGTTGCCAAATGTTTAGCCATTAAAAAGCTGTCGAACGGAACTGTTCCAGGTGAACTAGTTTTAATAGAGGAGAGAACGGGTTGTTTAAACTCTACCGATCCGAGATCTCTGAAGCCAAATAGTCTGTTGATAAATGCCTCGCTCTCCATAAATGATTGAATATTAAATTGATTAATGGAGTCGGTTGCTAAGAGGACTTTAAGAGTGGTGAATGGTGTAAGATAGATATTGGGTAAATCGTCAGATTGCTTTGACACGATAGCGCTTAATGGATACTGCGCTTTTTCTGTCGAAACTATATTACCGGTTAATTCGTCATCGTATATCCCCCCGATAGCTTCATATAGTAGGTAGCCTCGGTATTCCTTATCAATTTGGAGGGAAAAGCTACCCTCAGTACCAGTACGACTGCTATCGACTCGGTCCCTACGAATGAGAGGAGATCCTCTGAGTTCATAAACTTCAATTTTTGAGTTCTGCACTGGGCCCTTCACAACGAAACCAAGCTGCTCAACTTTATCTTTCTTTTTACTTCCACAGCCACAAAATATTAGAATTAGACAAATCAAAAAACAATAACGTACGTGCGGCCTCATAAAGGCGTATTATATAATATCCAGATTAAAAATTGACTATAAAAGCTGGGGTCAATTAGTTTTACTCTGTTAACAATCTTGGCACAACAGGCGATGGTTTTTTAACGATGAGACTTTCTCTTTATTTTCAGGCATTTCTATTATCATTATCTATTCTCTTCTTGAGTGGTTGTTTTTCAGATAGTAAACGGCACCCTTTGATGCCTCAAATTTTAAAGGCAGAGGATCATTTCCTTCGAATGGAGACATCGACTGCACTGGATATTTTGAAGCCTATGGAGAAGACTGACCTGGAAAGCCTTCCCGATAAATATTTTGACTTGAGGGTCAAGACTCATCTGAGGGCACTTCAATTTAAAGATGCATTGGACATTGTAATCACCTGGGAAAAACAGCGAAAAACTAAATTAATCGATAAGCGGCGTCATGTCTTGTTAAGTTTCCTACGTAACCGAGCGACTAGGCCTAATCATCAGATACAATTTGAGGCGGTAACGGCACTTGGTGATTTAGGAGATAAAAAAATGATGGGAGCCCTACAGGATATTTTTCCGAAGTCCAGCAATGTCGTTAAGCTGGCAATTGCCTTCACAATGGCCAAATTTGGAGACTGGGATAGAGCGGTTTCTTACCTAATTCAGCGTTCAAAATTTGCTACATCGAGAGAGCGTTTCCTTGCAAGTTTGAAATTAATTGAGCTAGATGATCTTAGATTAAAAGATCAATACTTGAAATTACTCAATGACTCTGAGGATGGAATTCGTGTTCTAGGTATGAATATTATAGCTAAAAACAAAATCTTTGAAGGTGTTGATAGAATCAAATACCTGAATAATAACTCTGCGAATTTATCCATGAGGTTACTTACGGCCCAGGCATTAATGAGACTTGGTGTCAGAGATGCCGAAGGTGAACTGGAGAAAGCATTGAATAACCCAGCCCTTAAGGACAGCGTCGAGCTCTTATTAGCTCAAGCTGGAAGAGTTGATATGATTGAGAAACTTAAATCAAAAATTTCAACTTTAAGTGATGAGTCTAAATCAGCCTTTTACCAGGTTTTAGTTGAATCTGGCCAAGAAAACTTTGTTATCGAACAATCTAGAAATAGTCTAAAGAGCTTTATGGGTGAAGTTTTCGACCAAAAAATAAGTTTGGAGTCCTTAGGTGACTTTGGAACAGTTGATGATTTTAAGGTTCTCCGTCCATTTCTGGGTTCACCATTTGAACAAGTACAGATTTCTGCGGTCAGATCGATGATCAAACTGCTAGACAGGCACAGATCGGAATTTATCTAATTTCTCTATTATTTACTGATTAAGCTTTCAGATCTAAGACTGTTCCAAGCATTTCATTTTCTGCTGAAACGATTTTAGAATTAGCTTTAAAGTGATTTTCGGAATTAATCATTTTGATATTGCTGTCACTGATGGAAGAACCTTCAGTAGCTACCGAATGGGCTACTTTACTAAGTTTCATTTGAGCTCTATTGAGCCCTGCTAAAGCATCTGATTGGATTATCACTAAGTCAGTATAGCAGAGCTAGGCATTGATCATAGTTTAGACGAACGCTTATTTGGCATTTATTAAAAATAAATTTACTAGCTCAGGATGTTTGCTTAGGATTAAATTGAACCTAAGAGCTGCAGGATCTTCTTGGGTGCCACCGTCAGTTACGCTGTGCAAGGGATTTCCACCTGCATACATCGTACCCAATGGGTCTCCGTACTGATTGAAGCCTCGTTCAGCAAGCCAACGATCAATCTTAAATTTTTGTTCGTTTGATACATTAAAGCGCTGTATTACTGTCTGTTGGGCGTCACTTCCACCTATCATTGGTTGCTCTAGCTGCTTCAAGAATGATCCTGTATTGGAATATAGGTAATATCTATCCTTAGCTCTGCCTTGACCAGTAATTCCACCTGTGGTGGTCACGGTTATTTGAATCTGTCCATTGGGAAGTTTGGTTTTTTGTTTAACCTCCACACGAATATGGTTTGAACCTACCTGATAGGGATCATGATTTAGTTCGGCTCTGTATCTCTGAATAGCATCATACGTAGCAATTTGATTGGATTGATTGTTTAGCTCCACTTGGTTTGGGCGATAGTATCCATTGCCATAATTTCCCATCCGAGGATGAAATCCATGACCGGGATATCGATGCCCAAAATAGGGATTGAAACCGTTACCTGGGCGGTATTGGTTAAACTGTGATCCCGGATATAAGAAGCGATTTGGATGTAAATATTGACTCCCGGGTCTTTGATAACCAGCACTCCGAAATCCAGTTTCCCAAGGATTTGTGTACGGATTTCTTCTTGGTTGAGCGAACGGGTTTGGGACTTCATTAATGTAAGGATTTCTGTGGTTCAGGACCGGTACTGGAGCGCCTTCCATAACGAAATTATTGGCTCCGTAGCCACGTTGCCAAGATTGATTTAGAAATGGCGTGAATGCATTCGGATTAGGCACTGGACCTCTGTAAAAATACGTATCCCTATTTAAAAAACGATTATTCATACCGCTGAGTGGAGATTGGGCCTGCCCATTACCCTGTACTAATCCTTGTCTTTCGTCGGCCACTCTGTTTATTTCTTGTTGTAATTCTAAAATTTCCGCTTGAATCTTTTGCCGGTCTTCTTCACTATCCACTGTAGCTAACAATTGAAGCTTTTCTTGGATTTGACTATGTAACTGCACACCGGGCGCGGACAAAAGTGAGGTGGAAAAAAGACTAAATAGGACTAATTTTACAAAATTTGAACCACTCATTTTCAACTCCGAGGTTTCTAGACGACGACTCGCGCATAGGAATCATGCACCAGATCATTAAAGCACTCATTTGAAAGTACGATAAATTCCTATGTAGGTTTCATTAAATAACAAATTCACCTCCTATTAAAGGTGTTTTGACGAACTATGAATAAAAAAAGCAAAGCTCAATATTACCTTTTACTCATTTGTACAATTCTGGCATTTTTATCAGGTTGTACAGGAGCCAATCATCCTTTACTTGATCCATCACCAGGAGTCGTGGACGGTAAGGTATTAGATTTGAACAATATGCCAGTGGAGCAAGCTGCTGTGCGACTAGAAAATACCCTAGCCAGCTCAGAATCAGTTCTAAGTGATGCGTCTGGAAGTTATTCAATTTCTAAGGTTAACCCAGGTGTATATGACTTGATCGCTGAAAAGACTATATCGGGAATCAAGTATTTGGCTCGGAGAAGATTTTTGAGTATCGACGCGGCTACACACATCCAGCGTGAAGTTCAAATCCGTCCCTCTGGGCGTATTCGCGGTAAAGTAATGCTTGAGGGACACAATTCAAATGCTGGTGTCAAAGTTAGTCTTGTGGGTACGGGTAAATCACTTACAACTTTAGCTGATGGCGAATATGAATTTGCAGATTTAGCCTATACCTATCGTGACGAGGCTTCGAATTCTTTATTTTTGTATGATGTGGTAATAACCTACCCTGGCTACGCTAATCGAACTATCCAAGATATTAGTCTTGAGGCTGGAGGATTGACTGTCATAGATGAGGTAGAACTGCAGAATCTTGATCCCGTAGGTGAGGCTGACATCTCGGGTACCGTTCAATTGGAAGCGCGCTCAGGGGCTAAAAACTCGGTTATAAAAATCCTTGGTACTGCGATTGAGCCATTTGAAATTTTGTCAGATGGAATGGATCAAGGGGGATTTTCATTTTCGAAAGTACCTGTTGGTAGCTATATTTTAGAGGTTTCTAATCCGGATTATTATCCTACCCAAATTCCTTTCACAATCGAGGCTGGTCAGAGTGAATTAAATCTCGGCACCATTAACTTAACTAATATTTCACATTTTTCTGAAGATAGGCTTGCCATCGAGATGACAATTTCTCCTGGTGGTCATCAAATTGCATATGCTAAGTATGCTCCAGGTAACAATGCAGAACATCGCGAAATATACATCATGGATATTGCTGGAGTAGCATATAACTCTCGAATCAGTTCCAGAGCCAGGGTTGCTGAAGATCGTGGAATGACTTGGAGTAATGATGGTCGACAGCTTTTGTACGTAGAGAAAAATGAAGCTAACATTGCTCGCTTATATAGATTAAACTTAATATCCAGTAGTGGCGGTATGATCACGCCGCTGACTTCCTACAGTCTGGATGTTTCGCAGCCTGCTTTTGCACCGATGGGTTACCGATTCGTGTACCAGTATTTTGAAACAACAGGAGCTATCTTTGGTTCAGAGTTAGTCGAACGAGCGAGTGGATGGAAAATTGAAAATCAAATTACAGTAATTCCAGAGAGGAATGATCAGATTTCAGAAAATCAGTTTTCCAGTATAGAATTTGGAATCTCAGATAGAATTTTGTATTCGAAGGATGGCTCTGGTGGTTACACGGTTCCTTATGGAGCCAATGGAGATCTGACTTTGCGTTTCCCAATCAACAATATGACTGCCAGTAGTCATTCGGTTACTTATTCACCAAATAATGACCACATCTCATATTCGGTTTCAGATTCATCTGAAAACGGAATCTATGTGGCAAATGTTGACGGTTCATCGGCCGAAAGGATTTCAATCCATGTCGGTCGAAGTTTGGAGTACTCTCCTGATGGTAAACATTTATACTTTATAGACCAGTCACCGGGTAAACAACGAAGACTGGCACGAATGATTATTCCTTCAAAGTGGAGTAGTGAGAATTTTTAGATCAAGAGTTGCAGCAATAGATATCGTATTTGTGCTCTTGAATCCATTGAATTAAGCGGTCGAGTCTCTTCTCACGTATTAGAGGTGTGTTTGTCGTACCTGTAAACCATTCGGAAGGATTCATGTTTGAAGGAAACTCAATCGAGTAAAAATCTCTGCGACGACTTAATTCGGATCCTGGTAGAACAATGCATGTATTAACGGAGGTGAAGCCGCTAATAAACTTATGATTGCGCTCGAGAAAATTTAAAGTCATTTCAAAATCTTCCTCGGTTTCACCGGGGAATCCGACAATTACGTTTAATTGAGTTTCAATACCAGCTTGTCTCGTTCTTTGAAGTGCAGCTTCAGCTTGCCTAAGATTAAACCCTTTACCCATTGCTCGCATGATTTTAGGAGACCCGGTTTCAAGGCCGAAATTCAATGTATGCAGACCAAAACTTGCGAGAGTTTCTAGGGTTTCCCTTTTTAACTGATTATTTGGAGTCGCTAAGGCAATCCACTCTACACGGCAACCTTCAGAATTGAACTTTCCAAAAGCTTCAACTAGTTCCTTAAGGATTCCATTTATGAGGAGATCATTCATCCAGACTTTACGATAGCCTAGTCTGTGAACTTGACGTAAATCTCTCAAAATTTGTTTTGAGGATAATTTTCTGAAGCCACCCATACTGTGTATGTCTGCACAGAACTTGCATTGGAAAAGACAACTGCGCGTGGAAATCATCGGTAATGCCGATTCGGTATATGGATGCAATTCAAAGTCTGTGAAATCAGGTTTAGGTTGTTCCTCTAAAGAAGAAAGTTCTCTTAGAGGTAAATCCCTGTGTAAATCCTCTTTAGCAGAGTAAAACCCTTGAGGTATCGTAGATTTCTGAAAAGTATTGATGTTTTCAAAGCCATTTAGGAATTCCACGATAGCTTCTTCGCCTTCTCCTACAAGATAGTAGTCGAAATCTTGGGATAACCTTACTCTGCACTCCTTGAAGCTCATTGCAGGTCCGCCAGCAATAATACATATTTCAGAATTTAGTTTCTTGATTTCCTCAGCTAGGAAATTACTAGAATGTACCGTTGTGTCAACAATAGTCATTCCAACTAGTGGTATCTTCCGGCAAGAAACTTCATTGGCTTTAGAGCGTAAAAAATCTTGTATAAGAGGAAGGATTTCCTGATTAAAGCTCTCTAAGTTAACCCACGTTGTTAAACTATGTTTATCCCAATGATGCAGGGACTCTTTCGGGCTTTGTTGATAACTTTGAACGTTTAAGTCCCAGGCCTCGCATTTAAATCCAGATTTTATTACAGCAGCTTTAAGAAGAGCGAGATTGATGGGAGGTAGTTCGACCCCCCAAGCTGGGCACTGTATTAATAATAAGTCTACAGAGGAATTGATCACGGCTTAAAATTCAATCTTGTTCTCACAGACTTGTTTGACCTCATCACGCACTTCTAGACTTATTTTGAGCATCCCATGAACCTCTAGTAGATGCTTCACTTCATCACACCAATCTCTTCTGGCTCTCTCAAACGGCTGAGTTTGACAGAAATCAGGAATCAGAGGCTTGAAATTCATACCTACTGTTGCAAAAATTTGTCGTAAAAGTTGATTACGAAAAGGCCAGTTTTCAGCTGTGAAAACTAAAATGAAGCCATCGTCTATATGAGGTAGAGGCTCGTCGATCCAGGAACCCTTCTCATCAAATGAGCCTCCATAATATTTAATTCCATAGTTCATGTAAATCTTCAATTCTCGGTAGCCGCAGCTTCTAAATCGTTTCTGTCTAAAAATAGTAGCGGGTCCATTGCTTTGTTTAAGTAACGTACTTCAAAATGCAAGGCGGCTTCCCCAGTGCTTTTGACTATACCAGTATATCCAATAGATTTTTTCCTTGAAATCCACTGTCCCTCTTTGTATCGCTTGATCTTCGAAAGATGGGCGTAAATTGTGAAATAGTCGTCAAGATGATCTAAAATAACAGTCTTTCCGTATCCGTCTAAATTTCCTTGAAATACGAGTTTTCCTTTTCTAGAGGGTTTAACTTCGGTATTTTCACATTGTAATAAGATTCCAGCATTACGCGTCTCACCGTTAGTCTCACCAAAACCACCTTGGTCTAATAGTTTTGGACTATCAACGGGCCAAAAGAATTTCACTTGATTAAGTTTTGTCTTGAAAATTTCTCTAGGCGAACTTGTTTTTTTTGTGTGTTTCTTAATTTTTTTTGAGCTTATATCTTGCGAAATTTTTTTGAGATGAGGTTTTGGATGAGGATGTTCTTCATAAAGTTGATCCGGTTTAATGACGTATGTAGATCTTGGGATGTATATCCGACGCATGGGCAAAATGTTACCTTTAATTCGATTTGCTAGCTTTAGTTTACTCACATCCAAATGAAAGCGACGAGATAAAGAGTAGAAACTGTCTCCATGTTTTACTTGATAGTAAAATCCAGGGCGTTCAATATGACCGCGTCTTTTACCAAACAATTTACCTAAAAAGGCTTCTGATAAACTGACTGATCCATTTAAGAATAGGGTCAATAAAAAAAATAGAAATACACGCATTGATTATTTATCGGAAGACTGTAGTGTTGAAAGCAAGTTACCATTAGGAATAAATCATAGCATGGTCTATTTTTAGATTATTTGTTAGAGTTTGAAGACTAGAAAGGGAGACAGTTATGTTAGTTAAACCAGAACATCGTACCGATTGTGAATTTATCGTTCAGACCTTATTCGCACATGAAGTTTCCAATCTGAAGGTTTACAACGAGCGTGATTTGATAAAAAAATATTACACAATAAAAAAAGCAGTTGAGAAAGAATTCGATGGTTTGGATGTAGAGCGTTTATTATCTTCATCTATTTTTTAATCTCATGACCACACTGACCATTAAAGTTTGATCGTGAGTATTTCGCCATACAGAATCAAGCAGATAATT
>CAZRWM010000015.1:0-31824 GCA_964603885.1 uncultured bacterium
AGGCTCTGATATATTAGCTGCTTGTGGTCAACTGAAATCAAAAGTTCAAGCGTGTAACTTGGAGTTATGAAATTTGGGGTCCGTACTGGAACCTTACTTGTGCAACGAGCACCGGTAGATCCATTATATGACATGATCAAACAAACTAATCTCAATGTACTGGGCGAACCGTTGGTCGTCTGTGGATGCGATCCGTTGACTGGTTTTTACAGAGATGGTAACTGTCGAACCGGCCAGAGTGATGCAGGTCAGCACACAGTTTGTGCAATAATGGACCAGACCTTTCTCGATTATACCAAAAGCCAAGGAAATGACCTCAGTACCCCGGTTCCACAATTTGGGTTTCCGGGGCTCAAACCAGGAGATCACTGGTGTCTGTGTGCGAGTCGTTGGTTCGAAGCCTATCAAGCGGGGGTCGCCCCGCGCATCAAACTTGAGAGTACTGAGATTTCCGCCACTTCAGTGATTCCTATGGAAATATTAGAAATACATGGAGTCTGTCACTAGCAGCGCCTGTAGGAAGGGCTATTGTTGAGTGGGGCTGAAACTATCATCCAATGTTTCACATGTTCGTGATGTTTAGTGGCTGCTCATTGACCTTTACTTAATAATCCTTATTTATAGTATCACTTACTAAGTTTAACTGAAGGTGATCTGTAATGTTTTCGACTCGAGATTTAATTCGTGTAATTGTATTGATTCTTGTACCTGGTCTGCTTTACTCTTTAGAAGCTCAGCAGTCCTACAGAGGTGATATTATCCTTGAGCCTCTCAAACAAAAGCAGGGTGAGACGCAGATAATGATTTTTGTGCCGCACCCTGAGATTGGACCTGAGGGATATATTGATTTACTAAAGAGAATCCAATATCAAGCTGACTTTCCCCTATGGATTGCGAATCTTAATTACAGAAATAAATCCTCTTCAGTTCGCAATTTGGGTTCAAAAATCCAGAAGATTAGGCGCTATGTATCGAAAATTGAACAGCAGGAGATATTAGATGACAGAATTTGGGTCTCGGGGCATTCTAGGGGAGCTTCTGCGGCGAGAAGGATTGCTAATCAATATGCCGGTTTGATTTTATTTTCTTCCTTTTTTCAGCGCTCACTTAGATCACACAACGACGATTATGAGTCTTTTGAAAAGCCGCTGTTGATTATTTCAGGTGAACTCGATGGCATAACTCGCCCTTCGTATATCGCTCGTGATTACGAACCTAAAGCCTTAACTAACGAAATGATTTATTGGCATAAGCTCATTCTTTTGGTTGAGGGCGTGAATCACAGTTTGTTCGCGTTAAAAGATTCCATGATGAATGGCGACTTACCAGCTGCCATTGAGGTTGATATAGGCCGTAATCGGATTGCTAGAGCGACGGCAGCTTTTCTTAATTATCATAAAGGTTCTAGCTTCGACTCTAGGAGTGAAGAAAACCTTAACGTTCTTCGTGAATACGATGACTTCAGCTCGCCGATTCTAGATTCATTTTTTGAGCTGAATCAAATGGATAATTCCGTTTGTGAAATTGTCCAGGATGAAATTCTTGCAAATGGAATGGGATCTGGAACTCCGTATCAAATTAAAGTGACTGAGATAACTAAATCGAGCTCATTCTCAATGTTAGAACCGACAGTTAATATGTCATATAACGGCGATGCAATGGTACACGCATACAAATACAAGGTAATGCCAAATGACTCACGCAACTCTAGCTCTCGTTCTCCAGCACCTAAGAAGATCTTATGCAAAATGAAGTCAGCAAAAGCTGTAGCAGATGCTCACTGGGCAGATGCTCGTTTTATTGATAATTCATGCTCACGAATGCAATTAAAGTTTATGGAAACAGCATTTTCAAAGCTAAATGATCAGCAGTTGAGTCGGTATCGAAACTCTGGCAATAGAATTGGTATTGGAGCGGAGAAAAAATACAAATCTAATTTTCTCTGGTTATCGAATCGTGATCCTCTTGTCATTGGCTCAAATGGTAGATATGAAATTCAGAATCAAACATTATATAAAGAGATCGGAGAATTTATTGGCGACGGTGGGGTGAACTACTGCAAGTTTATTACACCATCTAGGCTATTAGATTGGTATCTCACCGACGGATTGTACCAGAATAATTATTAAAGCTTAGCGGATCAGTAGAGTATGAGATTACAACAGACTAATTATAGGCGGCTTTTTACGATTATTCTAAGCTTAATATTCGCGAGTAAATTAATTTCCAACGAGAATACAAAGCTCAAGGATTATTTAACAATAGAGTCGTTAGGGTCAAATAGAGCCATTATGTCTTCAGATATCCCGGGTTATGGATTTCGACATCCCTTTGTGGCTTACAGGAGGGGTAAACTCTTGAGAACAGAGGACTCATTGATATGGACTGAAGAGCGAACTGTAAGTCAGTTCGAGCATAGCGAAGAATTTTTACTTGTCGAGGCCTCATTGAAAGAAGACTTCCTTCAAATGTTTCCTGATGCTGCCGAGGGTTGGTCTCAAAAAGTATTAACCGAAAATGGTGAAATCGAAGCTATTCACTTCGCAGCTGAGATTCCCGTTGGCTTTGCTTATAAGACTAAAAGAACATTAAAAATAGTAAATCAGTGGTATGAACTTCTTGCCACCCCTCGGCATTTATATCATGTTGGCCCCTGGATGAAAATAGGTGAAACTTATCTGGAATTAGAAGTACCCGCGGGCCTTGAGTATCTTTTCTCCATAGAAAAAAATAATTTCATAAAATAAACGATAAAAGACTTACATTTTTAACAGTTCAGCGTATCTTGCCGGATGTTAAAAATTTACCAAAGAGATTGAGATGCTAATTATGTCTAAATTACCGATTCTAATACTACTATTTTCATCACTAGTTCAAGTTTGTGCCGGAAATTTCACAAGTAAAGTATTTAAGAGGGCTTCCATTCCGGAAATAATCGAGCAGATTAAATTTTTGAATCTGAATATTTCGAGAATGGATGATCTAGATATTGAATGGGTGGACTTGGCTTTTAATCTGGAGCAAACTCCAATTTTACCAAATAAATATCATTCACTCTTGAAGCATTTAAGAGACTACGCTACACATAATCTACAAACTTCTTCCATGTTTCGATCGAAGCTTCTAAAAACTTTAAACAGGCATATTAGAGGTAGACTTCCAAGTAATAGTAAATTCATGATCAAGTTTTCGGAGGAAAATGTATTAGAGAATTTCATGGAGAGATTTCCTCGGGTCCGAAGATTGCATCCGAAACTTCTTTGGGTTGTTTTTTCTTCAATTCCTGAGGGTCAGCAAATTAATACTTTCAGTGGCTCTTTTACACATATTGAAAAAGATAGCGATATTTTTATAGAGCCAGTAGTTGAGGACGGAGCGGAGCAATTGCCCCCAGAATTATGGGGAGTGGATAGAATAGGAACTAAGGTAGCATGGCAAAATGGTTTTACAGGAGGCGGTGTCACTGTTGCAGTAGTAGATAGTGGAGTTAACCACAATCACTCGGCTATTCGAGATAGAATGTGGATTAATTCATTAGAATTGAATGGCAAGACTGGTTTGGATGATGATGGTAATGGATATGTCGATGATATTTATGGATATAATTTCTTCAATCTGACATCCGACTCCATGGATTATAACGGACATGGTAGTCATGTAGCAGGAACTATAGCAGGCTGGGAGCCGACAATTGACTTTTATGGTGTGGCTCCACAATCACGAATCATGGCTGTCAAGACTCATAACTCCCGAGGCTTAAGTAGTAGACGTGCGGTTGTAGAGGGAATTTTATATGCAGCAGATAATGGAGCGCAGGTTATCAACTGTTCATGGAGTGGTCCCCCTGAGGCAGCTAATTGGAGCCAATTATTGCACGATGCAATCGAGTATGCCAGTCAAAAAGGTGCTCTAGTAGTCGCCGCGGCTGGTAATAAGGGAAATTATAATGATGCGAATCCTGTTTATCCAGCCTGCTATCAGAATGTGATTTCGGTAGCGGCTACAGCTTATATTGCGGATAATATTGCCTCTTTTAGTAATTTTGGTACTCGGACAGTGCATGTCGCAGCGCCTGGTTCTGCTATTTATTCAATGACTCATGAAGAAGGCTATTATATGCGTGCCTCGGGTACCTCAATGGCCGCGCCTCACGTTGCAGGAGCGGCCGCGCTGATTATTCAGAAGCTTCAAGAGAGTTTGCAGCGTCAGGTAACTTCAGATGAAGTCAAACAACTACTGATGGATCAAGCCATACCAGTTCCGGGGACTGAAAACAAAGTGGCTACAGGTATTATCTCATTAGAAAATCTTTGATAGATTCGGCTCGGGAGCTTCACTAGAACATACTCTTATTTTTGAGGTCCTAATCTATTACTACAATTTTAAGAAGCCCTTCCGAGTGCATGATCGTGGTAACAAAAAACAACCCGCTTATTTAGCGGGTTGTAGTTAGAGCCTGCGAGACGACTTGAACGCCCGACCGGCTGATTACAAATCAGCTGCTCTACCAACTGAGCTACACAGGCTGCTGACCACTAGAGTATGTTTACTTGAATATTTTGTCAAGTGACTTTCGATTTAGGTTGAGTCTTCTCTATCATAATATTTCTTTGCCAAGTAAAGGGCTTTCTCGAAACGATCTTCTCGGGAAATGTTTTCCCGCGAAATTTGTGCGTAATTGTTAACGTCAGGAATGAAATCCGGCGTTGTAGGCTCTAAGGCAGCGTTAACGACAAGCTGTACCATTTGATTCTGGTATCGTTCATACCACATTGGACCTAAAGCTTCTAGTCGTCCATCTGGGATGGGATTGTTGAAATCAATTGCCCAAGGAGTTCCAGAACTATCAATGAAAAATTCAACACTATTCATCTCGTAGCCCATTGAGCGACAGATAACTTGACTTTGGTCAATTACATTTTTTTTAATCTCAGGTGGTAAAAAATCTTCATCATCTAAATATTCAGATTGATCGTTATCTCGGAAAATATATTTTGCACTTTCTATGCTTTTACCTACGCAGAGACATCGCACTTGCCATTCTACTTCACTTGGAACCATGGCTTGTAAAACCATTATTTCCTTACCAGATTTATCGTAGGCTTCCATTAGCTCCATACGGTTATTACATTTTGATACACCGCGAGCTCCCCGGCCATTAGCGGGCTTAATGAAACAAGGAAAACCGACCTTATCTATCATACCTTCCCAGTCAAAAAACTGGTGATGAGTAAAATCGTCTTCCTTAAAGAAGGGGGTTTTACAAGGAGGTAGGACATAGGTTGGTGGCACATTGCAGCCTAATTGGTGGGCCACATGATAACCCACATCTTTACGGTTGATAAAATAATGAAAGCTGAATGGATTATTAACAACTCGAACACCTCGGTGTGCCAACATCATGAGTATTGAGATTCCAAGCTTAAAATAATGAGACGCACGATCAACAACGAAATCATATTGATACGGCAGGTCAAGTCCATATTCCTGAATGGGAATGTGTTCAACCAAGATTTGAACTTCTTCTCCATCCAATCTTTTGATGGGCTCCAATTGTGATATACGATAATCCAATTCCTTGGAGAATGGCTCTTGGAAATAGAGCATTCCTACTCGAAAATACTGCATGATTTACCCTTCATTGAGAATGACCAATCGTCGAAGACAAAATATTGTAATAGTTATCGGTATGGCTTGACGAAGCCGAGATGTTTTTGTTACTGGAATTTGAAGAAATTCTCTATACAAGGCAACCTTTTGATTGATCGATAAGTAGTATACTCTGAGGCTCTTGTTAAAAACATTTATTTTAATGATATGGACGAACGATGAACGGAATTTCTTTGATAATTAAGTACCTTCTAGTATTCACATTAGCTTACAGTTTTCAGTGGGCCAACATGATAAAGCATGATATAAAAAACGTCGTGGATGTATCGTCAAGTAAGCAAGGAACGTACTATTTAGATCATTACGGAATAGTTTATTCGAAATCTGATGGTAAATATTTGCCTCTCAATTTACCCGATAAAATAATCCAAATCGAAGCGGTAGCAGACAGTATATTTTTGCTAAGACAGGATGGCAGTGTTTGGAGATTTCATGATGGAAATTTACATCTTTTGGATGGTGATTTACCCAACCAGCAGATTCTGGCGTCCGGCAGCAAGTTATACATGTTGAAACGTAGCGGGGGATTATCAGTCTATGTGGGCGATACTAATAGAATACTGGTATACGATCGAAATTTCGAAGTCATGATTGCCAAAGGCGCCAACGCTCTCTTTATGTTGGATAGTTGGGGGCGATTATTTCACTACGATACTTATTCAGAACGATGCGAGTTAGTGGATCCGTCACGTAATACTATTCAATTAGTATCAGGTAATTCTATTCTATATATGTTGAAGAAAGACGGACGGGTATTTAAGTACGAAGACTTAGAATTTCACTTGTTAAATTTCGACGTTTCTGTGGAAACAATGGCAGCGGAGGGCGACTTCTTATTCTTCATAGATAAGAATAAAGGGCTATTTGAATATAATCGAATTATTGATCGTTTGAGGCAAATCAAGATGTCTGGTAAACCGGCGATGTTGCGATTGACGAACGGAAAATTGTTCGTAGTAGATGAAAATGGTGATCTTTTTGAGTATGTGATACCGACCAAGAACAAAAAGATTCAAACGCAATTCCACCAGATGTGGAATAGTTCGGACGTTTATCCCGGAAACCAAGGTTTCGGTGATTCTTCTCCCAAATAGTTGATTTCTTTCGTTTCTAATTTGGGTTTAGTTTAAGAATGATGTGAAACACTCTTGAGTCTAGACCTTTTTCGATGTTAAATTCCTCAGTAGCCAGACTTGTGATTTTTGTTAGAGGAGAAGCTCGTGAGCAAGATTTCCATAGGTGTTGAATTAGATAAAGATTTAGCAACTTGGTTCGAGGAGTATTGTGAAGATGGTCTACTGAGTATCGATGAGGAATTGTCAGCAATACTGGAGGGCCATATTGAATCTCAGCTTGAAGAGGTGGGAGAAGTCGATGGACCCCTTATGCTTGATGAGGAAGAGATTTTAGAGGATTTGGACGGTTTGGAAGAAGAATTATTTGAAGAATGATGGTATCTGTCAAAAAGAACTTTTGTATCCTGATAGTATGAGCCTTTACTTGCTGTCAGATTAAAATTTTTGGAGAAGTTATGGAAACAGTCACTAAGACTATCGGGGTAATGGATCCCAATGCTTTCTCTTTTCGTGAAGCTATCGAGAAGTTGGTTATCGCCCTGGCTCCTAAAATTCCTTGGAATGACGAAATTCATGAGGTCTGCACGCGGCGGATTAAATGTAGACCTTATGACACGTTGCAGGCTCGGACAACGTGTGATGCGATAATTAATCGCGGAGCACACTGGAACCCACACCACAACAGTTTTTTCCAAAGGGTTTCTCATCGTACCTACCTATTGAATGATATGAGCTCGTTTTTTTCTATAAACAAAAATACTTCATACGGACAGATGTTTGAGTTAGGACTTAAAATTCCTCCCACGTTTGCCATTCCCCAGGAAGATAATTCTGAATTTGAGTTTAGTAGTAAGATTTCCTCAGATTTAGTGTTCCCCGAATATGAGATGTTTAATTTAGAAGAAATTGGAGAGGCTGTTGGCTACCCAGCTTTTTTGAAGCCTCAAGATGGAGGTGGCTGGATAGGCGTTCAAAAGGTAGAAAACTTTCAACAACTGGAAATTGCATATAAAAAGTCTGGTGCAAAGCCACAGAATCTGCAGAAAGCGATTATCGATTACAAAGAGTTCATACGCTGCGTAGGAATGGGCCCACAAGTCATTCCGATGCATTACAATGCGAGTGCAGAGTTTTCTCATGATCGTTATCTGCGTGGTGAAGATAAATTGGTAGAGCCAGATTTTTTAGCTCCTGAGATTGATCGAGAAGTGAAACAGATATGCAAAATAATAAATGCGTTCTACAGCTGGGATCACAATTCCTGTGAAGTGTTGCTAACTGACAACAGAGACGTGCATCCAATTGACTTTGCTAATGCATACCCAGATTCAAGCTTGGTAAGTTTACACTACTACTTTCCGGATCTCGTTAAAAATACAGTTCGATGGTTGCTTTTTGTGGTGTGTACCGATCGCAAGAAGAAAAATTTCGGGCATGATTGGGAGCGTTATTTCTCAATTCTATCCAGATCTGAGGAGGAGGATTTAAGCTACCATGAAAGGCTAGACCTGTATGAAGATTTAGCAGATCAGCACTACTCCACACGTGATTTTTACGCCTTTTATGAGCAAGCACTGGGAGCAAAATTCGAAAAGGCTTGCTTTGAGTTTTTCTCAAGCCCAGAGTTTGGGGAAATCATTGAAGAAGAGGTTAGCAGATATTTCAAGATTCCTTCGGAGAAGCCGGCTAAGATTGAGCAATACAAGAAATTACACAATATTTGGTTGGAGAATCAGTCTGCATAACTCTTTCAAACTAAAGGGCAATCTATCCACAAACTATTTAGTGCGAAGCTCGTTGTAACGATGTAAAGCTGACCTGTAATCAACTTGTAGCTTTTGCTTCAACTTCGTGTCGTCACCCTTTAATGCTTGCTTTAATTTTTCATAAATATCGAGGTAAGCCACCCGTGCTTCGTCGAGACTCATTTCAGATATAGGTTTAGCAGCTTTGGGTTGTGTGGTATCGCTAAAATTTTGAGGGCTAGTGACTTGGGTATCCATGTTAGATTTTTGCTCCACGGAATTCTCTGGAGTATTGTCTCTTAGAAGTTGATCAGCAGTAATCTGAATCGTATTCCCATTTACCTGCGGGTTAAGAAAGTTAGCCTGTTTTTTAGGTGGGGTATATGGGGTGGTCTGAATGGTCAGCTGGTTATCGATTTCAGTTTGGACATCACCTGGTACATCGGGATCTACCGGATTTCGCTGCTCATCATTTGGTAAATTTCCCTCAGGTAACGGTGTAGTCATATTAACCTGCGAGAATATAGGATCAAACTGCTTACTTGATATTAATATTCCTTCAAAATTTGCCTTAGCATTTTTATAGGCATTATACGCTCGGACTTTAGAGAAAATGTTTAACCAGCCAATTTGTTTATAAACTGCATAGGATGCTTCCATGTCTCTATTTGCTGCTGCTACTGATCTCTGTACTTCAGCTTGCAAATCTTTATAAGACCTTCTCGCCAACATAATCGACTCATAGTCTCGGTTTTTACGGATGACAGCTTCTAGTATACGTCTCGAAACGTCGTATGCTCCATAGGCTCTCTCGATTTTTGCTAAACCAAGGTATGCACGGTCCGTAGCAACTCCTTCTGGGAAGCGCTCCGTGACGGAGCTAAAATGACGACGGGCATCACCAAGATTCCCATCTGTGTATGCTTGCACAGCAACTTGTAGAGCCTGTAGCTCTTGCGGACTGACTTTGGAATTAGCGTTGTTCACCAAGGATTTAATGCTGAAGGGATTTGTTATACCTGGGGCATCCATTTGCAGTGCTGGATTTAACATTGATTCTTGGGGACTCATACCGATAAAAGGATTATCTAGAGAAAGTTGTGGATCGATGAAGGATCCTCCACTCGGTTTTGTGCCAAAACCCATTTGGGGTCCCAGATTACTGTCGGCGATGGAGTTACCCATTACAGGCATATTTTGATTTATTCCCGTGGGTATTGAAGTTGAAATCATTGGATTTGGTTGCAGATGACTAGGATGACCTGTGTTTCCACCTGCGAGGCCCATTTGAGGTTGATTTCCCAACTGCAGATTTTGTGTATTATTGGTTGAATACCGCGAATCAAATTGATGTGAGTTAGAATTAGAATGGGTAATAACTAACGCGCTTACTGCAATACTTAATAGAATTCTGTTATTCATAATTGGCCCTTGCTGGCTACTGGATAGTTGCTAAAGAACTTGTACCATCGCTTTAATTGTCAGACAATACTACGGATGCTTCAGCAAAAAGTTTCAGTGACTAAGAGATCTTTCCTTCTAGGTGATCAAAAGTTTAATTATCCTGTAATAGCCGCCCCGATGGCTGGTTATACTCGACTAGCTACTCGTATTCTTTACCGTCGATTCGGTGCTACCCTGAATATAAGTGAAATGGTCAATGCGCGGTTGGTAGCACAAAATAATCCCAGGACTCTTTCAATGCTTGAATCTTCGCCACTTGAAAAGCCGCTCTCTATACAAGTTTTTGGTGCAGAGCCAAAGTTCATGGAACAGGCTCTACCTAAGATTGTTGAATTAACTGGCGCTATAAGTATCGACTTAAATATGGGTTGTCCAGTAAAAAAAATCTCTAGTAATGGCTTCGGTGTCTCTCTAATGGCGCATCCAAAAAAAGTTTATGATTTAGTAGCCTCCATGGTTAATTCAAGTCCGGTACCAGTTACCGTTAAAATGCGCTCGGGAGCTCGTGTTGGTGAAGAAAGTTACTTGGAGGTGGGCGAAATATGTCAAACAGCCGGTGCAGCTGCAGTTGCTCTTCATCCTCGTTCACGGAAAGATAAGTTCGATGTAGGAACCTGTAATTGGGAGCATATAAAAAGACTTAAACAAATTCTAGATATTCCAGTAATGGGAAACGGTGACATAATGTGCGTTGAAGACGGTATTCGAATGCTCCAGGAGACCAATTGCGATGGTTTGATGATAGGACGAGGGGCAGTTGGTAATCCATGGATTTTTGATGATTTTCAGAAGTACTTTAGTGGAGATAATTACCTTGTGAAGCGTTCAGATAAACAGCGACTCCAAGTAGCGAGAGAACATTTTGAATTAGAAGTGACCTATGCAGTCAAACCGGAGGGGATTTACAGGCAGGTTAGAAAAAGTTTGCCAGAATATCTCAGGGGAAGTCCTAGATATACTAAATTTAGAGAATTATTGTGTGGGTGTTCAAACAACGAGGAGGTTTTCGCTCTTTTAGAGGAATCTTTACGCCAGATTTAAGAACTTTTTGCAGGCTCAAATTGGTGATAACGACTGACGACTGGATAAGCACCTATTAGTTGACTGAATTTAGCAGGTGTACTACCCACGTAATCACCATCCAGAAGAATTGGTATGTTTGGTTTATGGATTTGTAATTCTTCAGATTTAAATTGCTCAATTTGTTTCATTTCAGGGTAATTACCGATCCTATTTCTGATAAGAAATTCTACCACTGAAACTTTTTTGTCACTCGTAAGTAAGCGCGACTGAAGCTTATCAGATAATAGTCTTCTGATCCTTAGATTTGATGGTTTATCGAAAAGCATACCGTTGCCCACAATAAGACTTGTACCAACCAATGTATTATTTAGGTAATGTACGTCGAACTTCATAGGTTTTTCAAATAGGGTCCTCTTAATCGACTTAAAGGGATCCAGATTCTGCTGGATAAGCTCGCCCGAAATCAATGGTAAAAATTGCCTTATATTTGCTTCTATACCAACGTTCGCTGAATGATGGAAATAGTATTTTTTTCCGTCATTAGGCTCAACAACTCCTAAACTAATTTGATACTGAAATCCGATACAAGCAATTTCGCATGCTTCTTCTATATTTAAAGGAATTTCAAGGCATTCTGATGAACTATTTAATCTACCGATTGGAATTAGTCCAACAGGTTTTTTGATATTGAGGTCCATAGCAGTTTGAATTAAAAGTCTAAGGCTTCCATCACCACCCAATAATATTATGTCTGAGTGCAGAGATTTTAGGACGCGCTTGTAGACCTCAGAGGGTTTGTCTATTGAGTCCAGCACGAAAACCTCGAAGGGTTTATTGTGAATCTCTAAATAGGTTAGAACTCTATTTAAACATTCTTGGGAATATTCTTTAGCTTCTTGATTAACAATTACAGCAAACATAAGCCCAAGTTTATCACAATTGAAAATCCCAGAAGCGCAGTTCATGCTTGAATTTGATAGCATAACTCATGGGCAACTTAGAGGTTAATAATCTTGTCGTTCGTTACGACACTCCCAGAGGAGCTGGTACGCTATTCTCTCAATCGGATCCGTTTCAAGGAGAAAGCCATTGGGGGTTGCAGCCAATAAGTTTTTCATTAAAGCAAGGAGAAGCTCTTGGAATTGTAGGTGATAATGGAGCAGGTAAAAGTAGTCTACTAAAAGCCGTTGCTGGACTAATACCCTTTGAAGGCGAGATTAAGCGTCCAGCAAAATGTCTTACTGCGATTGATCTCAATCTTTTATTCCATCCTGATTTTAGTGGTTACGAGAACCTATTTATGATGAATGCTTGTCATGGATATCCCGATTCGCATTTACATGAAAGGTTGAGAACAGTTTTGGAATTCGCCGCCATAGGTCAATTCATTCACCGGCCGGTAAGAGAGTATTCAGCAGGAATGAGAATGCGTTTAGGTATTGCCTACATTCTGTATCAAGAATTTGATTTGTTACTTATTGATGAAGTTTTATCAGTGGGAGATTTAGCGTTTCAGCGTCAATGTATGGGCCGTATGCGAGACTTAATTCGCGAGGGTGCATCGCTGCTTATTGCCTCACATAATATGTCTGAAATTGCACATTTATGTAACGAATTATTATTACTGGAAAGTGGGCAAATTATAATGCATTCCGGCACCGATCAGGTGTTAGGTGAGTACTTGAAGCGTTGCGAAGAAAAGGGGTTGTATGCACCTAGTGTTTTGCCGCCTGCACCACGAGGCTTAAGTGCGGATCAGATAAGCATAGAGTTTGTAAGACTATTAAATAGAGATGATCACGAAATTAAAACTATAAGTTCTGGAGAAACCTTAAAGATTGAGGTGACCGTCAAAGTCAATTTAGATCAAGTATATAATCCATTATTTCGTCTGGAGTTTTTTCGTAATGATAATTTGTTAGTTATGGCGACTAACAACTACAGAATGAATGAGAGAGTAGATCTTTGCCGAGGGCAAGCGACTCTTGTTTTTGAATTTGAAGAACTCAATCTCCTAGCCTCTCTATATACCATAAGTATTTCCATATGGCCGGATGAATATGCTTCATTGGTCACAAACGAGGCATACGATTGGAGGGTAAGGGAGTATGATTTAATAGTTAGGTCGCACCGATCACAGGGTACGGGTATGGTACATAGTCCCACTAAGTGCTATTTGAAAGCTTAATTAAAATCCACTAAAATAGCGGAATGCCGATCTGCAGTGTATCCAAAATTCAGCTGAAAGTGCTTTGCTGCTGGCTTGGCAGTGGTGATGTATGTAATATGTTTTTTGGATATATTGGATAGGAATCTCCAGCATTTTGCATCTACGAAAAAAATCAACATCTTCGAAATAAAGTTTGTAGTTTGTATCGAAAGCTATTTTTCGAAAAATTTCGGTATTTCCCATCAAGAATGACCCTTGAAGCCAGCAGTTATTGCTTGGGTTCAATTCTAGTTTAGATTGTATTCTTAGTCTGGCATGGGGGTCTAAAAAGCGCTCTCGTAAAATGTCTTTCAAAGTAGGAAAAAGTCGTAAATTTACTAATCTCCTACCATCCATACTAAAAGCTGGGCAGCTCAAAATATGATTTGGTTTTAGATTTTCCAAACAGGTCACCAAACACTTGTTAGGTAACTTTGTGTCAGGATTTAAGATCAGGCTAACGGGAGCTTGCGCTTTGTCAATTAAAAGATTGAGATTTTCGGCTAAACCCCGAGGAGTGTGGTTGTTGAAAGTTTTTATTGGTACTGAACTGCTGTAAACAGATGGTAGATTGTGTAGCAGAAGAATTTCAAATCTAGAAGAATCTAATTGCTTAGAAATACTCTCAATAAGGTCAGAAAGAAATTTTTCATGTCCGTGACTAACTATAATAATGCTTAAATCCATGGTGTCCATTAATCATGCTACACTGAACTCGGTGGAAAAATGCGTTATTTTTGGCATAGATGGGGCTGATTTTTATCTCACTCGTCAACTAATGGACGAAGGAGACCTCCCCAATTTAAAATTTCTAGCAAATCAAGGCAGTTATAACCCACTGTTATCAACAATTCCTCCTCTTACTCCGCAAGCGTGGTCAAGCTTTGCCTGTGGGGTTAATCCAGGTAAACATGGTATTTTCGATTTTGGTGAAGTACCTCTGGGAGCTTATGAGCCGAAATTAAATACAAGTGTTGATAGACAAACTCGAGGATTTTGGGATTATTTCGAAGAATCTGGTTTAAGTACTGGCGTAATAAATATGCCTCTAAGTTTTCCCGCGGAAACTATGAAATTAAATACTAGTTACATGCTGGGAGGAATGCATACCCCTTCAATCTCTGAGCTGAGCGCGAATCCGAGAGTTCAGGAATATATTTCTAGAAACCATTCTGAAATTCTGATTGATGTTATGTCGTTCTGGTATGAGGATTTAGACTACTTTGTGAAGCAGGTTTTTTCTATGATTGATGCAAGGACCAATTTGTTGTTGGACCTGAGGCGTGAATTTCCGACTGATGTTTTGTGTCATGTTTGGGTCGGTCTGGACAGAGTGCTGCATGCGTTTTATGCTCAACAAGATTTTATCACTGGTGGCCGTGGATGGAAATACGAGCATGTCGTTCGAAATGTCTTTAAAAAGATAGATGAATCAATTGGCAGAGTACTCGATGCTATCGGAGGTTCACCCACGGTAATTATAGTTTCTGATCATGGGTTTGGAGAACTCGAAAAAGATATTTATCTAAATCATTATTTACTGCAATTAGGCTATCTCAAATTTGATGTTAGTGCTCTAACTGATGCAATGTGCAGTCATCCGGGCTGGAAGGGAGGGTATTTTGCTCGTAGGATTTACTCATTTCTGTGTAATTTTAGATTCTGGCAAGAACGAGTTCCACCTCAGCAGAAGAATTTTGATGCTCTAGATTTTAGGCAATTAAAATGTTTTGTTGCAGGTTTGTTTGGAAATGTGTATTTACATCGCAGAGATCGGTTTAAATATGGATGGATTGAACCAAATTCAGAAGAGTATTACTTTATAAGAGGCGAGTTAATTCAAGATTTACTCTCTTTGCGTGAAGGCGGTAAGTCGGTAGTGGATGATGTATATCTCGCCGAAGAGACCTATCATGGCCCGTTTGTCTGGAAGGCACCAGATTTGATACTTAATATGAGAAATTACTCTTTTATTTCTAGAGGTGGTCAAGAGTTCAAGCGCAATATGCTTTGGGATGAGCCTGGAGTCAATCACTCTGGTAATCATCGAATGGAAGGTGTTTTGTTTTGTTCTGGAGGGAAAACTATCAAGAATACTCAATTGAAGTTTCCGGCTCTACTCGAAGATGTGGCCCCAACTTTATTACATTTATTTGGACTAGATATACCTTACGAAATGGATGGGAGAGTATTAACCGACCTATTAGATTTCAAAGATCAGCCAAGTTTCAGTCATCAAGATATTTATCGGCCCCAAGTTTCTTTGAAGGTTCCATTAGGTACGGATCAATATGAGCGACTAAAAAAACTGGGTTATATGGATTGATTTATGGGATTGAAATTCGAAAGTATTTTGATAACAGGTGGTGCGGGCTTTTTAGGATCGAGTCTCGCATTAGCATTAAAGAGTTTAATGCCTGAGTGTAAGATTATATGCTTGGATAATCTTATCAGGAAGGGATCACACTTACAATTGCCCCGTCTTGAAGGGGCTGGAGTAACTTTTATAAAAGGTGATGTAAGAAATCCTGAGGAATTACAGGATATTAGGGCTGATTTCATAGTGGAGTGTTCAGCTGAGCCCAGTGTGCAGGCAGGTATAGATTCTTCGCCCCAATATCTACTTGATACTAATTTGTCTGGAGCTATTAATTGCTTAGAATGGGCTAGGAAAAATAATGCTAAGTTTTTATTCATATCAACGTCACGAGTATATCCCATTACTTTGTTACAAAAGATTCCTCTTCAGGAGTGCGATACTCGATTTCATTGGCTTGAGCCCACTGATAAAGAATCTTTCCGGACCTCAGAAGGTTTAACAGTTGAGACACCCACGCACAGAGGCTGTCGTTCACTATATGGTTCCAGCAAACTTGCAGCAGAGATGCTAGTTGAAGAATATGCGAGTACTTACGGACTGGTTGCTAGTAGTATTAGGTTCGGAGTCATTGCAGGACCATGGCAGATGGGTAAAGTCGATCAAGGCTTTCTGACTTATTGGTTAGCGGCTCATATTTTTAAAAAACCTCTAAAATATTTCGGATTTGGGGGTAGTGGAAAGCAGGTGCGTGACGTACTTCACATTAAGGATGCAGTTGAATCGATAATTAGAGTAATGACGAATATAGGCCAGCGAAATCTATATCAAATTGCAGGAGGATTAAAACATAGCACTTCTTTGATGGAGCTAACCAAAATGGCCCAGCAAATTAGTAATCGAAATATCCCCATAGAACCTATAAATAAAACTCATCAGAATGATGTACCGGTTTTACTTTTGGATGGAAAATCTAGTTACGAGGCTTTAAGTTGGCAGCCTGAATGTTCGCTGGAACGGATTGTGGAGGATACTTACCAGTGGCTGGTGGATAACAGAGAGCTATTAGGTCCTGTTTTCAACGAAACTGCATGACATTAACCGACCCAGGAGCGATAAATTTCTAAATAAATCTTTTCGAGATTTGTCTCTATTCTCCAGCTAGGAAATTTTGCTTTAAGCTTGGATAGATCCGAGTAGTAGCAAATATGATCTCCGACTCGATTTTTATCTGAGTACTCTAAATTTAATTTTCGTCCTGAAATTGACTCAAAAGCGCAAATCGCCTCGAGCATGCTGCATGCGTTGTCAGCACCTCCACCGAGATTAAAGACCTCCCCAACAACAGGTTTTTCCAGAATTAAGCGTACTAAATTGGCCACATCATCGCAGTGAATGTTATCGCGCACTTGTTTGCCTTTATATCCAAAAATAGTGTAACTCATTTTTTTGGCGAAGCATTTACCCAGATAACTTAGAAAGCCATGTAATTTTGCACCGCGGTGAGCGGGGCCAGTTAGACAGCCGCCTCGTAGGCAAACTGTGGATATTCCAAAGTTTTTTCCATACTCTTGTACTAGCAAATCTGCCGCCACCTTACTGACTCCGAAAAGAGAATGTGTGCATTGATCAATACTCATAGATTCGTCGATTCCATTTTTATTAGCCTCTGAAGCATATTCAAATCGAGTTTCAAGTTCTTTGAGTGGTAGCAAATTAGGATGATCTCCATATACTTTATTTGTAGACAGAAATATAAAATTTACCTTTGGCGTAAATTGCCTTGCGGCCTCTAATAAGTTCAATGTAGATAGTGCATTGATTTCGAAATCTTCAAATGGGATACTAGCGGCAAGGTCATGGCTCGGTTGGGCTGCACAGTGAATAATAGCTGATGGTTGAGTCTCATCTATAAGTCGCATTACACCATCGCGATTACGGATATCAAGTTCACTGTGCTGGTAGTTCTCGATATTTTCACTTAGATGCTGGCGAATTTCTGATGTATCTCCATGGGACCCAAAAAATTTACGTCTTTGATTATTATCAACGCCAATTACGCGATCAAACTGAGGGTAAAGCGATCTTACCATTGCCGAACCTATTAGGCCACATGCGCCAGTGACAAATAATGTTGAATTCCTCATAGGGCTAAGCATAGCAAATAGATAACTTTAAGTCAGTACTTCAAGACCTCAGGAAATAGTAAGATTTTATGCTTTCTGACCATTCAGAATTCTCAGACTTTTACAAGTGGTATTTAACTCTGTGAAGAGTTGGTCGATTTAGAAATAGATGCTCAAATAAGCTGAGCCATGTAGGCAAAGCAACAGAATGTTCGGAGAAATGTGACACGTCAAATAAAGAATACTCGAAAATTAAGGAAATGCGATTCTTCTGATAACGATAAAAAAAGTAATCTCGACCGACCTTCTTTGGTTCAGATTCCAGGGAAGCAAGTTGTGAAGGACGAGGAAATTCTAGTTAGTCCCGAGGCTCAGGAAAATTATGCACACAATGTCAATACTGGTAGTCAATTAAGGAATAGCCAAGGCGGCAAATCATTTTCTAGCTTAAAGAATGAGACTTTTGAAAGATTAAATGACTGCCAAAATACTGCTTTACTAAAGCAAACTGAGCCGAGCAAGTCGGGTAAAAATTACGGATTTGGCTTGGATTTACCTGACTCGTTAAGAGCCGCAAAAAAGAATACAAAAGTTATTATAAAAAAATCTTCCTCGGATGATATGAATTTAGAGGAAAAGTCCTCAACAAAACTTGATTCAGCTACTAAATCCCAGGAACTAGTGAATAAACCTTCTAAGATAACTGTGAGCAAATATAATTCAAAAATTAAAGATAATAGTTTTATGGAACTAGAGTCCTATTCGGCCTTTATGAAACGGGTTAGTTTAGGTATGAGTGCTCTGGCTTGTTTAACTGTAGCCATGTGGTGGGGACAATACAATCAAGTAAGTAACGGAGAAGGTTTGAGAGTGCCTGAAGTTGCAATGATGCAATCTTCTCTAAAAGTGAACTATCACCTAGTGAGTGAAAAGGTAAAACGAATTGGTAGTAACACAGTGTTTTTCGTAGATTTTGAATTAAGTAGTCCAAGGCTGGACTTAAGTAAGGTGTACGCAGAGCTCGATAGAAGAATTTTAAGATCTGAGGCAAACTCCTCATTTAGATTCCGATTTTTCAAACCGAATGATAAGAATAACCCTCATTTTGACCTATTCGCAGCGGTTAAACCGAACAAAAAAGTAGTTGAGAGATTTGAAAATCATGAAAAATATCGCGGTTATTCCGTACTATGGAATTCAAAAGTCGAGTGAAGTAAACTATCATCACAGAACTATATAATTTAACGTGTTATATCCAAGTCGAATGTTAAAAAATTATGACAGTTAAGATTCTTTACCTGGATGATGATTCCATATTGACTGAACTGTTTCAAAAAAAACTTCGCAAAAAATACGAGATAATAACTGTAAATAATTTTGCAGATTTCGCCAACGCTGTTCAAGATGAGACTCCAGATATATTTGTTATAGACTTGATGATGCCTGATGCATCAGGTTTGGATCTTGTAAAGTTTCTACGTCACACGCCTCGATTTGAATTTATTCCGATCATAATATTGTCTGGTGTTGATAGAGATTTAAATCTCGAAAAAGGATTATCTTATGGAGCGGATGATTTCGTAATGAAACCACCGGATTATGAGGAACTCAGTTACAGAATTAACAGTTTAGTCAGTCGTTATCAAATAAATAGGGCACATACTCGTCAACGCAAAATGCAATCGATGAAACTTCTTATTAATGGATTTAATCATGAATTTAATAATCATCTAATGATTTTACAAGGTGGATTGGAAATTTTAACTAATTCGATAAATGATCCTAAGCATTTAAGTAGCCTGGACTCCATGCAAAAAACTGTACAGCGTGCGACCTCCCTAATAAGAGATATTAGCCAACTTCATACAGACGGATTCGTAGTTGTTTCCTCTCGTAATTTAGATGATTTATTAGATGATTTTGATACTCACATAAGGAAAGAATTGAACTTTAAATCTGTAGATTACGTAGTGAGTCGCAAAGAGAAGCTAGATATGTTTTTACAGGTTAGTGATACAAATTTCTTTATGGTTCTGAAGCAGCTAGTCACAAATGCATGTGACGCTTTTTTTCATTTAGAAGATCATCGCGATTCCAGAATTCAAATATCCATTGATAATAAGGGCGATCATATAGAAATTATCGTGGTGGATAACGGCCGTGGGATAGCCCCTCAGAATCTAGCTTACGTGTTTGACCCTTTTTATACTACTAAAGGTTCTTTGGGGGGAGAGCTGATCGGGGATAAAAGGCATTGCTCCGGATTGGGCTTGGCGCTTGCAGAGGCAATAGCGGATTATTCAGGAGGTTGTATTTCTCTGCAGTCGACGGTGGGGCAGGGTACGCGAGTTATTTGGACAGTCCCTGTGGCCGCCAAAGAAAAATCAATGGCTCAGGATTATGAGCCATTTTTCAGGATGAAGCGACTAAATGCTAAGCCATTTCGTTACTTATTAGCTCATAATGAAGGACCCGCCGCAAACAGGTTGCGTGATTACTTGTGTTTACAGGGTTGCGAACTTGATATAGTGGTTCACGCTGATGAATTAATATCAAGTCTAGATTCACAGGCTTTCAGTCTGGTGATTTTGAATACGAACCTCGGTTTAGATTTGGTGAAAGATTGTGTGGTTAAATTAAGAGCAAATGAAGGTAAGTACTTCCCCATTGTAATTTTGAGTAACGCTCAAGAGCAAATTGAGCTCTTCCACTATTGTGAGAAACAGAATGTCAAATGTTTACCCTGTCCCATTGATCTAGAATTACTGGCCAAATGTATATCTGAAATAGAAATACAGATGCATCATTTCGATTCTAGCGGAATATGAGTCAAGGCTTGTAAAATACATCGATACTTTCTTTCAGGAAGTTTGCATTATAGGGATTCTGCTTGAGTAATTCTTGCATGCGTATACGCCATCTTTTTGCTTTAGGCTGTCCCTTAAATAGGCCACTCATATGCCTAGCCAAATTATGTAGTCTTACCTCAGATTTTATAAGCTTGTGGCATAACGGTACCAGGGATAATATCAAAGCCTCTCTAGATTGGTAGGGGTCTACCTCATCGAAAATTGTAGAGTCTACATTGCTAAGAATCCAAGGATTCTCATAGGCAGATCTTCCAAGCATAACTCCATCTAGTTTTTCCAAGTGAAATTGACACTCGGCAAGATCTTTTATTCCTCCATTTAGCTCTATCTTAAGATTTGGAAATCGAGTTTTCACACTGTAGACTCTGTCATAATTAAGCTTTGGTATATTTCGGTTTTGGGCAGGATTCAATCCTTTAAGCCAAGCTTTCCGAGCATGAATTATAAAATTATTCACTCCGGCGTTAGATACAGTTTTAATGAAATTAATCAGGAACTCTTCGGAATCATTCTGATCGACACCAATTCTAGTTTTGACCGAAATTGGAATATCAACGGATTTTCCAATTTCTGCCATACATTCAGCAACTACATCGGGTTCTTTCATTAGACAAACTCCGAAACGTCCCGATTGAACCCGATCTGAAGGGCACCCTACATTTAGATTAATTTCGTCATAATCATATTGCATAGCGATTTTCGAGGCTTCGGTCAGCTCTTTGGGATTACTTCCACCTAATTGAAGAGCTAGTGGTTTTTCAAAAGCATCAAAAGCTAAATATTTGGATAAGTCACCGCGCTTATAAGCTTCGATTACTGTGCGAGCAACCACCATCTCAGTATAAAGAAGAGCTTTACGAGTCAATGAGCGATGGAAATAGCGGCAATACCTATCTGTACAATCCATCATTGGTGCTACGCTTAGACGATGAGGGTCTTGAGGATTTTTCATGACCCATGGAGGATTGCATAGTTCTTTTATTTAATAAAGTTCTGTTTGCGCATGATCCGATGAACTAAATCAAAAAAGATTATAAGATGGGTTAATGAAAAATGAATATCCTCAAAAATGGGCCATTCCCGATGAGTTGGACGGATTGCTTTTTTTTCAACGAATTTGCAAATATTTGAAAAGTTTTACAGCGATCGATTTAGTAAAAAAATGGACTCTTGAATTTGATGCGAACAAGGTTGAGGATCGATTAAACATATTAGATGCCACTTCTGTATTAATGTCTGAAGGTTACGTCCTACCATTTGCTGAAACGAGGGACGATGGATTACATGCATTAGAGCATAGACAGTCCCAAATTAGCCAAGATCAATTGATTCAATGGGGACGAGATTTAGATAAGTATATTGGATTTATGAATCAAGCTCCTGAAGATAATCTTTTAAGAAATTACTTAATCCAACCAAGTGAAGACATTAAGAGGCTCAGTGCACAAATTTTCCAAGTTTTTGGAGATGGTCACGATGTTTTGGATAGAGCGAGTAATGAGCTTGCTAAAATTCGCTCGAATATTATTAAGCAAATTCGTTTAAATAATCAATTGGCAGAGGATTTGATTCGTGATCCAAAGTACCAATCTATGTTACAAGAGCCCATTCATGTAGAACACATGGGTCGTCAAGTTTTACTTTGGAAGACAGATTTCAGCGGTCGAATAGATGGCATGCGACATGGTCGCTCTAAAAGTGGACAGACTACTTATTTTGAACCAACGCCTTTAATGCATGCAAATAATCAATTGATGAGGCTTCAGGAGGCAGAGTTTAGCGAAGTAAATCGTATTGTTAGGGACCTATTCTTGAGTAGTTTAGCTTTAGCGCCTCAAATTATTGAGCTCGTCAAGTGTTTGCGATGGTTAGACTTCTGCCAGGCTAAAGTCCAGTATGTCAATTCATTCAACTATTCGTGCCGACCTCAATTGGATGGCGAAATTTTTGAGGTGTCCGAGATGATTCACCCAGCTATTGATGATCCAGTAGCTCAGAATTTTACTCTTCAGCCTCCGTCTCGAATTGTTATTTTGTCAGGACCTAACGCAGGAGGTAAGACTGTTTGCATGAAGACACTGGGTATCATAGTTTTACATGCGGCGTTGGGATTGAAAGTCCCAGCTAAATATTGCTTATTACCTAAAATTTCAAAGGTATTAGTCAATCTAGGTGATCAGCAAAGTTTAAGTGATTCCTTAAGTAGTTTTTCAGCGAGATTGAGACAATGGAGAAAAATTTTTAAGAGAATTGATTCTGAAAGTTTAATTCTAGTAGACGAAATTATGAATGCTACCGATCCACGCGAGGGTCAGATTCTAGCACAAGAGATTTGTCAGTTTCTGCAGCGTAGGAAGGTTTTTGCTATTGTGACGACTCATTTTGGAGAGTTGAAACAATTGGCTCAAAAAGACAATTACTTCGAGAATGCCTCCATGGTTTTTGATAAAGAGAGTCTGAAGCCAACTTTTGAACTTTTAATGGGAACTCCCGGACATAGTTATGCCATTGATTTGGCACAACGTTTTAATTTGCCAGTGTCGATAATAGAGCGCGCTAGAAAAAGTTTGGGTAAGCAACACTTTGAGCTCAGTAATATATTGGAATCCCAAAAGAGGAAACAGATAAAATTGGAAATATTACTGCAAGATTCCAAACGTCTAAAGCAATCTTTAAACCAGTTAATCGAAACGGGCTATGTCTTTTTGGAAAAATTTGAAAATGATCGGGAGCGAATTTTGCAGAGGAGTTTGAGGAATTCTCGACGTAAAATCCACAAGATTATTCGTGAATTGACCGAGAGCACGTCCCGAAGTTCCGAATCTGATTCTGGTTCGGCTAAGAAACAAAGATTAGATCGAAAAAGTAGGGATCAAGAGTTAGCTATCAAACAGGAGGAGTTGAAGAAGGCTCAACAATTGATTATTGAAAGTCATGGAAGGTTTAGTTACATTCATAACATAGCCCAAGGTGACACTGTAAGGCTAATTGGCTATAATAAAACAGCGGTGGTGCAAAAAGTATACCATGATAAAGCAGAGGCCCTGGTCAGGTTAGGTCAGGTCGAGATTCAAGTTGCGATAGAGGAGCTTGAATTTCTTTCAGCAGATGAAAGTTCGAAGGGCTCAGGAGGTCACAAAAACGTTCGTGTAGAAGTGGAGCCTTCGTCTTCCAGAAGTATCGATTTACGCGGTCATAATAGTGACGATGCTTTAATCGAGTTGGAACAATTCCTGGATAGAGCTCTGATGAACCATCCGACTAGTTTAGAAATTATTACCGGCAAAGGAATCTTAAAAAAAATTGTCACGGAATATTTATTGAATTGCTTGGACACTCGTGATGCCAACAAGTTATCAGTTCACCAGCTTGCGGGCTCGCTAATTATAAACTGCGATTGAATTTTATGAAATTAAGTCAAGAACTTGCCTTGAAGCAGGTACAAACCCTCAAGCTTACACCTCAACTGCAGTTGGCGGTCAAGGTCTTGCAAGCAAACCAGACTCAGCTTCATGAAATGATTGAACATGAGATAATGGAAAACCCCGTTCTTGAAGCAGGTGAAACTCCTGCTAAGGTCGATGCTGCTAAAGCGCAAGACTATTTGGAACCTCAGACGGAACGAACTCAATTACTAGAATATGTAAAAGACTTTGAAAAGTATTTTGCAGAGAGTCAAGATCAATATTCAGGTGCATATGTGAACTCCGGACATAATTTCGAGGAGTCGTCCATCGAAGAATATGTTGCTGGAAGGAGGAACCTTAAAGATATTTTAGAGGAACAATTATTCCTCAGTTCTAGTAATCCTATCGAGCGGCGAATAGGCTCATATATTATTGCCAGTTTAGATCACAATGGTTATCTGAGTGAGGATTTAGCTAGGGTAGCGAATAGCTTAATGGTTGAGGAGGATCAAGTCGAGCGTGTAATAGTATTAATACAGGGTTTCGACCCTGTAGGTATTGCAGCTCGAAATTTAAGAGAATGTTTACTGATTCAATATCACCAAAAGGAATTAAATGATTCTTTGATACGGCAAATTCTTGAAAATCATTTGGAGGATCTAGCAAATAATCGAATGAAGGAGATCAGAGCTTCTACGGGTGCGACCTATGAAAAAATTGCTGAAGCAGTAGATTCGATTCGGAGCTTAAATCCAAGGCCTGCTTCGGGATTTTTACATGAAGTAAGTACCGCAGAGGTGATAACTCCAGATCTTTTCGTTTCTTTCAAAGAAGATCAGCTTGACATAACATTAAACGATAACTACATTCCAAATTTAAGTGTTAATAAATACTATCAAGAGAAGATTCAGAATGCAGAGGGTTTAGATAAACAGGAGCTGATGTATCTACGTAAAAAACTGAGTCAAGCTTTATGGTTTAGGCAGTGTATCGAAAAACGAAGAGAAACTATTTTCTCTGTAGCTAAGTGTATTTTTGAAATTCAACATGACTTTTTTTCTAGTGGGATTAGAGGTCTAAAGCCCTTAACTCTTGCTGATGTGGCTGTAAGAGTTGATAGACATGAAGCAACTGTTTCCAGGGTTATCAATGGAAAATATGCAGAGACGCCGGCAGGTGTTTTTGAATTGAAATATTTTTTTACGGGAGGTCTTCGGTCGGATGACGGAGAAATGATCTCTACCTTAAGGATAAAAGAGATAATAGAACAAGCTATTGCAGAGGAGAATCCTAAAAAGCCGTTAAGTGATCAAGTGTTATCCGATTTACTAAAAGCTCGTGGTATCGATGTAGCTAGACGAACAGTAACAAAATATAGAGAGATGTTAGGAATTCAATCATCCTCAAAGCGTAAAAAATATGTTTGAGTCGTGGCGCAGAATTCATTATGTTACTGTATCGAACATTTTTGGGTATAACAATTTAAATAGGATTTAGTATGGCTGGACATAATAAATGGAGCTCCATAAAGCATCGTAAAGGTGCTCAAGATAAGGCGAGATCAAAGGTGTTTACAAAGATCATAAGAGAGCTAGTGGTAGCATCTAAAATGGGTGGTTCAGACCCTGAAATGAACCCTCGGTTAAGAACCGCTATCCAAAAAGCTAAATCTTCAAACATGCCTAACGATACTCTCAATAAAGCAATTAAAAGGGGTGCTGGTGAATTGGAGGGCGCTGAATATGTCGAGGGTACATATGAGGGTTATGGGCCAAACGGAGTCGGTATTATCGTGCAAGTATTGACCGATAATAAAAATCGTACAGCAGCTGATGTCCGCCATATTTTTTCAAAACACGGAGGTTCCTTGGGTTCACCAGGTTCGGTAGCATACAATTTTGAGCGTATTGGACAATTTATTTTTTCGCGAGAATTGGGTAGCGAAGATGATTTTATGGAGCATGTTTTCGAATCGGGTGCAGACGATTTGTCATTAGAAGATGAGGAATCATATGAAATTATTTGCACGCCCGAAAGCTTTCAATCAGTGCAAGATTATTTCATCGAGAAACAGGTAGATGCAATAGAGTCGGGTATAGTTTACAGGGCAAAATTGAAAGTAAACTTGATAGGTGATGATGTTGTCAAAATGATAAAAATGCTCACTACTCTTGAAGATAACGATGACGTTCAAGAGGTATTTTCGTCGTTCGAGGCGTCCCAAAGTGATATGGAAGCCGCTATGGAAAAATTGTGAGAATACTTGGCGTTGACCCGGGTCTCGCTACTGTCGGTTATGGGGTAGTAGATGCACACGGCCCACGAGATCTTGAATGCATTAGCTATGGTTGTATAAGAACTGCTGCGAACTTATCCATGGGAGTTCGTCTGCGTGTAATTTATGAAGACATGCAAGAATTGATTCGAAGATATAAGCCCGATCAGGCTTCCGTAGAAAAGTTATTTTTCAAGCAAAACGTTAGTACAGGAATCCAAGTCGCGCAGGCTCGGGGTATTATTTTGCTGACTTTCGAGCAAAATGAGGTTCCCTTCGAGGAATATGCTCCAGTGCAAGTTAAATCGAGGATCCTAGGATATGGACATGCGGAAAAACATCAAATGCAGTACATGGTTACAAACACTTTAGGCCTGGAAGAGCGACCTAAGCCAGATGATGCTGCCGATGGTTTAGCTTTGGCAATCTGTCATCATTACAGCGCTAAGAATTCCAAAAATCTTTGGATTCGTGGAGGGGTTGCTTGAGTATTGATCCCAAAATTGAAGCAAGCTGGAAGAATGTTTTAATTGAAGAATTTCAAAAAGAATACTTTGCCGAATTAAAGGAATTCCTGATCAAACAAAAAAAAATCGGCGATGGTTTTTATCCCCAAGGATCAAAAATTTTTGAAGCCTTTCGATTGACCCCTTTCGAGGATGTAAAAATTGTTATTTTAGGCCAAGATCCTTACCACGGTCCTCATCAAGCTCATGGCTTGTGTTTTTCAGTTCAAGAGCCAACTAAACCACCACCTTCCCTCGTTAATATTTTCAAAGAACTTGAGAGCGATCTCGGTGTAAAGAGGCCGTCCCACGGGAATTTGAGTTCTTGGGCCCGCCAGGGCGTGTTTCTATTAAATACCGTGCTTACTGTGAGCCCTGGAAAGGCAGGTTCTCATCGTAAGCAAGGTTGGGAGAATTTTACGAATGCTGTTATTGGGAATTTGAGCAAGAAACGAAATCATTTGGTTTTTATATTGTGGGGTCGTGACGCACAAAGTAAAGAAGACGTCATAAATGGAGAGCATTGCATTATAAAGTCGGTACATCCATCTCCGTTATCTGCTCACAACGGCTTTTTTGGTTCAAAACCTTTTTCTCGTTCTAATCAATACCTCAAGAATCATGGTCTGGAGCCAGTGAATTGGAAGATTTAATTAAAAAGACGGTGGCGATTTCATTTAGGACTTGACGATTTCTACAACTATTTTAAGATTTATTTAACGGAGTCTTAACATTGAGTACACTGTGACTACTTTCACAATTGCTTTTGCAAAGGAGTATTTATGGGTTTTAGGCAAACGAATAGAGCGAGACAAAATCCTTTAAGAATCTGCTTCCTTCTATTTATTACGGCTAATGTGAATTTCGCAGAGAACGCTGCATATGATCTTGAGGGCGTAAGCAGCAATACGATGCGCGATATAAGTACGTTTAAGGCAGACCAGAACAGGCAGTTGCGCGAAGAATTCAAGAATTCAAGTAGTACGTTTGGAGGAATAAGTCAGTCATTAGCTCCAGTGAACGAGCTAAAGGTTCCCCAGCTACAGATGATAGGTAAGGAAAAAACTCGCGTTTCCAATGATAAGATAGCTAGTCCGGACCAAAGTAGCGTGGATCAATCTCAGAAAGACGATCTAAAATTTGATGCTAAAAAAGCAGTTAGTCAGAAAGTAGAGGAATACTACAAACTTAAAACTTTAGTGAAGGAGAGTGGTAAGAATTATTCTCAGCAGAGTGAGAAGGAGCAAAAGAAAACGGTCGAACAGATAAAAAATCTGTTGGAACTTAAAGGAACTTTACAGGAGGTTCCTGAAAAATATTTTGCATCCGATCGGCCCGATTTTGAAAGACACATGAAGGATGTCAGAGCGACAATTGATAACAGAGCGAAAGGCAGATTTGATGCACTGACTACGACTAAGGACGAGGATTTTTTGAAGCGCTTGCAGTCATCACAGGATCTCCAGACAGAAGAGGGTTCTAAAAATTTTGGCGATAAAAATTCGGATATACAAGATAATGAGAGTTACATTGGTGATCGCTCGGTTACAGACGGAGACGATTTAGAGAGTGCTGAAGACCTTGATGGTATCGAATTAGTTCGTTCAAAGTGCTCAGGCTCGGTAGGGTCAAAAAATGGAGCTGCTTTAGTGAAACATCTTACAAGTGGGGATTGTGGAGAGGCGCTTAACGGAAATCCTGAATTAAAAGCTGAGTATAATATTAAAAAGATCGTAGAATTAATTAGTGCGTGGGGATTTAGGACAGCCAGTTTTAGTTCCAAAACAAATATTAAACTGGGTATCAATAAACTACCTGATTTAGGTATCACTCTAGACTTAAATAATCCTAAAGCTGGTTTTAAGGCAATTCCTTATCAGCCAGCCGTTGATGTCCAACAAACTCAATTATTAACTACCGAAGAGCAGTCTGGTGATGGGCCTTTGACGGAGTTAATGAAGCCCACAAAAGAAAAGGCTGTTTTGCGACATAGTGTAAGAGATTAATTTTTTTATTCTTGCATACTCGTTTGACGAGAATTCGTATAATTTAGGAGATTTTAGGCTCATCAAATATGGGCCTAATTTTTTTTTATATAAAAATCATCTTAAAAAAGCTAATCAAGTATTGGGTAAGTATTCGAAAGCAAAGACGGAGGCTTATTTTATGCTGTCCTTTGATGATGCGCGTTTTCTAATTACGGATAAATTAAAATCTGGACCGTCGGACACCTTACCCACACGTGAGGCGACTTTTCACGCCTTAGCTAATGATATATTAGTGAGTGAAGATTCCCCAGCATTTAACAATTCAGCTATGGATGGTTATGCAGTGCACAAATCGGATTTAGAAAATTTACCAAGACGTCTTCCAATTCTTATGGAGTTAGCTGCCGGGTCTCAAGAAAAAAAAGTATTACCCATGGGTAATGTAGCTAGAATTTTCACTGGTGCAAGTCTTCCTGAAGGTGCAGATTGTGTCGTGAAGCAGGAAGATGTTGATATTTTAAATGATGGCTATGTTGAGTTCAGGCCAGATCTAGAGTTGGGTGACTTTATAAGATACAAAGGTGAGGACTTGCGCAGTGGCGAATGTTTCTTACAGGGAGGTTCGTTGCTAGGACCAGCCCAGATTGCCTGTTTAATCTCTCAAGGAATTTACGAGGTGTCGGTCGTTCGGAAACCGAGCTTGGGTTATCTAATGACGGGTAATGAGTTGAAATTTGAGGGTGAGAAAGTTCATAGTGGTCAGATTAGGTCCTGCAATGGAGAATTATTCAAGTCTTATCTTTCTCCATTTTCAGCGCGTGTGACCAACCATGGATATGTCAAGGATAGTATTGAGGACCTGGAGAAGAAGATCTCCCATGCTGAAAAGCACGATGTATTTCTAATTTCTGGAGGTGCTAGTGTTGGGAAATATGACCATACGCGAGAAGTATTGGAGAATCTAGGTTATGAAATACACTTTGATCGAGTATCTGTCAGACCTGGAAAACCACTGATTTTTGCTACTCGCGGAAATCGTGTGATTTTTGGAGTACCTGGAAATCCAGTAAGCTCATTTGTTGCATGCACACTTTTTATTTCGCATGCACTTGCCACCTTGGGTGGCTGGAGAAGGCAAACTTGTAGAGTGACTGCTGCTTTAATAAAAGCTCATAAAAAATCAGCTAAATTCGATATGTACCTGAGAGGAATACTGCGAGTAGAGGGCCAGAGTAACATTGTAGATACAAACCTGAATCAATCATCGGGTGCTATAGGTTCTCTAGCTAAGGCAAATTGTCTAGTACTTTTGCCCGAGGGAAAGTCTGTATTTAATAAAGGTGAAACTGTAGAGGTAATTCCCATTGCGGGATGGGGAACCTGGAACTGAGGAATGTTATGAAACGCATCTCAATCCTGACGATAATTAGTAGTTTATTAGTGCCGGCTTTGCAGGCGGATCATTTTTCTGAAAGGGATGGAACGCGAAATTTTTTTGCCCATCATTATCAGAAGCATGGCAATTCAGCCCACGGAGATCCAATTTACGAAAAGCAGCCGCCTGTTGCACCGGACTTATCTTTCCAACGTCCTACGGCTGAGGGTCGAATTGTAGAAAGGCAGCTTGAAATTTTAAAGTCGATACATTTTCGAAGCTTTAGTGGATCTTCATACTTTGCAGCTGGTCAGCTCATTGAATCAGGCCAGGAATTTGCTCGAAAATTAGATACTGCAGGGATAGCCTACAACAAAAATCTCGAGGAAATTCTGGTACGCGAGGTGTTTGGCATAGGGCGCTATAATGTAGAAAGTTTAGCTCTACACAGTAAGATGGGCTTAGCCATGAAGCATGCACCGATGGTTCATCTTAAAGCGCGCAACTCAAAGATTGACCCATCAGAATATTTAAGCAAAAGGTTGGAATTATTCAAGAAAGCTTCGGGATACGATGGAAATGAGAATATCTCTCCAATTTATGCTGAATTTGTATCGGGCGATCCACATTTCACTCAGAAGCCAGATTTTGCTAGTGGTAAGGGTACTCACTGGGCAGATAAAAAAATGAATAAAAATATTCGTACTGAGGATTTAGGTTTCGGAATATTTGCAAAGGCTCAGCTGGCAGGTAATTACCTAAAAGCGGAGCATAATAAGGGTGTCGGAGTTACTCCAAGAGCAGGCTATAAGTCTCAGATTCTTATTTATGAGATGGTTAATACAATGCTGTGGTTAAGATATGGCCTGGGTTTCGATGGTGTTAAATTCCGCAGTTTTCCGGCGGATTATTACGATACCAAGCAGCTACTCTATATCCCCAATACGCTGATGGTTGAATTTGATGAAAAAGATGGCGCTCCCACTAGCTATTACGTTAAAGAGCGTTTGTCTCATGCCAGAGACCTAGGAGCTCTACTAATTGGTTTAAGTGAATTTTATGGAATGAGCGATCCACACAGATTATCTTTACGTAAAGTCTTTGGAGATGGTCCTGATGATTCACAAGAATTTCCTTTTTCATATAACTCTCGTCACCTCTGTAAGGAACTTGTTCAAATTGTTCTGAAGAATCTTGAGCTGATGCATTTCGATCGTAACTCTGGAGCACTTTATTCTACGGCAACACTCGTTAAGCCGATTCGTAAGATAAAGGCCCGAGATGTTGCATTAGTCATGCAAGGTTTGGGAAAAGCTTTTAAGTATTTTTTCGACGATTCGGAAATTCGTAATGTAACGGGAAACCTTATTTATGCAATAGGTCAGTATATGGTTCGTCATATGCAAGCTATCGATGGCGGTATTGGAACAAGTTTTGAAATAAGGTCAATGCAAGGAGACTTCTTAAATCGAAATTTGGAAGATCAGGCTCAGATGGTACTCGCTTTTTTGGAGGCCTTCAAAGTTACTCGAGAAGAGCGTTTTTATCGTGCTAGTACAAGAGCTTACGATTTCATGGTTAACAAAATGTGGGATGAAGGATTGAATACCTTCAAAACCCATGAGGAGTCTGATGTATTGAAAATAAATCCCATGAACTTCGGAGCGACCATCGGGGCTCTGCGTGAAATGACATTGGCTACCGGTGACCTACGTACTTTTGCTTTCATGTTAGCTTATTTTGAGGGCGTCATGAAGAACTATTCTCTGCAAT
>CAZRWM010000016.1:0-31377 GCA_964603885.1 uncultured bacterium
GATTCCAGAAAATGACTGTCCGTCCAATTTGAGGTTATGTTGGTCAATACTTGCATGGTTATATTCAAATACATATTTCTGAAGTGCTCCATCCACAAATTGAACATTGCCACTATGTAGAACGGGCGAACCACCCATAATTGTACTGGCAACCTCCAAATTATGATGGTCAAATTTCTGCTCAAATTTCTGATTCCAAACGCCAGTAACTAAAATTGTAGATGCGGTCAGGGTACAAATTATTAACGTATCAATCAGTGGACCGGTCATTGCTACGAGACCCTCTCGAACAGGCTCATCTGTTTTTGCACTAGCATGGGCAATTGGAGCAGAACCTTGCCCAGCTTCGTTAGAAAATAAACCGCGTTGCACACCTTTCAACATGATTGCCGAAAAACCCGCCGCTGCAGTTCCACCAAAAGCACTTTTAGTACTGAAAGCGTTTTCAAAAATAGACATTATCGCAGCGGGAACTTCCCCGAAATGAATCAGAAGAATAACAGCACAACTACCAAAATAAAGAATTGCCATTCCTGGAAGCAGTTTATCTGTGACTGATGCGATTCTTTTGACACCGCCAATAATTACAGCACCAACTACAATTGCGAGTATCAAACCAATCATGGCTGGCGCAATTATATCTTTGGACACACTGGCAATCGTATTGGACTGGGCCATATTCCCTGTTCCAAAAGAACAGATCACCGCACACACAGAGAAAAATATTGCTGGCCACTTGATACCGAGACCCTTCTCTATGTAGTACATGGGCCCACCAGCTGCATTACCCTGATCATCAAACTCTCGATATTTAATGGCTAGGGTGCACTCTGCATATTTGAGGGCCATTCCAAAAATAGCGGTCATCCACATCCAAAATATCGCTCCCGGACCTGCCCAATGAATAGCGATAGCTACCCCTGCAATGTTGCCAACACCAACAGTAGCACTTAAAGCCACAGTCAAAGCTTGAAAGTGAGTAACATCACCCTCATCATCAGGATTATCATATTTACCCGCTACAACATCTGAGGCATGCTTTAACCTCCTAAATTGGATAAAACCCAAACGAAGCGTAACGAAAATTCCCGTACCCAGAAGAAAAGCTACAAACCACGGAAACTGCTCAGGTAAACCAGTTAAATAGTGATTGAATGTGTGCAAATATGATTCCAGGTTCATAAAAGTTCCTCACTGTTTTACAATGGCGTGCACTTTAGCACATTTTGTATGAATAGGGGTTTTTATGCATCGCATCACAAAGGTCTACACACGAACCGGCGACAAGGGTGACACGGGACTAGGAGGAGGTCAGAGGGTTCCAAAAGATTCTCTCAGAATTGAAGCTTTCGGAACCGTTGACGAACTAAATTCTATCATCGGATTGGCCCGAGCTCATTGCAAAGATGAGAGACTCTCCGACTGGCTCAAATTAATTCAGAATGAATTATTCACTTTAGGTTCGGACCTCTGCATCCTCGAAGAAGATAAAAAGAAGTATCCCATCCCAGGTATCGAAGCTCACCATGTTGAAGCACTTGAATCAATGATGGACACATGCCAGGAAGATTTAAAGCCGCTAGTAGAGTTTATTTTACCCGGAGGAACGATATTCTCATGCTTTCTTCATCAAGCCAGAACTGTTTGCCGTCGAGCTGAACGAATATTAGTGGCTCTTCGTAGAGAAGAAGTCACTTCAGAATATGTACTTACTTATCTCAATAGGCTGTCAGATTTCCTTTTTGTTTTGTCTCGTTACGCTAACCTTATCGAAGATATACCTGAACATTATTGGCAAAAACCTTAAGTGAGTTACATCTTAAAGCTAAATAAAAGTGTTCTGCAGAACAACTACAACATCTTGCGGTCCTATCTGACTGAAAGAGGTTTCAGCATAACCGTTGTGAGTAAAATCTTGCAGTCCCACCCTGTTTTGATCAAGCTTCTTGAAGAATTAAAAATTGGACGTATCGCAGACTCCTACTCTCAAAACTTGGAGAAGATTGATTTTGCAGAGCGCTGGAATCTTTGTATCGGCGCTCCTCAGGACGCGAAATCTGTTGTGCAGAAATGCAACTTATCAGTTCATTCAAACTTTGTAACATTAAAAGAATTCAGAGAGACCTGCCAACAACATAAGCTGAGCCACGAAATTTTGCTGATGATCGATATGGGAGACTGGAGAGAAGGTTTTCCTCTCGATTTGTTAATGGATAATGTAGGCGAATTATCGAAACTTGAACCTTTAAAGTTACGGGGTCTAGCAATTAATCTGACTTGTTTTGCCGGAGTAAAATTAGCAGATAAACACCTCGAAAACCTTACAAAAATCGCCTATGAAATAAGAAAATATGCAACGTTTAACATGCTGTCGATAGGGAATTCCTCTGCACTCCCTTATCTTGAATCATGGGCTAAAATTCACCGTAAACTGTGGAAGGGAGTCGACTGGAATATAAGAGTAGGAGAAGCTCTATTTTGTGGAACATTACCTGGAACATCTCAGTCTATTTTAAATTTGGAAAATGCATTCCGCTTAAGCATACCCGTTGTCGAATCACATACCAAAGATCATACTCTACATTTAGAAGATCTGATTCCTAATAGCTTTGGAAAAATTTTTAAGTCGCAATCCAGAGGCAGCTTCCAACGCATTCTGCTAGGAGCGGGTCGAGTAGATTTTGATCCCCAGTTCATAGACTTTCCAACAAATTTAGATTTGATTGGTGCGAGTTCGGATCTGACTGTCTTGTTAAATCATGGCCATCCCCTAACTGTAGGTGAATACATAGAATGTATACCCAGTTATCATGCCATAATGAATCTTGCATTGTCACCGCGACTAAATTTACAAGTCTTGTAATTAAATCGTTCAATTTTTAAAATATGTCAATGAAGCAAGCTTACGATGTTCGTTCATGGATAGGCCAAGGTAAATTTACCTCAGGCCCAAAGAACTGTATCACCGATGTAGAAGGGATAGCTGTTGGCCATTGCAACGTGATTAAAAATAATCCCTCAGTAAGCCGTACTGGAGTAACTATTATAATTCCAGATAGTAAAGACCCTTGGCATTGGTCTTATCCAGCTGGAACATATATCTTAAATGGATGCGGAGATTTCAACGGCTACCCTTGGCTAAAGGAAACTGGATCGCTTCAAGGTCCAGTAGCGCTGACATCCACGGTAAGTCTCGGTTTAGTTCGTGATGCCATATACCAGTTTGCAATCGAAAGAAATATTGAAGATTATCATTATATGCCAATCGTTCTAGAAACAGATGACAGTTGGCTGAGTGATGACAGCTCTCCTAGCATAAAAGTTACTGATGTTATCAGAGCCTTCGAATCTGCCAACATAAATGCTTCTCCGCAGGGCAATGTAGGCAGTGGGACAGGTATGATCTGCCATGAGTTTAAAGGTGGGATCGGCAGTGCATCAAAACAAATTATAATTGCTGGCGAATCCTTTACAATTGGGGGACTCGTGCAGGCTAATTACGGTAATCGTAAGGACTTACGGATCAATGGGTTTCCTATCGGAGAAAAAATTCCTTACGAAATTATTCCATCTCCATGGAATAAACCGAGGTCAAAAGGATCTATTTTGGTAATCCTCGCTTGTGATATTCCGTTGTTACCCAAACAGTGTGATCGATTGGCTAAGAGAGCCTCACTAGGCCTTGCCTCCTTAGGCTGCTATGGCCACCATGATTCTGGTGATATAATTCTATGTTTTAGTACATCTAATCGATTCCCACGTCAGAAGATCGGCAAGTTTAATGTATTTGACTCAGCAATGTTCGACTCAGTTTTTGAAGCCGTCGTCGAATTAGTCCATGATGCTGTTTGGAATGCATTGTTAAACGCCGATGACTGCCTTGGTTTTGAAGGTCATAAAGCAGTTGCTATAAAGCACGATATTCTTACAGCAGAGATTCAAAATCTGTAAACTTACATTTAATCGAAAAGATTCATGAAATGCTGTGCTCGTCCCTCAGCCATTTTCGCGCCACGCTCCCAGAATGAGAGTTTTTCACAATTTTCTTCTAATTCGATTCTAATAAGATCTTCACAATTTAATTTACCTGTACCACGCAAAAATCTTGTGTAGCGTGAATGGAAGCCTTGAGGCTCACGCAAGTACTCATCAAATAGAACCTGCGCAAGCAAATAACCAAAGGTGTAAGGATAATTATAGAAATAAGCCAGATTAAAATGCAGTTTTGAAGCCCAGAAATATTTCATTGGTTGCGAGAGGCCGTCTTCACCATACCAATCCATACAAACTTCACTCATTAAAGCACATAAATCTTCTGCCTCCAGATGCTCCTCACCACGCTCGTATAACTGCCGCTCGAAATCAAAACGCATGGGAATGTTGAGCATGTAAGTCAAAACACTTTGTCCATCCTGCCATGCTGAAAGCCTACGGACCGCCTCGCTGGGGTGTTTTTCTAGATATTTTCCGAGACTGAGCTCACCAAAAATACTAGCTGTCTCAGCAAGCGTCAAAGGGTAGCGCTGGTGCTCTTGCGGTTGATCTCGTAAACACCAAAAATGATAGGCATGACCAACCTCATGAGCCAACATTCTTAATGACTTCATAGTACCCATGTAAGTTCCGAAAACTCGGGGTTCCATGGGGTCTTGAAAATGAAAAGCAAAAGCAGAAGGTCTTCTCGAATCTCCCTTACGTACATCGATCCATCGTTTTTCTACCATAATTCTGACAAAATCACCCATCTCAGGATCGATTTGTCGATATGCCTCTTCAATCAGTTGCATTGCTTCTTCATAGCTAAATTCTAATGAGTCATCGAGTGGAGCCTGTGCCAATAAGTCCCAAGGGTCCAGTCGATCTTTTTCAAAATACTGAGCCATTCTTGTAAGGATAGCTTGAAGTTTAGGTCGAAATTTTTCCACACTCAAATTCATCGCATCCAGACTATCCCTTGTAAGTCTTCCCATTTGTAAAGGTTCGTCTAAAAAATGCATCGAACGATTTGATGAGCGCTGCTTCTGCTCACTTAATCGCCAGCGAACTTGACTAGTTAATATGCGAGCATAACTATGTCTGTGAGTGTGGTAATTATTATCTAGGCTCAAATAAGCTAATCGGCGTTTAGACGCCTCAGGATTTTCAAGTAGTCCCATTGCTTGAGCTAAAGAGGTGCTCTTACCGTCTAATTCAACTGGAACTTTTGAACTCAAATCTTCATAAAGACTCTGCCAGGTACGCAGTCCGGCAGGAGCCATAGAAGAAAGCAAATTCTCTTGTTCTAAAGGTAGTTGAAAAGGTCTGAAGTTTCGCGAGATCCTAAGCAAAAATTCTTTATCTTTAAATTCTGTTGGCTCAAGAAATCTCTGTAGAAAGATATCACTAATACGATCCATGCAAATTGTGAATGGATTACAAGATTTGATTAACCTTACGCTGAGTTTTTGCAACTCAAGGTAAAGGTTTCGAGCTAATTTATTCTGACTGTCAACGCTCGTCTCAGCTAACACGAGGGCTTGGAGATTAGACATTGGAATTGAAGTTTGCTTGATGAGACGAGCGGATTCCCATAGTATTTTAAGAAGCTCATTATCCTCAACAAGTTCAGATTCTAACTGTAGCTGCAGAAGATCTCCGAATGGTCGAAGCTTTTCAATAACCTGATTTATACCCTCAATCTCCTGCTCTATTCGACAATCTTCCAGAGAGTTATAAATGTGATCGTGATCCCAAACTCCGACTTCTACTTGTGAATCCATAGCATCCTCCGCTTTAGATGTTATACCAGCGTTTGTCTCCCTACACAAGTAACAGTTTTATGACTCAAAATCTAAATTAAGATAGTTTGTTACTATTTATCATATGAATTTGTTTGGTCTTCATGACTGCTTTGAGGTGACTTGTAGAAATATCTATGTTATGAAAGATTAAATTTTTAGTATGAAATGGACAAGCCCTGTAAATTCATCTTTTTGGCCCGACTCTTATGATCGAATCCTACCGTGGATGCAGTATATTGATTCCGATTGCATGCGAACATATGAATGGCTACTTCTCGCAGTTAGCTGCTGCAAAGAGTCTTACTCTTCAGACTATTTTCCTCAAGAATATCGAAACCAAATTCCCTTGCAAATTACATTACCTTCAACCGCCTATCTGGAACTTCCCAATATTTTAGGAGCATATCTCCGCGGAGGAGATGCTCTTGAAGAAATTATCAAGGAGCAGTTCATACAATTAACACAAACCTCCAGTAACGCTTTAAGACCATTGCAAAGGGGCGAAATAATTGCATATCAATTCATAAGCGGAAGATTTAAAAACTGTTTTGATCTATTAAAAGGAGTAAACTCCGAGGAATTTTTTGACGCATGGGAACAATTCGAATTCCTCTCGTATTTACTGGGTTATTCGAATGGAGAACTTTATAAGAACGCGTCGTTTGGCGATCTCCTTCATGAGTTAAACCATGAAACCTGCATGCTTCTCAACTTAGTTTGGGAAGCTCCAAAACAAGAAGATCTCAATTATATGACGGACAACAGTTGGACAAACCTAATTGCTGAGAGAATCTGGACTGCGCGACAAATTCATAGAATAAATTTTCAAGATCTCGATTTCAACCCATTAATTCAGAAAATGGATGAGGAAAAGGAAACTTTGGAAGATATAACTGCTTTGATCTTGCTCCAATTAGCCTCAGGAGCCTCAATTGAAAATAGTTTTAACAAGTTGAGAGAGATATTGAATAGTCGCTGGGAAAAAGGTCAGGATCGCTGGCTAGTGAAGTTATTAAGAGCACTTGTTCTGGCTGGGAGAAATGATTTATCACATGAAATTTTTCCTAAAATTGTCCGGACTGAATTTAAGATTACAGCCTTATTATTAATGTACAGAGACCATCAATTTTTGGGATGTTCGCAAAGATTTCCAGATCCCAAAAAGACTACCCATTATCTCCAAACTCAAAAACAACTTAATTCTGCTATCGCTAAAGCGCAACGCCTCAGGAGTAAAGTAGAATTTCTTGAAAAGGGACTGAAGTTTGGTTTCAAAGTCATCGTTATACTCATCCTCATTCTGCTACTCGACTTTTTTGGAGTCTTGTAATAAAACTTGACATAGTTAGCACGCACTAACATAATAGTCAAATGCCCAGAAAAAGGACCTCAGAGAGACAACTAGATATCGTTACAGAAGCAACTAAAATGCTTGCCGCCAATGGGTACCATAGTGTCACTACAAAAGCTCTAAGTAAAAATCTAGGCGTTAAAGAGATGATCTTATATCGATGCTTCAAAAATAAAGATGCCATTGTATTAGCATGCATAATAGAAACCGGTAAAATACAACTGACAAACTGGCAAAAGGTGGTCGAAGTCGAAAAGGACCCGATGGAAGCTTTACTTAAAATTGCAGCTGATTTTAGCTATAACCCTAGTATCAAAAGTACGGGATTCCAACTTTTGCAGCGCCTTTGTGCCGAGCAGCTTGAATCGGAATTGAATGCAGCGATCGCGGCCATCTACGAACAATTCTGTAATTTTCTAGAAAAACATCTTAATCGCATTATTGATTACTACCAACTAGGCGAACACAATCCGGAAAAAATCCGCCATTTAGCTTGGGTTCTAGTTCAATGGGGGAGTGGTCTTGGTCAATTACAACTTCTTCCTATTGAAGAATCCCATGATACAAACTTTAAAACTCAACAAGTTGATCTAGCAATGAATTTTATTAAAGGTCATTTATGGTGTACTCAAATATGAGGATATGCTACTCTCGGCATCTGTCGTACGAACCTATCATGAGATATAATATCAAGACGCAGTAATAAGGATTTCCATGTCGTTTCCCTGCTTGATCACATCCGTATTTCTCCTCTCTTTCGGTTTAGGTTATATCAAATTCTTTGGAGTTGGATATATTACTGACACCATGTATACCCCTCAGGATAAAGGTTGGATCCTTCAAGTAGTCGGCTCGCTGCTCACTCTGGGACCAACAGTAATTTATTTCGTGGCAGGTCCTGTAGCGGCGGCATTTCCGAAATACTTAGTGATGACCATTACCGCTTTACTCACAGCAACCATGCTAGCTTTTGGCTTTTTTAGCGATTTTATGGGTTCCATCTGGATTTACATCGTTCTAACAGGTCTAATAACTGGGTTCTTTAACTCTACTAAAATGGCGGCAGTCCCACTGCAAGCTGTCGAGTCTGGTCGTACCACAACGATGGTTAATGGATTACTTACTATAATCTTTACAGTGGCGATGCTTGTTGGGATTCCAGCAGGAATGTATATGTGGGAAACCTATCCACAGAATGGGATTTGGATAGTAATCGGGGTATTTGCTGGAGCAGGTATTTTGTCCATCGGTAATCGCTATAAAATTGAAAATTTGAGTCCCTTTGCTCAACGCAGTAGATTAATATTTTCAGATACAGTTCTAATTGTGCGTAATTACTGGCCCTTTCTACTTTCTGGCCCCGTTTACTGGGGGGTTGCTGGAGCAGTAAGCTTATCTATTACAGGGTTCGTTGAAGAAGTAAAATTAGGTAGTGCCACCATGTGTAGCCTCATGTCACTCTGGGCCGCAGTGGGAATTATTGCGGGAAATGTAGCCTCCAACTGGATGATTCATATTAGATATAGGGTAGCATCCATTTGCGGAGTTTTTCTTATCCTCCTAATTATCGCTTACCCTAACGTGATTTTATGGATGGAACCCTCGCAAGTAATTGCCGAAAATATTAATCTCTACTGGCTTGCATCCTCCATGTTTATATTAGTAGGAACAGTCTTTGGAGTCGGGACTAATCTAGTGGACTCAGCTTACCTCGAGTCTGTGGCTACAGATCGAATGGAAGGTCAAGGTGCTGCTCTTCAGAGCGCCCTAGTCTCTTTATTTAATTTCGCAATTAGTGGGGCAATTGGGTTTACCATGTATCAAAATTATTTATCGAGCCTAAATCAATTTGTTGTTCTAGCCATCCTCACGGGGCTGGCCACAATAGCTGTTTTTGTGCTTTGGAAAAAGGAAACTCTATGAAGCATTTTTTATGTTGCTTATTAGCTTTTTTCGTTCGCTGCTTACTAGCATTGCGCTATAAAATCAATGTTTCAGGATATCATGAGCTATCGGATCGCAAGGGAGTTCTTTTTCTACCAAATCATCCGGCAGAAATTGATCCTGTGATCGTTGCTTCGTTAGTTTACTCCCGATTCCCGGTCCGACCACTTATCACTGAACCTATGTACAATTTGCCAATACTTAATTCGATAATGAAATTGATTAATGCGATTCCGGTCCCGGATATGGAGCAAGGCTTCAGCCCTTACAAAATCCGACGTATGGAAAAGGTACTGACAAATACAGTGAACGGACTAAAAGGTGGTGACAATGTTTTACTTTATCCATCTGGAGGACTTCAAAAAAGTGGACTAGAAAAAATTAAGGGTGCATCCGCAGTCTCAAATATTTTAGAAGAGTATCCCGATGTCTCTATTGTTTTGGTAAGAACGCGCGGGCTTTGGGGTAGTTCTTTCTCAACAGCACTAACGCGTGGAATCACTCCAGACGTTTTGACAGTAATCATAAAGGCTACCAAAATTCTGTTGAGAAATTTAATATTTTTTGCGCCAAGAAGACAGGTTACTCTTGAGATTATAGAAGCACCCGCTGACTTCCCAAGAACGGCTGATAAAATGGAGCTTAATTCATGGATGGAGAATTGGTATAACGAACCAGGGGAGGAACCCTTAAGTCTCAAATCTTATTCTTTTTACAGAACTGAGTTACCTGATGTAGAGGCATTTGGAGCAGAAGTTGAGGTTGATCTCTCAGATATTCCAAAAGAGATACAGCATAAAGTTTTAGCAGAATTTGCTCGAATGGTGGATCGTCCTGAGGGCGAAATTAAAGACTCCGATTTACTAACTGAGGATCTGGGATTGGACAGTCTTGATTTATCTGACGTCTTAGTGTGGCTAGATGAAATTTTCGATGTACAAGATGTTGAAATAACCGAACTGATATCCGTGGGTAAGGTAATGGAAATTGCCGCAGGGCGCTCAGGAATGAATGAAGGAGAAATTGATAGGGCGCCTAAGGGTTGGGCGGAACAGGAAAGGCCCAGTGTTTTAAAGCCACAAGGTAAAACCCTTCAAGAGGCTATTCTTCGAAATGCTGATCGAATGGGCTCGGTAGTCGCATGTGCAGATGAGAACAGAGGAGTCTTAACCTACAAAAAAGTCAAAATTGGTGCTCTGGTTCTAGCTCAGATAATCCAAAAAATGCCAGGTGATAAAGTAGGTGTTATGCTTCCATCGACAGCTGGTGTTGGTGTTGTAGCATTAGGGTGCCTACTGGCTGGAAAAGTACCGGTGATGATTAATTGGACTCTCGGCCCAAGAAATCTACAGCATGTCAGAGAGCTTACCGGTATCACGCACGTTTTAACTTCGAGTCAATTTCTTGACAAACTAGGTAATGTCGAACTTGGTTCTATGGATGATATTCTCGTATTTGTTGAGGATATGCGTAGCAATGATATTGGTGTAATGCACAAGTTAAGAGCTATTTGGAATTCATTTTTTTCAGCAGATACTTTACTTAAAAAATTAAACTTGATGGATATCAGTGAGCATGATCCAGCCGTTATTCTGTTTACCAGCGGTAGCGAATCAGTCCCAAAAGGTGTGCCCTTAAGCCATCATAACCTGCTTACAAATATTAGTGATGGTATCCAAGTTATCCCGTTTCAAAGCACAGATACTCTGTATGGATTTCTTCCGCCATTTCACAGTTTTGGCTTTACAATAACTACGATGTTGCCACTCACCACAGGTCTAAAAGTAGCCTATTATCCAAACCCCACAGAATCACGTCGATTGGCTCGTGGTATCCATATGTGGAGATGTACCACAGTTTGTGGAACACCTTCATTCGTAACAGGTATATTCAAAGCCGCTGACCCGGAACAACTTACGAGTGTTAGATACTTTATTACTGGCGCTGAAAAGGCTCCGGACGAATTATTTAGGAAAGTGGAAGCTCTAAGTGTAGGTGCGATGCTCATTGAAGGTTATGGCATCACCGAATGCGCTCCAATTCTTACAATGAATTACCCCGATCGAGATCGTTGCGGTGTTGGTTGGCCAGCCCCGCAAGCGGAGGTCAAAATCGTGGATATGGATACTCATCAACCTTTGCCTAATGGAGAACGCGGTCTCATAGTTGCCCGTGGAGGAAATATATTTAACGGCTATCTTGGTGAGGATGCTCCAAATCCTTTTTTAGAGATCGAGGGAGATAAATGGTACAACACGGGCGATCTGGGAATCATCAATCAAAATGGAGCAATCATTCTTGCAGGAAGACTCAAACGTTTTGTAAAAGTAGCTGGTGAGATGATTAGTTTACCTGCCATGGAGGACGTACTTATCGATCGATGGCCCGGGGATGATGATGGTCCTGTTGTTGCCGTAGAAGCCGTTGAAAGGGATGGTCAACGCCCGGTGTTGGCTATTTTCTCTCGAGTAAAATTAACCTTGGAAGAAGCTAATGAGACCCTTAAAGAGGCAGGATTCTCGAACGTAGGTCGACTTAATCACCACGAACTAGTTCCAGAAATTCCTCTACTAGGGTCTGGAAAAACAAACCACCGAGCGCTTAAAACGCAGCTGGCAGAAAAATACGCTGTCTAGTTTCAGACTAGGTTAACTTACTATTGTCCCACCAAGCGAACCCACTAATTTAGTAAATTCATCGACAAGATCTCTTCGGTGTTTTGAACTGTATCTTAACTTAAGACTAACAGCCCGAACTCCCTGAGTTGAATCCGGATATATGCCGAGACTATCCACATACTCAGACCATAATTCATAAAAGTCTTCAACTTGCACTGCAATATCACCTTCCGTTAAATTAGGAAAATAAGCCGTAGTACAAATCATTGAATTAGTTTGACCGTAACTCTTAGTGAGTAGCTCAGGTAGCATCGATTTGACCATTCTTGGAAACCCCGGTAAAGCTGTCAAATTTGAAACCTGAAATCCGGGAGCGCCCTGTGGATTATTGATTAATTCACTTCCTGAGGGTAAGTGAGACATTCTTCGACGTTGATCATTCAAGCGATCCCCATATTTTTCTTCTAAAATCCTTAAACATTCCAGATGAATTTCAATAGGTACATCTAAAGCTGCTGCTATGGATTGTCGCGTGTAGTCGTCATGAGTACCACCAATACCACCACTAACAATTATATGATCTACAGAACTAGCTCGCATTTGACTTAGCCAGTAATGGAGCGAATCAGGGTTGTCGCTTAACTGTATGCATAGCTCGATATTGAAACCATAATTAACCAATTGTCTTGCAATCCATGGTCCATTTTGTTCCTCAGATTCTCCACGAGTGAACTCATCACCCACGATTACAATGGCAAATTTATCTCCGGCTTTCCATGTCATAATTCAATAAAGATATTCTAACAGCAAGATAATCCATAGTATAAAACTTCTCCTAAAATCTTTAAGAATTATAAATTTCTAGATATCGATATGCTTCGATAGGAAATTTTTGATATTGCCAATCTTCAAAGCTGATTTGTTCCGACAAATTGATTTTTAGTCGGAATAAATCAGTCGGAAAGTCCTTTTACCCTAAAAAATTTTGTCAATTAATGTAGAGTAGTAATCGAACATCTAAGTCGAGATTACCTCTATCTGGATTTTGATTCAGATAGTCGTATAAGCTCATAAATGACTTTTCTCCGTCAGAGTGTAGAATCGAAAAGGAGCCCACGTCTTTCGCTGTTTCTAACAATTTTTTTAATTTTGAGAAATTTAATTTTAGAAAAAAACTATCCGTAATTATCTCGCCACTTATCTCGCTATAATCTTCAAGATCTTCAGTATTTAAATGTCTAATATGGCTAGTTTCATTTACAGTTGATTCCATGAGATTTCTAGCTCTACTGAGTTCCCGAATTGATAACTTCCAATGGATTTCTAAAGCTTCTTTACTAGTGGCTGACTTGTCGGTATAGACAGGAGTTAATTCATTATTAATTTGTTTTTCTATGGATCCATCCAACGAAGATAATGCAGCATAATGCGGAGATCTTGCTCGATTATCAAATTGATTCAGAGAGGCGTTTCCGCCCGACTCTTCAGATGATATGAACTTTTTATGTTCAGGTATGCGGGTAATCCAATCATCTTTTCGCGACTTCAAAGAAGCCATCATTTTAGATCTAACTGATCCTGTAGTTGATTGCCCGCTGACATGGCCCGCAGATACTTCTCGCCCTATACCCAAAGCTTGCACCTTACTACTTGATTTTTTCAGGTCCAACTTAGCAATTTTAGGTCGCTTTACCGGCTTTTTTGAGGGATTTTTGCTACTTACTACTCTGAAGAGATTGGATGATTTTTGACTAACTTGTGATTTATTTCCCTGGTTATTGGACATAGAAATCACAGAGGAATCTTGATCTGATGCATTCGGGAGGCTTAATTCATTTGAAACTACTACAACACCTGGACTTGATGAAGTGTGTTGCATAGAGTTATCACTCAGTGTGTTTATTTGCGGTAGGTCAAAAACGGTTATAAGCAAAAGCATTGCCACGGCGCCACTACCAAATGGGAGTAAATAGGTCTGTAATTTCTGTAAAATAGAATCTGTAAGAGAAACATCCTTGTGGAGTTTCTCATACCTATTATTCTCTAAATGACCTCTTCCATCACCTTGATAAGATATTTCTGCCTTAACCTTATCAAATAGATTTTTTGGGGCCTCAATCTCGGGCATTACTTGAACACTGTGCACTAAACTTGCCAACTCCAAAATTTCTGAATCACTCATTTCAGGATTTGCGTCTTTCAAATCTGTTACTAAACATTCAAATTCTTCAGTATTAAATTTTGAATTCACAATAAACCTCCACTCGGTCGCGTCTGATTACGATTTCGAGAGCTTTCTAGCTTCTCTTTGAGCATCTTACGAGCGCGATTCAGTCGAGATTTCACGGTTCCTAACGAGCAATCTAAAATATGAGCTATTTCATCATAACTCATCAAGCTGATGTCTTTCATGATTATGATCTCTCTGTATTTAGGCGACAGTCCAGCAATGTTTTCGGCAATCCATTGCCTCAGTTCCTCCGACTCTAATCTATGCGTAGGTGAGTTATGAGACCTTGGGTCTGCAAATAGAGTTTCAATTAGATTCTGACCTTCCTCTGAAGCACCAAGATTAGTCTCATGGCGACGTAGACGATTAATTTTATCTCGTCTATTACGACAGGTATTTAATGCCACTGTGTACAACCAAGTGTAAAAATTACTCTCACCACGAAATTTATGAATATTTTTATGAACTTTGACAAAAATTTCTTGAGTGAGGTCCGTAGCCTCTTCATAGGAAGGAATCATTCGAAAACAAAGATTAAAAATTTTTTTTTCAAATAAATAATAAAGTTCTTCGAATACTTCTTTTTCACCATTTTGTAATCGCTGGGCAAGAAGATTTGCTCTTTCATTGTCTGAAGACGGCGTTAATTTATTCTTAGTATCCTCATGGGTTTGCAAAATTTTTATATCAGTCATGGGAACTTCAATATTAGCTCTATTGTGTCTGTAGGACAATCTATTGATAGTCTTATTAACCTTAAACTGTTCTTTGCATAGTATAGGAAACTTGAGGCTATGAACAAAAATCATTATCATCGCTTTGTTGTAATATTGTTTTAATAATTTTTCAGACACAAACAAAGTAGAACAGGTTCCATGTATTTTCACCGAACTCTAATTTGCATCGTATATTTAATGCTTGGATTTACAAGTACCAATCACAGCGCTGACGATACTGCCCGCTGTTTTCTCGAAATTGGAAGAATTCTGAAAGAAGGCTGGTCTCAACAAGATTTGCCAGATCAAGGTAGTATTATCAGAAAGAATTTAGAGCGCTGGATTTGGTGTCCAAGAAATCAAGGCGGCTATCATTTTGCAAAATGGAGGTCCACAGGACTCTCCACTACCAAACCAATTTCTCTTCAAAAAGACGGAGAGAACCACATCTACTCTCTCACCTTTGATGAATTTCAAAATTTCTGGATGCGAGTACCTAGACGGCGTGGTTTTATGGCTGATAACTTTCCAATAGACATTAATTCATTGGTTATTCATTATTACCCTCATGCCAGAGCCAGATCGATTTCTCAGGCCCAACCAACTTCGATGACTCTAGGTGTGGAAACTACAACTAACCCGATTAATTTGGTAATTCCTGCTCGTAGCGCAACGCTACAAATCAACGCAAAAAGTAGAAAAATTACGGGAAAACTTAAAAACATCAAACGCCCTCCCCGACTGCTCGTAACGGTTGGACATGGCGAATACCGATTAGATAGTTTTCCCGATGAGCTGTTTTTAGCGGCATGGAGACAATTTAGTGATTTTCCTTCGCGCGAAAATCTAATTAAAATGATTGTCCACTATGAGCGGGCATGGAAGACCTTCGGCAGTCTAATGAGGAAGTGATAATGCCAAGTTTTCGAAAAATTGCTCTACTAAAGGAAGTCGAAGGCCCTGAAAATCCTGGTGCATTCGAGAAAAGAGTAGCCCTAACACCAAAAGAAGTTAATACACTTGTAAAAACTGGCTGTAAAGTTTTTGTAGAAGAGGGCGCAGGAGCAGGCGTTGGTTACAATGATCTAGAATACTTAGAAGCTGGTGCTGAAATCCAAACTCATGAGCAAATTTACTCGGGCAAGGATTTACTCATCAAATTCAAAAATGTTTCTTACGAATGTATTCCCCGCATAGACAAAGGAGCAACTTTATTTTGTATGGCTCACAATGCATCATTTCCAGTTAGAGCTCAAAAACTTCTTGATCGTAATGTAAATGTTGTTGCCATGGAGGAAATTATTGAGTCGCCCAAACACATGACAGATGATCTAATTTTGTCAAAAACCGCCATGCGCTTTTGTCTGCACAAAATGGGGATTCCCTTGAATGAGCTAGGGGTAAATATTCTAGGCTACACACCGCGGCTAACTGGTGCCATTAGAAGGGCCGGTAATCGACATACAAATTACCTCAAAATATTTTCCACGGATATTGAATTAGATGACCTGGGTAGCCTTACGGAAAGTAGCATAATATTTTATGATAGCTATCGGAGAGATGGTCAGAATTTTCGTCCCAATATTATCGATAAATTACAGGTTAATAAAAGTCCAGCTTGTTTATTCGATCTGCGAGATTTTGAGGAAAATTTCGGCATGGAGAGCATTCAAAGGTATCGGGATACTCACCCCCCATATAAGTTTGGAATACGTCGGATTCATGCACTTCATGAAACTGGTCGCGCGGGAGCGCGCTATGGTCTATCGTTGTTGCTAGAGCAGGGGAAAGGATTGCATGCAAAAGATGCCAACGTCGTTATTTTGGGCTATGGCAACACAGCTACCGGAGCGATAGACGAATGCATTCGGCAAGGAGTTCGCAAGATAGAGATTTTAGGACGTAGGCATACCTCAAAACAAAAAATTAGTAACTATCTACGTAATGCAGACCTAATAATAAACGGCGCAGAGCAACCAGCCGAACTCAGAGGAAAAAATTTCCTTATCACCAGAAAGCATGCGCGCGAAATAATAAGAGATGGAACCGTGGTCATTGACCTGATAGGAGGAAGTGCAAGTAATCGAAGTCCTGTTGAAAACATTATCGAATGTACATATATGAATCAGCCGTTCTTTGAAGAGGATGGTGTTCTTTTCTCAGCTCTTTGGGGCTGGCCAATGATGGGTTTCATGCGCGAGAGTGCAATCAAGTATAGTAGTCAGATTATAGATGTTCTACTAGGTAATGAACGCTTAATTGACGGCTTCGAGAACGTCCATCACGGAATCAAGCCAGCATTACTAAAATGGCCCTGTTTCAAGTATTCACTACCCAATTAAGCAACGCAGTTAGATCTTAATCACTCAATCTTTATTTTCCTCAAACTACTTTTTCTGCGCAGTAAGCCTTAATTTCTCCAAGCAAGATTTAGATTCAGAGTGAATTACTTTCTTCAATAAAAAATCGACTTTACCAATTAGCATCTGGCCACTCATTGAATCTAGTAAATAATCTGCACACTTTGTTAAGCAGTCGATATTACTTGAGTTGAGAAAAATATTCTGAATCTCTCGAATTAAAATGGGGTTTGATGGATTCCAGTATTTTAAGCCTTTCGCAAAGCATAGCTGAGTTTTAGAACCACCCTTAGCTAACAATTGCATAGCACGTAACGCCTGAGGCTGTTTCTCCGTAACTATATATGGCATTGCAAGCAGCATGATCTCTGCATGAATATTAGAATTAAGATTTGAGGTGACAATGAGCTTGTCCACAATGGGGATAATTCGAAAATAGTGCTCGGCGATCAAGCATTTCATGGTGGTATATACTAAAAAGGGTTCATCGCTACTTAGAAAAGATTGAAAATGAAAGTATTTATCTTCACAGCCGAGAGAGGAAATTGCACAAATTAATTTCGACAGAACTTCTGAATTTTTCTCTGTTTTTAAATAGGGTAAAAGAGATTCAACAAGCACAAAATCCTCTTCTTTGTCGATTAGATAATCTAAAAGATTAATTTTGCCCGCAGTCCTCTCAGAGGCCATAGTTTTGGCTATTCTTTTCAGTAGATCGTCGAGTACCTCCTCCTTCTCAACACTCGTTTTTTCAGACTCAAATTTTCCATGACTTGATAACCAGGTCATCACACTATCGCGTATTCGACCATCTACCTGGCTCCAGCTATTTAAGAGCTCTTTAACTTTAGATTCTACGAGAGAACTACCACAATTTATCAGCTGCATACATAAGTCTACATAATCAATATTTTGTAATATGCCAATACATTCAATTGCGGTGATCTTGTAAGCTGGCCTCGTATCCAAAACTAAGCTCTCTAAGCTGGTACGGATAAAATTTTGGTATTGGACAGATGAAGTGTCGTCACTCCCCAAAGCAACGATGGCTTTTCCGCGAATCAAGTGATTCGAATCCTGAAGAAATGGAATGAAAAAATCCATATGTCCTTGCGGGATAAAGGGAGCCATAAGCTCAATGGCATTGGCACGTACTTGATCATCTTGATGACATAAAAAAGTCATAAAGACTTTTAATTTCTGTTTTTCATCGGCAGAAAAATTCTTTATTTGTAACAATAAAGAGACTATTCGCTCGGGGTCCAGCTCTAGCTCCAATGATTGCACCAATTGAGTGAAATTATTACAGCTAATTAACTCTTTTTCTTTGAACTTCTGTTGGTCAAGAGAATTGGGGCATGTGACTTTTTGATGATGCTGTACATCAAACTTTTGAATTAAAACCTGGGCGGCATCGCATATTTTTCGATTATCATCCTTCAGAAGATGTTTTACAGAATCTATACTGCGATGAAAGTTTAATTTTTCACAGGAATACAAAAATAATCTCTTTAGGGATAAATCATTGGAATAAGCTAAGTTATTTAAAATATCTGCCATTCGATCTTGATTTACAAGTTCAAAAGCGGATTTAGCTGTTTGAGAAACATACTCATTTGAATGACTCAAAAATTGTAGTAATTGTCTTAGGTATCTATTACTACCGATCATCATGAGAACTTTTATTGCCTTGCAAACTACTCTTAAGTCAGCGTCGTTGAGATAATCCGCGACTTTACTACTACAAATGGAACCTTTGAGACCCATTAAGTTTAAGTTACTAACCTTGACATAACATCTGCTATCAGAGTCTAAGCGTTCATCATTTTCAACCTTCAGCGTCTGAGAAAGAAAATCAATTAGTTTGTTGCTAGAAATATATTTTATTGCTTTACGTACGTGATCCGATTTACCGCTTTTAAGGGCTATATTAATCTTTTTGGTATTAGTGCATTCCTCTGTTTCCCAAATTTCCTCGGTACTTCGAATTTCATTTAATCCTTTTCTAATTTCATACTTCAAAGAAAGGTTAGTTTCGCTGTGTAATAACTCAACTAAAATACGTAATTTACCCTTGTAGTTACTCTCTATTAAATCGCGGACTGCGTTCCGGCGTATCGATAAGATATCGTTAAACAATCTCTTAGGGTCAATCTGCTGAAGGTCTTCCACCGTAAGCTTTATTTCATAAGCTGATTGTTTTCTAATATTTGATTCAATCAACTTTAAATATGGATCTAAATTCATATCTTATTCCAAAAGGTGCTTATATATTACTACAGGTCTAACTCTCCAACAGGGTATGATGAAAAAGTTATGGTTTCAATTACTGATGCTCCAAAAAAAATAGTTGAGTCCCTAATCATAGCTCTTGTGGAAGAAATTTATCAGGACGGTAGATTGGATGAATATGAACAAAAAATAATGCAGAGAGTTCAAAAGTTTCTTGCCGTAAATCAACAAGAAATGGAGCAAATACGAGATAAAACCCTAGCGAAATTACCACTGGATGAACATTCAGGAACCTTCGATAAAACTAAATTTTTTCATAAGGTAACTCCGCTGCTCCTAAAACATTATCGAAGGGAAGAAGTTGCCCAAATCCTCCTTGAATTTGCTGAATGCTTACAAATCGACTCCGCACAAACCACGGATCGTAGTGGAGTACAAAATAAGCAACTCACAAAACAGTATCGAAATGCCAGGGAGTTATTAAAATCTGGAAATTTGACTGAGGGTATACAAATTCTCGAAAAAGTAGCTCGTATCGGAAATCCCGAAGCACAATACACTCTTGGCAGTCTATACATGCAGGGCAAGATCATTAAAAAAAATCATGAGTTAGCAAGGACCTGGTTTCAGATGGCCGCTGATAATGGGCACACAGCGAGTCAGGGTAATTTAGGGATTATATACTTAAAAGGAATGGGAGTATCAAAAAATCTGAAAATGGCTTTTGAGTACGCTCTATCAGCTGCTCGCAAAGGGTATCCTAAATCTCAATTTCAGATTGCTAGGTCCTATTTTCACGGACTTGGAATTCAAAAAAATATTAAAGAAGCTGAAGCTTGGTATATCAAAGCTGCAAATTCTGGAGAAAACGTATTTCAAGAATTAGCTGATTTATATATGTCTGAAAAATTTCCAGGCGGTGTTCAAGTAACGAAAGCTAGTGAGATGCTAACTCGAGGGTTGAAGCTGGGCAATCTAAATTGTGCACCATTACTCGCTATTTTAATGCTCGAAAAAAAATTAACAGAACCAAATAAAGCCTTGTCTTTGCTGAAAAAAAGTGCGGAGCGGGGTCATGCTGAGTCGGCTCTTACCCTGGGAAATATCTATTCTCAGGGTTTCTACTGGAAACAAGACTGGAATGAAGCTCTCAAATATTATGTGACTTCGGCTCAACTAGGTGCCTCGTCGGCCTACATTCAGTTAGGTCTTTATTTTCAACCAGGATTCGGCCCGGGCGAAAATTCTAGATTAGCAGCTTTGTTTTTTATTTTGGCCGATAAAGCCAAACAAACTTCAGCAGGAGCACTCCTATTTATCAACAATTATTCGTCAGATGATTTCAGCTCAGAAGAATTAGCTAATTGGTCGCAACTGATCGAATTACAAATTAAATAAGTTGACTGATTAATCAGGGAGCAAGAATACGATTTAATACGGCTGCAAGCCGAATTCCGGCCTGCCTAAGTCTGCGATTTACTATTGGAACGCAGCGCCCATAGTATGCATAACTTAAAGAGCGATTTCCAATTTTGTAGGCTTGCTTTCTTAATTCGTAGCTCTCTTGCAACCAAACGATTACCTCATCTGATTGCCATTGACGAATTTCTTGGCGGTCGTAAAAGTTTAAGAAATCACTCATTTCAGTGAAACTTAGCTGCTGCGTGGAAACAAGATGCTCATCCCATACACGGTGAAGATTAGTAGGTATACCCATCCAGTTTACCTGCACTTTATTACCACCCTGGTCATCACTTTTACCCACGTGTAGAGGTTGATGTAAGTCTCCTATGAGGTGAATCAACCACTTCAAAGCTTCACTTTTTTCAGCATCACTACTTGATAATGAAAGTACCTTTTGGAATCGGAGAATTGACTGATAGATATCACCATTTGGATTTTTGGTAGCAGTTTTATAGCTTTCTTGGTCCTCTACATTCACAAAGTGCCACCAAAATGAGTGCTTCCACTCTTCGTGATCTCTAATTTCATCAGCCCAATTAGCCACCATCGCTAAACTCCGGCCATTAAGCAAGCGATGAGCCTCATGCAGGGCACTCGGAAGCATATTTCGGGAAGCAATTTCAGCCACAACTCGATGACCTGTCCTCCCAAAAGCTTGAGATTGTATTTCAAATATTACGAAGCAAATTAGCAAAACTAAAAAACGCATTATAACTCCTACCCAATTGAGTAGTTTACTCCTGCTTGTCATCTGATTCAATCTGATGCAAAATGTGGCACTAATTTCTAGGGAGGCTATTTTGGCAAAGAACAAACAGATTCAAAATATGATTCTTAAAGGGCGTGAGCACGTCCAAAAAGGTGAATATAGCAAGGCTGTTAGTGCAGGGGAACGATTAGTCAAAGCCGGAGAATCTTACGGATATGTAATTTTGGCGCAAGCCCATAGTTTAAAAGGCAAACCTAACCTTGCTGTAGAGGCTGTTGAGAAGTTAACCCAAGAACAGCCAGAACAACTGTATGCCTGGAGGCTGTTAGCTGAAATTTACCGAGATACCGGAAGTTTTGAAAAGGCTGCTAGCGCTTATGAAAAAGCATTAAAATGTGTTGATGCCCCATGGCAACGTATTGAACTAGCTAGAGCGTCAATGTTAGTTATGGCTGAAAAATATGAAGATGCCTTAGAGTGTCTAGACTCAGTTCTCACAGAAGACTTATCTATTTCTCTACCTGTGGAGTCTCTCAAATGTACTTGCTTCAATAGCATGGCGCAATATCTAAAAGCGGAAGAAAATGCTCTTGCTACCATAGCTAAAGCTGAAAATGAAGGCCCCGAAATTCTAGAGAGTGAGTATAGTGCTTTACTCTACAACCTCTATTATGACCTCGCTCGCGCTCAATGGATGCAAAGTCATCAAGGCACCAAAGCAATTGTCGCTCTAATGAAATCGATCCAACATACCAATGGCGCGCCAGTACCCAGTCTTCGTTTACTCCGCGAAATTAACGGACAAAAACTAACAGGTAACGAAAAAACATTACGACTTCATCTCAGAGCGAGTTTGAATCAGCCCATTATGTCTAAAGGCGAAGCCCACTACAAGTATCATAGAGAATATGATGTAGCCTGTACTGATGTCTCCGAAGCTATGGAATTTATCCATGAATTAGAGTTTATGGCAAATCCAGGAAGTATAGAGTTGGTCAATGCTCGTGAACTCAGAGGAACTGTGAATGAATTTAGAGGAGTTTATTTTCAATCACCAATTCAACTTGAGCCTAATTCTGCATGAATGAACGAAGACAAAAATTAATTAAAACTTACAACTCCAACAAAATTGAGGGAGTAGAGCTTCTCTTAGACAATGTTCACGACCCGCATAATGTAGCTGCGGTATCGCGCTCCGCTGATGCACTGGGAATACGTATCATTCACTTATATTATACATACAATGAGTGTCCAGATATGAAATCTAAAGGTCACAAAGCGAGTGCGAGTGCAAACCAGTGGATTCAATACCAAAAAGTCGATAATCTAAATGAATTCATCGGATTAAAGAAGAGTCAGAAATTCAAAGTTTACGGTGCTGCAAAACAGGAGGGTGCTCGTGACGCTTCTGCTTTAATATTTCCGAAGAGGACACTTTTACTAATGGGTAGCGAACAATATGGCTTAAGTCGAGAGCTACGCGACGTAGTCGATGAATTCGTTTTTATACCGATGGTGGGAATGGTAGAGAGCTATAATATTTCGGTTGCAGCCTCAATTCTTATGTATCAGATTTTTCAGCAGAGGAAATCAGAATTAGACCTCAGTGCAATCGATTCGCTACGAGGTACACGGGCCTCATAATTAGTTTTTCAAAAATTCATTGCCAGATTAAGGGTAAAATGGCATGAATCTGTTGCTATTACATAGGAAGGGTCTAAAACCAAGGATATGCCCTGTAGTAAACCCACTAATCCGTGTATTATGATACAAACGAAAGGTAATAGATTGAGTTATCCCACCATACGTTCAAGAGATTTAGACGCCGTTGAGGTGTCATGGTTTGCCCCCATATGTAACGACGATTTTCGTTATATGGGAATTTTTGATGATGAACTTAAAAGTACATTTGAGCATGCTTCACGAGCTGTTATTGAGGCCGAGTCCTTTGGCTTTAGGAATGTACTATGTCCATCATCCTATCAAGTGGGCCAAGACACGATAGCTTTTGGCGCAGCACTCGCACCAATGATAAACAAAATACAGTTATTACTGGCCATAAGATGTGGTGAGGTACATCCACCTATGCTAGCACGCGCAATTTCTACACTCGACCATATACTTAAGGGGCGATTAACCATAAACGTAATTTCATCTGATTTACCAGGGGAAACATTAGAGTCCAATGCTAGATATCGACGCTCAGCAGAGGTACTGGAAATTTTGCACCAAGCATTCAATTGTGAAGAGATTAACTTTGAAGGTGAATTCTATAATATTTCGTTAGAAACCACCGAACCCGTAAGATCTTATCAGAAAGGCGGTCCGTTGTGGTATTTCGGGGGATACTCGCCACCTGCAGTGGAGCTCTGTGCTCGTTACTGTGACGTTTATCTCATGTGGCCTGAAACGAAGGATCGACTCAAAGACCTCATGATAAAAATGTCGAATAAGGGAGCTGAGTATAAGCGTAAACTAGATTTCGGATTGCGTGTTCATGTAATTGTAAGAGAAACAGAAAATGAAGCCCGTGAAGCTGCTAATAGACTTATGTCTCGGTTAGAGGAAGCCGTTGGAAAAAATATCAGAGAACGTGCCCAAGATGTCAGTGCTCTTGGTGTAGCTCGTCAAACAGAAATGCGTGGAATGTCGAATGATGAAGGTTATGCAGAGTCTAATCTGTTTACCGGAATTGGACGGGCGCGTTCGGGATGTGGCGCCGCGTTAGTAGGAAGTCCCGAACAGATAGTTCAAAAATTACAAGAATATCAGGACATGGGTATCCGCTCGTTCATATTGTCAGGATATCCCAATCGCGAAGAGTGCGAAATTTTTGGTAAACTCGTTATGCCACATCTAAAAACTTGCGCTTTGGCTGAAGTACAAAACCGAGTACCAAGTGAAGAACCCAATACACCACTTGCTGGGGGAAAAAGAAAATGAATTACGAAGATGAGGAAATGAATATTGAAGAAATAAGTCTTTCACAAATTATTTATGGTGCCTGGCGCTGGGATGCTTGTGAGCCCTTTCAAATCGCGTGGGGTAGAGAAATCATTGATACATGCTTGGAATCTGAAATTACAACATTCGATCACGCAGATATTTACGGTGATTTCCGCTGTGAAGAATATTTTGGACGAGTCCTGAGGGAGTCCCCTGGTTTAAGAGATCAGATTGAAATTATTTCGAAATTTGGAATTCAATTTCCCTCCTCTAGGCGCCCTGGTGTTAATAATAAACATTACAATACAAGTTCAGAGCATATAAGATTATCTGTTGAGAACTCGCTCAAAAATTTTGGAACTGACTACATTGATTTACTCTTAATTCACAGACCCGATCCCCGTATGGATTTTGAAGATACAGCGAATGGATTGGAGTCGGTTGTAAAGTCCGGAAAAGTACGGGCAGTAGGGGTGTCTAATTTTCTACCCTGGCAGTTCGATACTCTCTCCGAATTTTTGAATATCCCGCTTGTTACTAATCAGGTTGAGTTCTCAGTACTTCATCATGACCCGATGCATGACGGAACCATTGCTCAGTCTCAGCTTTATGGCTTTCCCATTACTGCTTGGTCGCCTCTAGGTGGCGGTTCATTATTCAATGGAACTGACGATAAAAGTGTTCGGCTACGACAGTGTCTAGAAGAAATTGGCGAACCGAAAGGATTTAATATTGCACAAACTGCTCTGTCTTGGATATTAGAGCACCCTGCAGCAATTTTACCGGTGATAGGTTCTAATAAGATAGACCGTATTAAAGAATACGCAGCCGCACAGAACATGGTCTGGGAGCTTCAAGATTGGTATAAAGTAGTAGAAGCTGCCACAGGCGAAGAGATACCCTAGCGATATTTGTTACTTGGTTGAACGACACACCTTGGCCGCTTCAATTACTTGCTCTAAATTTTCTTTCGGATAGCGATTGAGGTACCACTCCCTTAAAGGCTCCGAAGCCTTCACGAATTCGAGTCTAGACTCTTCGTCAAGCCTTTGGACCTTACCTCCGGCTGCCTCAAATATCTTATAAGCATCGGTAGCGCGCTGCTTAGGCAGCCTTCTGGTTACTTTGGCTAATTCGGCAAAACCTTTACGTAATAACTCGCGGTATTGCGCAGATAGCTTTTGGTAAAAGTGTTCTGAAGTAAACCAATAGGCCGCCATGTATGAATGCCCGTCAAGCACGATATATTTTAGATGCTCATGCAGTTTCATCCCAACGATATCGGTTATTCCATTCTTCGTTCCTTCAACGACTCCAGTAGCTAGAGATGTGTAAACCTCTCCCCATGAAATTCCCGTGGGACTTGCACCTAGACTTTTGGCTAACTGAATTTGCATAGCGTTTTTAATCGTGCGGATTTTTAATCCTGATAAGTCAGCTACCTTTTGAATAGGCTTTTTCGTGGTCGCGAAGTTCCTCCAGCCACCGGTATTTCCAATAACCATCAGTCTGATACCTGGGATGGCATTTGCTAGCGATGACTGCAGTTGTTTTCTGTATGGACCATCAAAGACACATTCAGCAATTCGATCATTATCTAAAAGATAGGGAAGATCAAGAACAGAGATCTCGGGGTAAAAACCGGCTAATCCACCACCGGTAGCAATGTATATTTCAAGTGCGCCCGTCTGCAAAAGCTGAATACACTCATGGGCCCCTGAGCATAATTGGCTTCCGGGATAAATTTTTACTTTTATCTGACCATTAGAGCCTTCTTCCAGAATTTTTTTAAGAGATTTCGCACCGTCATGATCTTCGTCATTGACATTAGAATTGTGAACCAGCTTCACTTCTATGGGAACACTCGAGTGTAGGGTTATAACGAAGATCGACCATAATAATAAAATCAGAGTTTTAACCATATTCTAGTGCCTACAAGTAACCCATCATTTTTGGAATAAAAAGACTAATTTCAGGGACGAAAGTTATTAAAAAAACAACCAAGATTTCTAATAGTAAAAACGGTGCCATTTCCCAGGCAATTTTTTCAGCTCCCTCTCCGGTTAGGCCAGATGCAGCAAAAAGTACTAACCCCATCGGTGGAGTAGCTAGGCCAATGGTAAGATTCACACACATTACTACTGCAAAATGTACCGGTTCAACGCCTAATTGCGCTACTGAAGGGGCAAGTATGGGGCCTAGAATTAATATGGCCGGCCCCGCGTCTAGGAACATACCTACACAAAATAAGAAAATATTAATTAGAAACAGGCATACGAGTGGGTTTTCACTAACAGAAAAAATTAGACTCGCAAACTCGGAGGCAACACCACTTAAAGTAATCATTGAGGAGAATGCTAGAGCTGCGCCGACCATCAATAGGATTATTCCGCTAGTTCTCGCTGCCCTAAACAAAGAATTCTTTAGCTCAGCAACATCCAAGGTCTTTAGAAGAAACATACTCACAAATAATGCATACCCAGCAGCTACCGCAGCAGCTTCAGTTGGAGTAAATACCCCAAGCAAAATGCCTCCTAAAATAATCAAGGGAGTAAGTAATGGTAAAAAAGCTTTTCGCGTGGACTGAAGCAGATAAGAGAATTCGAATTTCTCACGATCCACTGGGTAGTTTCTCTTCTTTGCAATAATATGAGTAACTAGCATCAAACCCATACCAATAAGCAGCCCAGGCAAAATTCCAGCCGCGAAGAGTGCACCCACTGATACGTTCATGAAAAAAGCATACAGAATCATTATTCCACTGGGTGGGATTATTGGCCCAATCACAGATGAAGCCGCTGTCACAGCAGCTGCAAATCGCTTCGAGTAACCATTCTTTTCCATCGCTGGTATTAGCATGGAGCCAAGTCCTGTAGTATCTGCTACAGCAGAGCCTGACAAACCTGAAAATAATATTGAAGATAGAATATTGACATGTGCCAGCCCGCCTCGAAAATGACCTACGAGTGACTGGCTGAAATGTACTAAACGCAGAGTGATACCCCCACTATTCATTAACTCGCCCGTTAAGATAAAAAATGGCACTGCCATCAAAGGGAAGCTATCGATACCGTAGTATAGTCTTAGGGTTAGCATATCTAAGTAAACCTGATTACCCTCAAAAATCAGAGCGATTGATGGCCCCAGTAATAGAGCAAAGGCCACAGGTAAACCCATAAAAATTAAAATCAGAAATAAAATGAAGAAAAGCAAACTCATGCTTTGCTTTGCTCCTCAACTCCAAAAAGTTCTTCTGTGAGAAGTTGTAAATTAACAAGCAGCATTGCGAAGAATCCAAAAGGAATCGCTGCATAGGCAACTGCCATTGGGATCGGTAACGAGGCTGCACTTATGGTCAGACCACGTACTACCATCGCAGAAGACTTCCAAAGTACGAGAATGATGAGAACTAAGCTTAACAAGTGAATCGTTATATTTATAAGTCGCTTGATAGTCGTTCCCCATTTTTCTGAAATAAGATCGAGCGCAATGTGACTTTTTTCAAGGTAAGCAACAGGGGATGCTAAAAAGGTCAACCAAACCATTAAAAATCTCGAAGCCTCTTCACTCCAGGTCAAAGCATCGCCCAGTCCATAGCGGAAAAACACTTGAGCAAGCACAATGAAAGTCATCAACAAAAGCAGTAACTGGCACAAGCTTCTAAAAAAACTGCACATTACGAGATTAAAGCTTTTCATATGATTCATAAGATTCGACATATTTACTTGCAAAAATACTAAATTTTTAGCGGAGGCGCTAAGATATCAACCATTACAGATTCTGGCAATTATTTATGTTTCAGGTGGATTATGGAAACGTCTACATACATGGTGTAGACTGCACTACACAAATTAAGTGAGGCGACATGAAAGCAGATTGGTTTAAAAGCGCAATTGTTTATCAGATATATCCAAGAAGTTTTCTTGATTCAAACGGCGATGGCATTGGTGATTTGAGAGGAATAATATCTAAAGTTGACTATCTTAAAACATTGGGAGTCAATGCTCTCTGGCTGAGTCCATTTTATCCTTCGCCGAATGACGACAACGGATATGATGTATCCGATTATCTCGGAGTACATCCAGATTTTGGAAGCCTTGATGACTTTTATGAGCTCTCAACATCACTGAAAAAGGCGGGTATTCGTCTTATCATTGATATGGTTTTGAACCATAGTTCTGATGAACACACCTGGTTCATTCAATCCAGTAAGTCAGTGGAGGGACCTTACTCTGATTATTACATCTGGAAGGATTCTGCTGGCAAAGATTCCGAAGGACGACCCATTGCGCCAAATAATTGGACCTCTATTTTTGGAGGTAGTGCATGGAAATGGTGTGAGACTCGTCAGCAGTTTTTTCTACATCTTTTCACAGCGAAGCAACCTGATTTGAACTGGGAAAATCCTACAGTTCGTGAAGAATTATATAGTATAGTTGATACCTGGGCTAAACGAGGCGTGGACGGCTTTCGATTAGATGTAATTAATTTCATCTCTAAAAAAGAAAGTTTTCCTGATGTACCCGATGAGCTTGTAAACTCACCAGACAAGCATTATGCCTGCGGACCAAGAATTCATGAATTTATGCAAGAGTTCAATCGCAAAGTCCTAGCACCCAACTCAAGTATGACGGTTGGCGAAACACCGGGCATCGAAGCAAGTGCTGCCGCTTTATATTGTGATAGAGATCGAAATGAACTAGATATGATTTTTGGTTTTGATCATATGTCTACTGATCATGGACCTGGTGGAATCTGGGATCCGGTAGATTTCAGGTACGATGAATTTTTTGACATATTAACTTACTGGCAAAACCATATGGAAAAGCTTAATGGTTGGAACAGCCTTTATGTAGAAAATCATGATCAGCCGCGTTTCATCTCCCGAATTTGCGAAGATCAAAATTATTTAAGGGAATGTGCCGGTTTAGTTGCAACAATGCTACTAACCTTGAAGGGCACACCTTACATATATCAGGGTCAAGAAATTGGAACCTCCAATGTCGCTTTTGAAAGTATTCAGGATTATCAAGATATTTGGACCATGAATCATTACAATGAATCTTTAGAACTTGATCACCAACCAGGTGAAATCCTAAAGCGTATCCATTGCTGTAGTCGCGATAATGCACGCACACCAATGCAGTGGAACTCCAACTCGCAAGCCGGTTTTACAGAGGGAACACCCTGGATGAAACCCAATCCACAATACTTAGATGTTAATGTAGAAAAGGCTTTACAGAACAATGAGTCTATCTTTTATCTGTATCAAAAGCTAATTGCTCTCAAAAAATCTGATGATGTGCTAGTGAACGGACTGTTTAAACGTATCAAAACAAATTCAGATCGAGTTTTTGCATACACAAGATCTGATGGTTTAGATCAACGCCTAATACTGCTAAATTTTAGTCGTCAGCAGCGGACTTTTGAAGAAATATCGATGGGAGATTACCGATTGTTATTCAGTAGTCAAAAACAACCAGATAGTTTAAGCCTAAAGCCATACGAAGGTCGTATCTACAGCTCTTAGTTTGTCAGCGAGATCTACCATTCTTGCTGAAAAATTCGTTTACTCGAGCCATGACTTGATCAACCGCTTCGGTCTGCTGTTTTGTATTAATGGGCTCATCCTTCTGGATTGTCCATTGCTCGCAAAACCTCTGTATTATATCTTCTTCTACAAGGAATCTGGTAGTCATGTGAAAACCATTCTGTCCCTGATGCCAGAAACTTTTAGATGCCTTAAGTAGCGATGGCTTGACGAGATAAAGATTTTCTTTCGCTCTAGTGCAGGCAACATAAAAAAGTCGACGCTCTTCTTCAAGTTGCTCTGGATCATCAACCGAGCGGGCCGAAGGCAAAAAACCATCCACTGTATAAATTATAAAAACACTATGCCATTCGAGTCCTTTAGAGGAGTGAATGGTACTCAAACAGAGTTTTTCATCATCTTTATCAGTGGCATTCACATCCACTTGACTAACATCAGGTGGTTCAAGTGTTAAATCAACCAAAAACTCTTCCAGATCAGAATACCTCTGTGCAATATTTTCTAATGATTCGAGATCGGGTAACCTCTTATTGAAGTCGTCATAGTTGGACTTAAGTAAACTTCGATAATAATTATTTACCTGGTAAACTTGTTCACCCAATCCATCTTTACAGGCCTGTAAGTCGTCAACAAGTTCATACAGTCTTTGTAATGCTCCGTAGTACTTTTTCTTTGAGTAGCACTGAGCTATGATTGATTTTAAGCCATGTTCAGCAACACTCTGGCTTATATCCCTAGCCGTTTTGGGACCCACTCCCTCAAGTAATAATAAAATGCGTAGCCAAGAGATGGAATCTTGAGGATTAAAAGAAACCTTCAGATGGGCCAATACATCTTTTATATGCGCAGCTTCTACAAACTTTATACCACCGAACTTTAAGAAGGGTATATTCAGTGCTGATAGCTCTACCTCAAGATCATTAGAATGCCAACCATTACGAAACAAAACTGCAATATCTGAAAGTTCAACACCTTCTTCTCTGAGTTCTAAAATTCTTTGGGCAACGAATTGACTTTGTTCGTTCTCAGTTTTGGTTTCAATAAATACAGGCTTTTGCTGACCTGCTTTCGTGGTATAAAGCTCTTTTTCGTACTTCTGATGAGCTCCGGCAATAATCTGATTAGTTAAATCGAGAATTGGCTGCCTTGAACGATAATTCTCTTCCAACTTGATGACCCGAGTGCCTGAAAATAATTTGGGAAAATCCATAATATTCTGGAAGTGAGCCCCTCTAAAACTATAAATACTCTGCGAGTCGTCACCAACTACCATGAGATTTTGATGCTCACTAGCCAATAGTGCAGCAAGGTGAGCTTGCACTCGATTTGTATCTTGATATTCATCAACCATCACATAGCGATATTGCTGCGATACCTTACGACGAATATCAGAGCAAGTGGTCAGCAAGAGTTTTAGATATATCAGCAAATCATCGTAATCCAGCATAGCGCGTTCAAACTTATACTCAGCAAAAC
>CAZRWM010000017.1:0-31097 GCA_964603885.1 uncultured bacterium
ATTCAGTCAGATACCTGCCATAATAGTCTCTGCCGGCCCCTCTCTTCATTTACACCTTGAGAAACTCAAGCAAATTAATGAGCAAGCCGTAATAATTGCAGTAGATACAGCCTATTCAATATTGAAAAGTCAGGGCATTGCTCCCCATTTTGTTTGTTCCGCTGACCCAACCTCAGGTAATTTTATCCATTTGCACAACATGTCAATGGAAGACGCTTACATGATTGTAGAGCCCATGACATATCATAAAATCGTAAGCCTAGAAGGAATCAAAGCATTTATGACATCCTTCAACGGTTACTACTCAAGGTACTTTGCGCAATATGCAAAAAATTCTAGTGATTTAATCAGTTGGGGCTCTATCGCAAGCACCTGCTTTGATTTGGCTCGAAAAATGCAATGTGACCCAATAACATTCATAGGCCAAGACTTTGCTTATTCAGACTTTTTATGCCATTGTCCAAAGACGAGGTTTGATGAAAAATACATAGAAAACCTTGAGCGAAATCCAACGAAGTATCTCTATGATAGTTATGCTAGCTGGCATATTAGACGGATAAATCCTTTGAAAGTTGAGCTCGCAGAAGATTTAAACGGTAAAGCTGTATTCACCTCAAAAAATATGGCCTTGTATGCCAATTGGTTTGAAGAACAATTTTCACAAACAAATCAAACTATAATTAATGCTTCTGAAAAAGGAATTTTGAAGCATAATTGTAAGATTATGAAGTTCTCAGAGGTCGTTAAAGTGCATATGAATAAGAATCATTCTATTCGAAGTAGAATTGATGAAATATACAAAGAAAATCAAGATTTTCGAACAAAAGAATTAAGTTTGGATATCGAGACTAAATTAACAGAGCTCGACAGTGCAGTGTTGACAGGACGTTCTTTACAAAAACAATGTCTTGAGTTGCACAATCTAAAAAATGAGATTGATAAACCAGAATCATTTCAGAAAATAGGCGAGCTCACGAGTTATGTGGGACAAAATCTTAATTGTGGGCTAGATGACGATATTTTCTTGCAATGGATTGATCATGAGAATCAAAAAGCTGAATTATTTTTCAAGCGAAAAATTGGCTCACTGGTGGGCAGTCAAATGAGCTCTCCAATGGTTGAGGAACTCTCTAATCACTATCATGGTTTGATTGAATCTAGAATAGTCTGTTTTAACAAAATTAAATCCAATTTAAAGCTTGCTTATGATTCTATTGAATCGATTCAACTACCAGAACAGAAAAAGGTAGAATATAATTATTAAGCCCACCAAGGGAGTATTTTATGGCTGTACCGTATAAGAATCAAATGAATCAATACAAACGGATGAAAATCGAGACAGCAAGTCCCGAAATGTTGATTCTCATGCTATATGACGGAGCTATAAAAAATATAAAAATATCAATTCAATCGATTAGAGGTCAGGAACCGGACTTTCAACAGAGCAGCAATTGTCTTATAAAAGCCCAAAACATCATTACAGAATTGATGGTAAGTCTCAACTTCGAAATTGGTGGTGATATTGCTCGCAATCTTTTCAACATTTACGAATATATCAACTATACGATGGCCCAATGTAACATAAATAAAAACGACCATAACCTTGAGTCAATCATAGAGATGCTAAATGACCTTCGAGAAACCTGGAAAGAAGTTATTCGCATTAATAAAGAAAAATACCCTAATGGAATTCCTAGACCCACATCACCCCCTCCAAAAGGACTTCCACCAACATTAGCAAATCAAGAAGCGCAGCAAGCTGAATCTAGAAATATAGATCAGCCGACTACCGAAGAGTCGACTGAAGACGAAAGTCCTGTTCCCGAAAAGAAGCTTACCCCCCCTCAGTTTGATCAAAACTTAAATAAAAACCCACAGACAGCAAAACAGTCAAATCGTTTCCGACAAGCTTATGGCAAACATATGCCCCAAAAGTAGGAGAATTACATGACGCAAGATTCACTTATCCAAGAGGTAAGTCGAAGCGTCCGACAAAATTTGGAGCGACTTCAGCTTAATTTGGCTGCAATACATCCTCTGAATATCTCAAAAGTACTTGAGCTTGAATCCGAGATAAGACAGTACGCAAGTCACCAACAATCAGACTACTTCAAAAAAGGGCTCGTACAAAATTTCATAGATTGGCATTCACAAAATAGGGCAAGATGTATTCTGTTGCAGAACACTGAGCGGAATATTCTTGGATATGGAATACTGATTTTAGATTCTGAATTAATCAAAAGTTTTTATGAGCCCACGGCAGATAAACTTGGAGATAGTGCATATCTGGCACAAATAGTCATAACACCAAACTTTCAAGGGCAGGGTCTTGGACGTCTAATGATGAATGTTTTAGAGTCCATAAGTAATCATCACGGAAAAAAATATTTACTTCTAGAAGTACATTCATTGACGCCGGCCTATGAGTTTTATAAAAACCTAAATTATAAACTAGATTTTTTCCAAGCTTTCATGAGTAAAACATTAGGACCTGAGCACTGAAATTTGAAATTCAAATATCCATTCACGCCATCAAATCAATTGTACTATACTAACAATTCCGAGCTCCTTTAGCAGAATAGGTTATGGGATGTTTACCAACTTTGGTAATTTTTGGACAAAGAAAAATTACAAAGTCTTCTTTGGGAAGTTTTTTTATTTTCGGCAGAACATTTTTTACCGTACCTGAGATAACTTGCTGATTATCCTTCGTCAAAGCATACCCAAAAATAATGTAAGAATGCTTGGCAAAACTTTCTAATTCATCACATAGCACAGGTAGGCGATAGGCAGTTTCCATCAAAAAAATAGGACTACTTACATTTGAATTAATAGTCCAGAATTTCTCTCGCTCTGATTTCTTACGAGGTAAAAAACCGCAAACACGAAAACCATCCCGCTGTAATTCCTGTGGTAGATACATAAGTAAAGCACCAAGACTGCTTACACCAGGAATATATGTAATTTTAGCTCCTTCAAAAACTTTCAGAAGTAAGTTGCCTGGGTCATGAAACATGGGGCATCCCGCCCCCGATATAAATCCAAAATCATTAACGAAGGGCACGATTTCTTCCTTAAAATAGGATATTTCGCGAGAGTCGGAATTTTCATCAAAAGGGTATAAATAAAGGTCTTTACATTGTTTATCAAACTGACCCTGGTAAAATTTAATTCCCCAATACTTAAGCCACTTTCTTGATTTACGCGGTTCTTCACACAGTAGCACTCTGACACTACGCAAGCAATTTAATCCTCGAACCGTTATATCATCAAGATTCCCAATTGGTACTGTAATAAAATGTAGTTTTAGTCTACCCACAAGTGATCCTATTAGACCTCGTGAAACAAAGCCTGTGTGAACTGTTTTGGATTAAAGTGTTCAAGATCATTAAACTGCTCACCGACACCAATAAATCGGACCGGAATTTTGAGTTCGCGGTGTACGGTCAACAAGCTTCCTCCCTTGGCCGTACCATCTAACTTCGTCACCACTAGGCCCGTCAAATTAAGTGCTTTATGAAAAATCCGAGCTTGCTGGATCGCGTTTTGACCCGTAGTTGCATCGATCACCATGAGGATTTCATGAGGGGCACCAGGAAACTGCTTATCAATCACTCTGGCAATCTTTTTGACTTCTTCCATTAAATTGGATTGAGTATGTAAGCGACCGGCTGTATCAATCAACGCGAGGTCAACGCCCAGATCACGAGCTCGACTAATCCCATCGAATGCTACACTAGCTGGATCTTGACCTTCTGAGCCCGCAAAAACTGGACAGTCTAATCTGTTACCCCATGTTTTTAATTGGTCGACAGCTCCGGCCCTAAATGTATCTGCTGCTATTAGTAAGCATGTTTTATCCAGACCCTTAAATAGATGAGCCAATTTCGCAGTGGTTGTGGTTTTACCGACACCATTAATTCCAACCATCATTATCACGGTAAACGGTTTATGATTTAGGCTTAACGCCCCGACACTCCCTGCTAATTCTGTATGAAATTTATTTCGTAGAATATCCGTAACATCCTCAGGACCTTTAATAAGACTTTGCTTTGCTGCGACTCTAAGCATATCGATACACTCTTCAGTGAGCAGGACACCAAGATCTCCTTGAATTAGTAGTTCTTCGAATTCTTCGAGAACTTCCTCATTAATATCACCAGAAAAAAGTTTACTAATCGAAGAAACCCAGCCCCCGCGTGTTTTACCAAGTCCGTCTCGTAAACGCTCGACCCAATTTTCTTCGCTACGCTCTTGATCCACTACAACAGTAGCTGCGCTAGTCTCTTCCTGATTTAGTTCCTCCGCTAAACTCTTTTTATCCCTACCAAACCAATTTTTAAACATTATTTAGACCCCTCAATAAGACCATGGGTATACTTCACCTTTCTGAAAACGAGAAATTAATTGACGCATATCCTCCAGTAAAGGGCAACGAAAAAGCATTAATTGACCCGTTCTAGGATGGAGAAACCTTATACTGTAGTGATGTAACTGTACTCGACTAACCCAGCGGCTCAAACTTCTCCCATTGTAATCAAGATCTTGAACAATAGGTATATCTATACTTCTCAAGTGAACACGAAGTTGATGAGTTCGGCCGGTATGAGGCATTAAGCAAACTAAATGAAAACGACCCCATGATTTTACAATCTTAAATTTAGTCAGCGCCATTCGTCCAGAAGGATCAATCCTACGTAAGGTCCTTCTTTTGGGATTTCGACCAATTGCAAGATTAATGTGGCCCCGCATCTCCGTGGCCTCCCCATAAGCAATCGCAAAATATGTTTTGTGAACCTTTCTATCATGAAAATCTTGTTGTAAACCTTTGTGCGCAAAATCATTTTTTGCCATAACCAGAATACCACTAGTTTCTCGATCTAATCTGTGGACTACTCCCGGTCTAAGTTTGCCATTAATACCCGAGAGCTCATTGGCTAAGTGTAAAGCCGCCGATACCATACTACCACCTTGTCCATCCGCCATAGGATGGGTAAGAATTCCAGGTGGCTTCTCAAGAATTAATAAATCACTATCCTCAAATATAATACGAATACCTAGATCTTCAGCTGGAGTCTCTATACAGACTGGAGGTGGTAATTGAAGAAAAACTGACTGCCCGGCCCTTAGCTTAAAACTTTTCTTTTGAATTATCTCACCATCAACCGAAACATTACCATTTTCAATTAACTGGATGCATCTGGAGCGACTAATCTGTAAAATAGCGGCACTCAAAAATTGGTCTAATCTTGACGCTTTTTTTACCTCAAGCTGAAATGTTTCATGCCTGTCCTTGTCCATCACGGGATTCATCTATTGTTTAAACCTTATTTTCGTCGCAAGGCAATTTTAGTCTCTTGCCCGGCCCAAAAGCCATATAGGTATGAAGACAGATTCCGGTGCAAAGAATGACTACTGATATTGTTTGTGAAGTGGATAAGTGGGTAACCCCAAGAATTGTGCCTCTGGGATCATCTCTGAATAACTCGATTGTAAACCTAAAAAGACTATAGATATAGCAGTAAATAATGGTTATAGTTGCAGGTTTTTTTGCTCTCTGTAGTACAAAAATGAGTAAGATAAATATGAGTGCGTTACCAACGCTTGCCATTATTTGTACGGGATAACGGATACCATCAAGATGAGGGAATTGATGACCTAAGCTCAACCAAGCTGATCCAATTGGTACAATTTTTCCGTAGCAGCAACCGTAGAAAAAACAACCCACACGACCAATAGCATGACCTAATGAAACAGACATCACTGCAACATCAAGCATGGCGAGAATGGACATACGCTTTAACCACCAGTAAGTTATTCCGCCGCATACTCCACCTATGAGACCGCCATAAAATACCAGTCCCCCCTGCCAGACTTTGAAAATATCCCAGTACCTGTCTGCGAAAAATTGATCCCAATAGACGTAAACATATGCGCTCCTAGCACCTAAGATCGCTGATAAAATTGAAACTACCGCTAAATTGAGAATCATCTCTTCATCAAAACCGCGACGAGTACCTATCCTGACTGCCCATTGAACAGAAAAATAAAATGCCAGCGCCAGAAATACGCCGTATGTGTATATTTCAATGGGGCCGTAACTAATTAATACGGGATACATTTTAGTCCTCAAGCTTTCGACGGCTCAAATCTCGCAATAAATCTAAAATAATAAAACCAACCCCAATATTAATAATTACATCCGCAAAATTAAAGACTGGCCAGCTCCAGTCCTGATAATATATCAGTACGTAGTCAATGACGTAATTATACTGAACTCGATCGATCATATTACCTACTGCGCCCGATAGGATTAATACTAAACCCCAACTCACAAGAAGATCCTCTTGACGGTATACCGCCAGATAAACCAATATCACTACCCCCGTGATTAGAGCTATTAAAACAAAGAGTAATACCTTTCCTTTTAGTAATCCGAAGGCTGCGCCAGGATTATGAACTAGGGTTAGCGACAAAAAACCATCTATGACATGAATAGATTTACCATTAGATAACACCTGTGAATAATATTTTTTTAATACAAAGTCTAAAATCAAAGTGAACCAAAATGTCACAAACATGTGATTTTTTCTCAAGACTTTTAAGGGGTTAGTTAAGATGGCGAACGGCATGTAGAACATACCCATTAAGAAAGCCACTAAATACCATTGAAACCAAATAAAATATTCTTTAATTCCAAACTTGACATCAATTCTTGTTTTATTATGTAAACATTTCATATAGTTCCTATGACTATTGGGCTAAAAATCTTGCTGTCAAAAGATAGTTATCAATATCTTGTGCCAACTTTAACCATTTATCTTTTGTCTCTGAGGCTGAAAATTCACTCATTTTTTTAGCAGCTGAACTCACAGGTGTCAGTCGCCTCTCAGCCATGCCCCTAGCAGTCAAAGATTCACAAATATAGGGTATTAGTCCCTTATACTGACCGGCTTTCAAATATAAAATTTCAGCCTCTGCAAAGCGACCTGATATTTGTAGCAATATTCCGTATCTTAAACTCGCTTCAAAGTCACCTGGTGCTTTAGATACGACCTCTTTGTAGATATCAATTAATCCCTGAATAATACGATTCTTTGGAATACGGACCGGCCGGCTTATTTTACTAATTTGTTCTTTAAGATTTAGAAAATCACCTTGATGAAAAAACAGATGAAACTTGATCAATGCTAATAACTCTTTTGAATCTTGAAATGTTTGAAGTAAATCTAACAAAGGCTTCATCTTTGAATACTGACCCTCAACAAGATAGATTGTTAGAAGTCCAAAATAAGCCTCTTCAAAGTCTATTTTTGAACTGATCGCATCAAGAAGACTTGCTTCAACAGCTTTGAAATTTCCCTGATTCAAATATTTAATAGCTCTTTGAAAGTTTTTATTCGCTTTCTCTAAATTTACCACTGCCAACTTTTTATTATTCTCTTGCAAGCGTTTATAGCGAGCTTTATTATCCTCTAAATATCGCTGTTCTTTCGAAATCCTCCGATCGACAAAAATATCATAGGACGATTTAATGGGCGCGGTATTGCCTCTACCTATTACCTCATCAAGCTCATTCCATCGACTCAGATAGGTAGCTTTTCTGCGGATACCTGGATGAGAGACATTTCTCGCGTCACGAATACTATTTTTAGTTTTGATATTTTTTACAAAAGCCAGCTCAGATTCACTAATAGGTTTCTTTTTCCATTCTCGAACTATATCAGGCTTCAAAGCTTCAGTACCCATTTTGTAAAGATCTAAGGTATCGATATATCTGTAGTTAGATAGCTCCAAAAGACCTCGCGCTTGATTGACTAATGTTTCGTTTCGTTTCAATACTCCTTGGCGGTACAAAATCATTGCTTGTAGGCGAATTAACGCATCTTTATACGGACCGGGTTGAGGGTTACTGGAAACGCCATTTGATTCTAAAATCTTTAATGCTTCAGCATCATTGAATTGGTGAATTTCAAGTAATACATAATGGTATAAAGCCCATTGATCATTGGGATTCAAATCTATGTACTTTTTAATCTCTTGAATCAGTTTATTAATGTTTCCTGACAGCTTGATCAATGGAGAAACTCTTCTCATCCTATCCCAGTAAATCACGCATTGATCGAGTTGCCCCATTCGAAACGATAATTCAGCGACGCTATTTAATGCCGGATAAAACAATGGATTTAGTGCAATAACATCTTCTAGGACTTCCATGGCCAAATCTTCTCTATTTAATAAAATATGAACTATCGAAAGCAGATGATAGAGCTCATAATTTTCGGGATCCTTCTCAATTCGCTCATTTAGACGCTTAATAATTGTCTCCGCTTTTCCTTGGCGGATTTTTGAGAAAGAAATAGTCATTTCACGATTAGAATCAACTCTGTTCAAAAATACAGCAATATCAGCAAATTCCTTTGGTATTTCGTCTGGGGATAAAGTTAATTTACGGCTTGTTTTAATCTTGTTTAATAGATAGGCGGCAAATCCCGTGATTGATGAATTATCTTTACCACTGTCGCTAGCTCGCCGAAGGGCATTCTCGCCTTCGTTGAAAGAACCTAACCGCAGTAAAGCAATTGCCTTAAAAAGATGGGCCCTAGAATACTCGTAACCTGCACTCAACGCATCGTCGAATTTATAAAGTGCAAATCGAGGAAGACCTGCCCTCAAATAAGACATTCCAAGTCTGTAATGATGTTCGGCGTATAAAGGATTCTGCTCTACAGCCAGTTGAAAGGCTCTGATAGCTTCGGCATAATTAGATTTCTGATATTCATACCAACCACGAGCGCCTAAAACTCTATGATCATTAGGAGCTAAAATTTCAAGCCTCTGTATTTTCGAGAGAGCTGATCCAAAATCTTTGGAGACACAGTCATAATAAGTCAAAGCGACAATCGTAGGTATATGATTAGAGTCGATTTTCAAACCACGCAAATAATAATACTTGGCCTTTGCAACATTCCCGAGAGACTGATTTGCTCTACCCAATAAAAAGTATATATCCAGTACATTTGGAGCTTCACTAAGAAGAGGCTCAAACATTTTAATCAATTTGATCTGTTTCCCTGACTTCAGCCAATCATATCCAATGGATACTAATTCCCCTAAATCCAGCAAATCCTGTCTTTGATCAACGCTCAAATTTTGGAAAAATTCATCTTGTTTTTTACTTCTTATATCTTGATTTTTTATTGCTTGAATAGCTTGCTCAGAAAATATTTTATCGATCCACTCTAATGAATTAGTGTGTAAACCGGTTTTTTTATGAGTATTCTGAATCACCTTTCGAAAACCAATTAGTGCCCTTCCGAGTGAATTTGATTCTACATTTATTTGCGCGATCCTATACCAAGCGATAGAGTCCGACGGATCACGCTCTACTGCTGTCCTAAGAATCTTCAAAGCCTTTTGGAAATGTTTTTCTCTAAAAAGGATTTCTCCTTTTCGAGTTAAAAGTTTCGAAACTAAACTTTCAAAATATTCTCTACTTGAAGTAGATTTTTGAGCACCGTCCAAATTGCCAAATTGTATTTTTTGAAGGGATATCTTCTTAAAATGAGCTGCTAGTTTACGAGTATTGCGCAGCATGGAATTTACGGACTTTAAGGTTGACTCATAACGCCGTTTTTCAAGATAAATCTTATTTTTATTGAAGGAGAAACTGTAACAACCAGGAAACCTTTTTTCTAGATTTTCAAATAAATCAAATGCAAGGACAAACTTGTTTTGTATGTACCAGGTTATACCCAAAAAGTTTTCAATTTCAGCTAATTCTGTTTTCGTATTTAGTATTCTTAATCGCAAGTCTGGCTTTTTTATGACTTGGGCTTTCTGAGGCTGAGTGTCTGGAATCAAAGCCAACTTTTTCTGTAATAATTTCCTCAGTGTCACAAGGTCTTTCTCTACTGAAGAAAAATTACTCATTTTTTTTGCGATACGAACTCTCCATCGATAAGCTTTGATTCTGGTATCTCTCTCAGGGCTTTTATCAATAACTTCACTAATCCTTGAGTAAGCTGCATTATTGTTCTCGAGCTGCTCATATGCATACGTTAAATTCATCAGAAGATATAAATTATCAGGCTGTTCGATTTCCTCTTTCTGTAAATGAATTATTGCTTTCTCATAAAGTCCTCTACGAAAATAATTCCTGATGTATTTGCTTCGAGGACTTGAAACACCCCACAGGTTCAATTGATAATTATCTTGATCAAAAAAGTCCTCTTGAAAAACATCAAATGGGTCATCACCGAGTAGTTTTATACGCTTGATATTAAATAACCAGAAGCTCTCTAGGGGCTCAGAGACAACCGATGAAAATTTTTTAGAATATTCTAACCAATCCGAACTCTCTACGGGGCTCTTAATGAGATTTTCAATTAACCCCAATGGTTTACCCTCTGAAGAGCAGGAATACTGAAGATTGAGCGTCAATATTAATAGAATTCGTACTACGTGACTAAGGGACATAAAGTAAATATCGACACTTTTTAATTAAAACAATCTTCTTTTGTACGATTTTACTATTGATTTAACAAGTATAATAGGGGCGTGGTTATCAATGAAATTTTTTGGATACATCTTGTCGTAATGGGGCTGGTTCTTTTGGCCTTTCATTGGGAATGGCGAGAAAAGTCTGAAATCAAATCCGAATTGCCTGAATTTAGTGAGATTGAACGAAGTAGATTGAAGGTGAAAATGAAACTAGCTCAAAAGAGGGCCTCAGACATTGATCTGCAATTCTTGGCAAATTGCTTGAATCATCCTCAAGAGGAGATCGCAAAATTAGCATCATCTCACCTTTCGGAAAATGGAAGCGAACGAGCTTTAGAAATTTTAATGAACAAGATTCAGCAACTCGATATACAAATTGAATTCAAACAAAAATTAATTAAGCATGATTTCGAAGATGGTTTTCATGCCCGGCTGGTTAAAAATAAGCCCGACCAATTAAGCAATCCCGTTGGCTATAGTTGTGGGCAAATTCACTCCAAACTCGTCAGTGAAAATTATAAATTACTCGAGCCATATCGATCCGGTCCGGCACAAAGTTTTGAGGGTGAAGAATTACGATACTTACTTGTGAGAGTTATTGAAGATAAACAAGCACCATTTGATCATCGTAGCTGGGCGCTGCTCTCCCTTAGCGCATTTGACCAACCCCCTGATCACAGACTACTCGACTCTTGCCTACAAATCCGCCAACAAAATCTTAAAATCGCAGCAATTCAATTGGTAGGACACTTTAAATTAGAGAACTTTCGCTCTCGACTTGAAGTCGAGATTATGAGTCTTGATCCAGCTGTAAGTATTGAGGCTATGTATAGTTTACTACAGATGCGCTGTATCCAGAGCTTGTCTAAAATAGAACACATGACTCGCTATGGACATGGCATTGTTAGAGAGGCCGCGAAGTACGTCTGTCGACAACTTCAAAATCCTAAACTCTGATCGTGTTACAATTCCAATCATGACCCATAGGACTATTGTATTTATTTGGTTTATTTTCGTAAATTGCAACCTGAGCTGGTCCTCTGACTACATCTTCGTTGAGGACACGGGCTCGATAGGCAGCCTCAAAGGACTTTTACAGGAAAACATACGCAATGATAATATCGAGATACTTGGCTATACCTCAAAGAGTTTGAATGTAGTACTTAATAAAACCAACAAACTACAAACGTCCATGGCGTGGTTGCTCCGTGAGGGCTACGAATCAGAGGCCATGATTATAAGCCGTTGTGGAAAATTTCAACCCAATCAGTACATAGAGGACCGCATCAAAATTCTGACCAATAAAAAGTCAAAAATGCCACGGCTGTATATCGGATGGATACCTTACAAACGACTTGGCCAAATTACAAGTCAATGCGTCGTATTAGATGTGCCCCAATCTTTTGATTTAGACTTCCTATCTGTAGAACTCTCTGAACTCTTCAGCTCTAATACAGAAGTAACACAAAAAGATATTTCTAATCCACCACAAGTTACGGCAAGCTCGACGGAGCTTCCACCTATAGAAAATGCGGTACAGCAAGCTAAGAAAGTACCCATGAAATGGGATCAGTTTACGAAGGTTAAATCAAAACAGGCCCAACAACCCCTTAATATTTCGGTCCAAAAGCTTTCCTACGATCCCGATGAAGATCTTTTCTTAAATCCTTTCGTAAATGTCTCATCAGATATGGTTACAAAAAATATAACGAACAGCTCATTAAATATAGAGCTGACAAATATATCTATGGACTCTAGAGCATCCTCTGTAGGGCCCATTTTACTCAGCAGTAAGTCTTCTAACGCTGTAATACTGACTTCACCTCTAAAGGGGAATGTCTTGATTACACGAAAACCAAACCTCAACTCAGAACCCGACAGTGTACGGATGTCGAGTTTTACCGAGAATCTCCATGAGACATTGAACAAAGAGCTTGCTACCGGATCAAAATCAAGCAGTAGATCTACTAGTAAGACTATTCAGAAAACTAAAAAACAAAATCTAGTGAATCAATTACCGTCGTCTACATTGACGGCCTTGAAGTCATTGGACTTAAATTCAAACTCAAAGCTCCCGCAAAAGCTAAGCACTGCTCAAAATGGTACCAATAAATTAAAGATAACTACGAATGGACCACTTCCGGCTGTGCCATCCAAAAAGGACGACTTGAATAATCCAAATCTTTTAGATGAACTAAAATTGAATTTTCGTCGAGAGTTGTTGAATCGATTCAGAAAAGAGAAGGGTCGCCAGGCACCAGAATGGCTTTTTGAAGAATGAAAACTCTACTCAAATATAAACGGTCCCCAGCAGACTCCAACAGTTCACCAGTGTTTAAAGGATTATTACTCTTATATGCTGCTTGCACTACAGCCGCTATTTTTTTGTTGGTAGGATCAATTGAAACAATTACCCAAGACAATCAAGTTGAAATGAGTGCGTCCAAAATTTCAACTCCAATAGATACAAAGCAATCAAATTTCGGTTCTGAGGCATCCACTTCAAGTTCTAAACTTACCCCGCAAATAAGTCATCTGCACTTATTTCAAGCCCATAGTCAGGCCCCTTTTATCGTTCGAACTGTAGCTCTGCTGGATGCAAGTTTGTTGGGTATGGAACAAGAGCTCAACTTGATTAACGACATAGTACGCAAAACTAAAATACCATCGAGAATGGCCAATCCTCCGTTTATTCCCATTCGGAGTATTTTTAGAAAACAAGACGCACTAATAGTAGACTTTCACCCCGATATGATGTCGTTAGTTAATGGGAAAACGGTAGCGCATATACAAAATACGTACGTTCTCGTGCATAGTCTTCTTGAGTTTTCACAAATGCGAAAAATGATTTTTCTTTTCGATGGAGGCAGAGCAATTCCCTCTAACTCAAATATTAACTTTGAGCAAGGTTTAATAGTAAATCCACAAATCGTGAAAGGAGCAGAATCTTGAAGTGGGTCTTGGTGATTTTTTCATGCTTTTTAACTTCGTACGCTGAAGTTCCATTCCATATTTCTCAGTCTGATAAACATCTAATCTTGAGACAAAAAGAAGCTACGCTGGGAAAATTATTTGTCGACTTTTACGAAGGACACAGAAAGCTATCTGATTATTCCTTTTCAAAATTTTTATCTAAATCTGAAAATATAGAGCTAGTTCTTCCACGAACCATAAACAATAGAATGAAGGATCTGAGCGCGGTTATTACCGTTTTAAATGTTCGTTATGAACTCGAAGAGTCAAAGCTCATGTTCGGTAGTGGTCCTGGCCAGTTTCGAGAAGGTGTCAGCATTCGAAGTGATAGTTTCAATCAAATATATCTGGTTGATACAGCTCAGGAAGCAGTACTAAAATTTGACGAAAAACTTAAGTTTATAGGCAAATTTGGAAGCTTCAATATCGATGATTCAGAATCATTTGACAATGATTTTGCAAACATAGAGGAAGGTCAATTTGATGGAATTAACGATCTAGTTGCCGGCCCGAGACTAACAACATTTATTAGTGATTCCAGAAATCAAAGAGTAGTTGAGGTAGACAGTTCAGGTAATTTTGTTCGTGAATTCAGTCCTAGAGATGGATTCGATGAACCCACTAAACTTCAGGCTAATCAACGAAATGAAATTTTAGTTTTAGACTCAGAAAATGAACGTATTGTTGTGTTTAATAATTTTGGTAGTCAAGTCTTCAGTATCGGGGGTTACGGAAAAGGAGACCATCGCTTCCTTAAATTAATAGACTTCATAGTTGATCTCGAAGACAATTTGGTATGTCTAGACCAAATTGAAAAATCAACCTTACTTAAAAAATACTCACGAAACGGGCGTCTCTTAAAGAAGAAAAAACTAAAAGGACAATACCTAACGATTGCTCGAGATTATTGGGGACACCTCCTATTAATAGGAGATTCGGAATTAAGAATACTAGATTCTGAATTAAGACTCCTAGAACAACTTTTCAAAGAACCGAAACATATTCTTGGCGCGGAATCTATAACTTACATGGACAATAAAAAACTCTACAGTCTTCATAATAATCCGGGAATGGTGCGAATCTTCAACCCTCGGTTAAAATTATTACAATCAAAAGTCCAACTGTTGCAAAATAAGCACGAGTGAGCAGAATACAAAATATTGTTGATATATATCAACTTTGTTATGATGACGCTCTCAAACGGCTCAGAGCTTGGGATCTCATTAAGGTGTAACGTGTCAAAAACTAATTATTTGTGCCTATTTTTCTGCATAATCTTCGTGCTGACCGGAGTAATTGGCTGTCGTCAAAAACCACGACAAAGTACTCAATTACCTGTAAAGTTTGATCCTAAACTAAGTGCCGAAGAAAGGGTGGAAAGCTTGTATCAGTTAGGGGTGATAGCTGGCACTACTGGAAAATTAGACTTAGCAGAACAACAGTTCCGCCTTGTACTCAAAGACAACCCAAAACATTTAGAAGCAAACCATGATTTAGGTCTAGTATTCGCAAGGAAAGGGAAAATTCGTCAAGCTATCGAATATTTCCAAAGGAGTTTGGAAATTAATCCGAATTTTCCCGAGGCTTACTTCAACCTCGCTATCTCTTATCACAATATGGGCCAAGTGGAAATGGGTGAGGGATATTTAGATCGTACTTTGGAGTTAGCACCAAAGCATAAAAAGGCATTAATTGCTAAAGCTCGACTAGCTATGCGAAAAGGTCAAATGCGAACTGCTACTAAATTGTATGCTCACTACGTTAAAAATTATCCCGCTGATATGGAAGTTAGAGCCATATTGGGAAATCTTTATTTTCAGCAAGGATTAGACGAAAACGCGAAATTTGAACTTTTGAAAGCTGTCAAGCGCTCACCAAGCTCAAAAGTCCTTTATCATCTGGGGGTGATCTATCATCGTCGAAATGAACTTAAACGAGCCCAGAGATTCTATGACAAAGCTTTGGAAAAAGATCCTAATCACGTGGATTGCTTGGTGAGTATGGGGGAGTTATTCGAACGAGTAGGACAGATACGCAGAGCACTTCTTCACTTTGAGAGAGCTTACGGCCTGGAACCTGACAATCAATATATTCGTAAAAAAGTTGTTAAATTACGTCGTAGTTGATTCAAATAATGTGTACCTATGAAAATTACAAGTCAGCGTATGTAGCCATACTAGGCTTACCAAATGCAGGAAAGTCAACCCTACTAAATTCACTCGTTGAAAAAGAATTATGCATAACATCTGAGAGACCTCAAACTACTCGCAATAGTATCCTAGGTATAAGACATTCTGAACACTACCAAATGTTATTCTTAGACACACCTGGATGGCATCAAGGAAAACTCAAAATTGATCATTTTTTTCGGAATCAAGTTGAACAAAGTATTTTGGATGCTGATCTTATTTTATTTGTAATAGATGCACGTCATCCTAAGATTGAAAAAAATCGGAAGTTCTTAGAATTTCTAACGAATAAAAGTAAGAAAACTATAATTTTAGTATTGACTAAAATCGACACGGTGAAACAATCAGCTCTAATTGAAATAATGCACAACCTACACTCCGAATTTAAGAAAATTAAAGAACTAATACCAGTTTCTGCTCAAAAGCCGCAAAATATCGACTGTTTAGTTGACCTCCTTCTAGATAATATGAGTTCTGGCCCTCCCTACTATCCTCCAGACTGTTTTACGGACAAATCTACCTCCTTTTTATTGGGTGAATTCGCACGTGAATATTTGTTTCGAAATTTAGATCAAGAGGTACCCTTTTCCTGTGCGACGGTTGTGGAGGAATTCAAAGAAAGTGAAAATCAAATTGAAGCACAGATTTCAATATATGTTGAAAGAAAAGGTCAAAAGCTAATTCTACTGGGACCAGCAGGAGCTCTGATTCGTGAAATAAAATCAAAAACCATCCAAAAAGCCCGTAAATTTTTCAAGAAAAAAATAAGCCTTCAAATTTGGGTCAAAGTAAAGGCGAAATGGAGACAAGATGCAACTATCTTGTCACAAATTGGATATAAACTTGGCTAGAAAATACTTCATTTGTTGCAGTAATACTGGCTTTTTGGTATCTATGTAGCGCCATGACAAAACTACCTCCATTCCTCAAAAATGTTTATCTAAGTGGATTTCAACGAGATGGACTTATCACTGTATTGGTCGATGATCGGGAAGAAGTAGACTACAAAAGGTTTCGCAGCAACTCCTACATCTTTAATAATCCTTTGGTCAAATTACGATTCGAGTTTAATGAGGAGCCGAAGGACTTCAAGGTCGAAGGAAGCTTTGGTGAGAACGCAATTAGGGTTGTAAAACCTAGGGGTGATAAGGGTGAAGAGATCGTAGAAACGGGCACCGAGCGAGTTCGAACCAGCCCCCTGCATAGAGGTAAAAATGTTTTTCGAATTTCAGTAGGGGATGGTGAATTCTGGGATTTAGTTATCTACCACAAAACAGTTATTAGAGACTGGGTGGAGGGTCTTGCTCGAGCAGTTATTTTGATAGTCGGACTTAATACCTTCGTTATACAAGGATCCTACATACCCTCTGCTTCGATGATGAATACACTTGTTGAAGGGGACTATATTTGGGTTAACAAGGCTGCTTATATACTATCCGAACCACAAAGAGGAGATGTAGTTGTTTTCAATTTCCCTCTAGATCCAACCAGAGACTTTATAAAACGCCTAATTGGAGTGCCCGGTGACAAAATTAGTATCAGTAGTAAAAAATTAATTCTTAATGGTAAAGTTCTGCAAGAGAACTTTATTCTACAGGATTATGCTCTAGTTCTGGCGGACCCAAAACTACAAAAAGAAACAAATCTACCCCCACCAGCAATGGTAGAGATGCCAATAGAGCTCCTATTTTCAGATGGTCTGAGTACATTCTTGCCAGCAGAATCGTACGTAGTTGAATGGCAACCTGATTTGTTGCTCTCGAAGGAGAACCCCTTTATAGCGATGAATCCTGAGGCTAGTGTCGGAGATCATATTGATATCAAAGAGCGGGCTCCAGGTAAGAGTAGATATACCACTCCTCTTAAGATTTTAGCTACCGGCAAGAATGGGGTAAGTTTAAGGTTGATGGAGACGGGCCTAATGATTGATGGAAATCTTGTAGCTTTTGGTGAATTTAAGGTATTTCAAAGGATTGATAAATCACCTTCAAATCAAAAGTTTATCCATCCTGCTAACACAATGGATGAGTTAACAGTACCCGAAAATCATTATTTTGTAATGGGCGATAATCGGGATAATTCTCAAGACTCCCGATTCTGGGGTTTTGTAGATCGCTCAAATCTAAAAGGAAGAGCTTTTTTCCTATATTTTCCGTTCGGACGAATGAAATCGATCAAGCGACGTTTCGGTCAGCCTGTTGAAAGTGGACCGTAATAAGCAGTAATGAGCATTCTTAAATTCCTCCTGCTAAGCTTCTCACTCAGTCTAATTTCTAACTCTTCATGGGCATCCGCTTCAGATTTTATTGAATATAAAAGGCGCTATGCGCCCGAATCAAACGCAATGGTTCCACCTGATAAAGCGACCTTAAAGAAGTACGAAAGCATGAGTGGAGCTCAGAGAGCCATTTTCATGGAAAGATATTTTTCTAGTTTTACATACGCAAATATGCGCCGGAGTATACTTATTCAGGTTGACGAGCGCGGCATCGATGAAGTTCTGCAGATTTACCCTCTACAAATTGTTAAGCAATTCAATAGTATAAAAACTTATGAGGTTATAGTCCCTTATTTCACTACTCCCGGTGACTTTATAGCGGACTTAAAATCAAGTTTCCCAGGATTAAGTGCAGAGAAAAATATCGAAATCCAAAGTTTTGCAGGTAGTAATGTGAACACCGAAGCTTTCAAGATTTTGCAATGGGATAGACTCAAACAATCCATAACCTCAGATTTTGGCTTACCTAATAGAAAAGTTAAAGTTGGAGTATTAGATACTGGCATAGAAAATCATATCGATTTACCCCGTATAACAGGAGCTACTAGAGATATAAATGGTCACGGAACTCATGTAGCTGGTCTAATTGGGGCAATAGCTGGCAATCAACTTGGTTCAGATGGAATCACTTCAGAGGCTATCCTCGCAAATTATCCTGTACTTGGACCCAGCGGAAAAGGAAATCTTCTTGATTTGATTTCTGCTCTAATGAAAGCATGGCGAGAAAATTGTGAAGTCATGCAATTGAGTATCGGAACATACGAATATTCCAGAATACTATATGATACTCTAACTTTTTTAGCTAAAAAAGGTGTCGTTCTGGTAGCCGCAGCAGGTAATGACAGCCGCAGCGATCCAGCATTACCTGCAATGCATCCCCTTGTGATAGGAGTGGGTAGCCATGATACAGAAGGAAATCCCAGTAAATTTAGCAACAAAGGGATTAACCAAATAGTAAGTCTTCCAGGCGAAAATATATTATCAACACTTCCCAATAATCAATTCGGACCAATGACAGGAACTAGCATGGCCGCACCGATGCTCAGTGGAATCTTGGTTGAGATATTAGCTCGTCGTAAAACAAGTATTCAAATCAGAAAACTGATGGATGTTTTCGCTGAACATGCAAAAGAGGTAAATACAGAAAAGAAAAGTGAACACTCCCCATTCGATGGGTACGTTTTTGTGAAGCTTTATAAACCAATACATCAATAGAATTTTTAACTTTACAGAAAATCTTGTGTCTTATCTTTTAGCAGCGATTACGATGAGGAACTATATGATACGAATTCGACAATTTTTAATCATGGCAATTATTTCTGTAACGATTCCCCTGAGTAAATTAGATTGTGGTTCAGCAGGGATAAAAAATGGAAATGTTAGAGGAACCGTCTTATCAGCAGATAAAAAGGGCCTTTCCGGTGTATCAATTTTGTTAGTTAGAAATGGCACTCCACCAATTATTCGCTCCACTATTAGTGACGCTGATGGAATCTACGTTTTTCATAACACACCTGTCGGGAAGTATTCACTAGGATATTCAAAATTGGGCTATAAAAGTATTTTAGCCAATCACGGTAATACTGAAATTAAAACTTCACCCGAAAATCAAATTCGAACCTATGTAGAAAGTGGTGCATCTATCCGCATTCCGCCAGTTATGCTGGATTCATTCGGGCCATTCGGTTTAGCTCCAGTTTCGCTTAATCTTATCGATCAAATAACTGGTGAACCCGTAGTTAGCGCAAATATTCATTTGGGAAACCAATCAAATAACAATTCAATAGTGGATGGTAAATTTACTATGAAACTTACTATTCCGCCTTCAGAAAAAAGTTTAGACCCTGTAAATCTCAGAGTCTCGGCACCCGGATTTAATGATCTGACAGATCATTTAACGATTATACCTAAGCAAGAAAACTCATTTACCATATCTTTAAAACCACTAATGGCGACACTAGAAGGTCATATTGATTTTTCAAGTTTTCCATTTGCGAGCCTTGATTCAGTGACCACGATTTCTGTAGCAAACATCCCTTCAAACCTACTCGAACCAGAAATAGAATCAACAGGATTTTTCAGCATAAGAGTCCCTGTATCCACTCAAACAAATACTAGGAAATTTGATATCAAAATACACACCCGTGGCTTTCACCCAATTACAATTCCAGGTGTGTTAGCACCCGAAGCTGGAGCTACTAGTATTCTTCAAACTGTCCGATTGTCCGCATTGACAACACCTGTTCGTGGTAAAGTTGTGTCTAGAAACGGACTTTCCCCGATTGCTTCGGGAATGAATCAGGCTTTCATCAAGGAATTAGGAATATCTACCAGTATCAATGGCGGAATGTATTTTTTTCAAGCTATTCCTACAGGAATAAACCTGACAGTAACAGTGTTTATTCTGAATAGTGTCGGTCGTATCGAACGAGGGTCTATTGACTTTTTAACAACCATCAATGGTCAAGGAAATTTCACATTGCCGACAATAGTAACTAAGCCGATTGATAGTTAAGATAACAATCAACCCTAAATTCCCTTTCTTCCGCCTCAATTCACAGTTATAATCGAGTTTTCTTTATTCAAGATCAATATCATATTAATGAAAGTTATAAATTTCCGTTACAATAGAGTAAATTACAAGTTAGCCGGTACTTTCCTATTACTAATGCTGCTTACGGCTGCTCCGATAGGGCTATTTTCACTTACAGAGCAAGAAAAGTTGATTCGCTCTTACATGAACAAGACTAACGAAGCATTTGCTAATTTTATCGCAAGTCACGTCATTGGAACACTACGACTAACCCGGGTTCACATGGAAAAGTACTCCATGCAACCTCAATTCCTGGATATGAAAATCAAGCATATTCAAAATAGCCTCCAAGAATTCGTCAGTAAAAATCCATTATATCGTGGTGCAGGAGTTTATGACTCTAGAAAAAAATTGATTGCGAATACATCTAGATTTTCCGAGATTAAAGATTTGCAGGAGTTATTTTGCAAGTCATTGCTGCATCTTTACGGTATGAGCTTGTATGAAAATCTGCCAAATAATGATTTTTCGCAAAACAGTGAAAATAGCCCTCAATTAAGAACTCTCATTTATAAAGGCAATAGCATACAGGGAGTTCTAATCGTACAACTGGATATGTCCTTCTATCAGAAGAATCTCAATGATCTCAAAATTTTTTTAGAATATACCAACGAATACTCCGATATTTATATCCTTGATGATCATCGTAAAATCATTAGCAAATCAAAGAATAGTAAGCATGAAATTGGGAATATATTACCATCTAGTTTTTTATATCGCAGTGGAGCATATGTAAAAGATCTCCAGGAAATACTGGGAGATAACGGTACATCCGCCCAAGGATATGACGACACCCCACCATGGCAGGTAGTCTTTGTTCCGAAAGGTACAAGCTCGGAAAATATAGAAAACTTCAAAGTGACCTTTGCATATTATGTACTAATTTATCTATTTATTGCTGCTACCTTGGGGTTCTGGGTGGCTGGAAAAATAACCAAGCCGTTACGTCGTCTCGTTTATTCAACCGAAAAAATAGCTTCTGGGGATTTGGATGTTCAGGTCTCCGCTTCGTCAGATGATGAGATTGGTGAGTTAGCAGAGAAATTTGACGTTATGCGTCGCAACCTCCGAGATTACCAAAATCACTTGAAAAAGAAAATTACCGAGCTCCAAACTCTCTACCAAGTGGGTACAATCGTATCGAGCGAACTAGAATACAGTATACTATTAAGAACCATACTCGATACTGTAATTGATGTCATGGCCGCAGAGAAGGGATCAATTATGATCCACGATGAAAAAACCAATCTGCTTAAGATTGCAATGGCAAAAGGCCTACAGAAAGATGTAATTCGGAAAACTGTTTTGGCTAGTGGAGAATCGGTAGCCGGTCATGTCTTCCAAACTCAGCAACCTATGCTGGTTCTAGATACACTTAAAGATGATCAATTTGTAAAACTCAAACGAAAAAATATAACGCCTGGAACCATGTTATCCGTTCCCTTAGTTAGCAAGGATAGAGCATTAGGAGTTATGAATATATCAAAATCAATGCCATACAGCTTCAATGATTACGATTTGAGTTTATTTCATGCTATTGCAAATATTTGTGCTACCGCAATGGATAATGCTCGGTTGTACAAAATGGCTATCACTGACGCAATGACAGGTTTGTACGTTCGAAGATTTTTCTATCAAAATGCAAATCATTTAATGACGAAATCGAAGGAACCGTTTGCATTGATCATGTTAGATATTGATCATTTTAAGAATTTTAATGACACCTACGGTCATCAGTGCGGAGACAATGTACTTATCCAAGTTGCTAGGACAATCGCACGTTCAGTAAGAGATTGCGATATCCCCTGCCGACTAGGTGGTGAAGAATTCGCAATAATTTGCCCAGGACAAACTGCACAAGAAGCGGAAACCCCTTCGAATAGACTTCGCGACTTGATTTCTCAGACCCCGTTGAAGCTCACTACTGCCGAGGATACAAAAATTACAGTCTCAATAGGTATTGCCTCTTATCCTTCAGATGCTAGCAATATAGAAGACTTGTATGAAGCTGCCGACAAGGCTTTATATCACTCCAAGCAGAATGGACGAAACCTTGTAACTACTTACGAAGATTATAGAAGTTTAAAATCTCAAACGGATAGTAATAATAACGAAAATTTGGAAAGGAAAACATGAACCGCTGGCAACGCATATTATATGATTCAGGTTTTTTGCTGAGCTTGCTACTTTTCTACTATGCAGGAATTAAAGCAACGCCAGAGGAGTACCATTTCGAATTTCAAAAAATATTTGTCCCTTGTGTTTTCATCGTAATGATCATTGAAGGATTTCGTAGATTTCTAAGTAAAAGTTACGAGAGAGGTGTCATCAAATTTTTACAAGAACTTCTTCGATCTCAGAAGCTAGAGATACGAGCCCTCGATCAACAACATCCGCTCCATCATTTCCAACAAGGCTTTATAGAGGTCATGCAAGCAGTAGAATCGGCAAGCAAATCGCGCCTACCTGAGGGGAATCTGAACCCAATACCTTATCTTCAAAATCTACTGAGTAAAGACCGGGGTGGTCGAGAAGTTGCGGAGACCTTCTTGAAAGATTTACATAATCTTTTTCCGGGAGCCGAAATATATCTTTTTCATGTTGGACAAGAGAAAATCTACAGTATGGCCAGAATAGGCCATAATGGTAGCACCGAGTTAGAATTTCATGTCGAATCCAAAGATTTCTCCCTTTTATCAGAGTTCTCAGGCAAAGTTTATCAAGAACGATCAACCCAAATCACCAACGATCTAAAATCAGATCCTAACTTAGGGCAATTCATTTCACCTGATAATCCTAATGTTCCGATATATGGAGCACTTTTTGCACTTTCAGATGAGGAAAAAACTAGAGCACTCCTATGGATTCGCGAAGGCGGTAGTAGTCTCGAATCAATTCGAGATCATATTCAAACATTTGAGATGCTCACGGAGCAGCTATATCGAAGATTATTTCAGAAACCAGACTTAGCTCATAATTCGGTTCTAGAAGCACTTTCATTCCCCCAATTTGACTACTATTCCTCTTACTATATGTCTTGTGCCAAAATTCAGAATCGATATTTCAATTTATTCGCTATATACGTAAAACTTACAAATCCTGAAAATTCCAAAGAAACCATTCTGCAAATTGCGGAAATTTTACGACAACAGATCAAAATTCCTGCCACGATGACTCAGGAAGATCAACTATTCTTTATAAGTACAATGTCACAAAGCAAACAGGAAGCTATGATCGAGGCTGCAAAAATTTTGGATAAACTGGTCCATTATTTAAGTCTCCAGCACGGCGATGAACCAATTGGCGAAGTAAACGTAGGGCTAGTTTCATTAAATGAGTTGAACATTCCTTGGCAAGAAGTGTTACGACAGTGTCATTCCACATTGAAAGAATCACTCAATCAAGGGGCTAATCAACTGAGAGTCTATCAACTCCAAAACTTAGATCCGTTACCTGAAGAACCAATTAATCTAGATATGGAAATGACTCGTGAGGAATTATGAAAAATTCTGGATTTTACATAACAACACCCATTTATTATGCCAATGGTACGCCTCACATTGGTCATGCATTCACAACGCTACTTGCGGACTCTATTGCCAGATATAAAAGGATAAAAGGAGTACCCACGCGTTTCACAACGGGAACCGATGAACATGGTCAAAAAGTTCAAGAAGTCGCCGCTCAACACGGTCGTAGTCCACAAGCTCAGGCAGATGCGATATCCGAGATTTTTCTCGAGGCATGGAAGTTACTTGATATTAAATATGATGATTTCATCAGGACAACCGAAAATCGTCATAAAAATGTCGTCAAGCGTCTAGTCGAAGAATTAATTGAGAAGGGAATTGTCTACAAGGGTATTTACCGAGGGTGGTACTTGATAAGTGACGAAGATTTTTATCCAGATAGCCGAGTTCGCGAGATAAGTGAAGACCCAGAGAATGACCCGAGATTGCAGCGAGTTGAAGAAGAAAATTATTTTTTCAAATTATCAGAGTTTGCTATACCGTTATTGGAACATTATTCGAAGCACCCAAATTTTGTTTTACCTCGAAATCGAAGAAAAGAAATGATTTCTATGCTAGAACAGGGACTGGAGGATCTTTCAATTAGTCGTGCGAGTGTTGATTGGGGAATCCCGGTACCTGGCAACCCTAATCAAGTGATTTATGTCTGGGTTGAGGCTCTAATGAATTATCTAACATCTTCTGGTATTTTCCAGGATGAAGAGAGATATAACCTTTATTGGCCAGCTGCATGCCAGATTGTAGGCAAAGATATACTTAAGTTTCACGCTATCATTTGGCCAGCGATACTTCTGGCATTGGATTTACCATTACCTAAAACAATATTGGCGCACGGTTGGATTTTAGTTGGTGGTCAAAAAATGAGTAAGAGCAAAGGGAACAGTCAAGACCCTATGGAACTTAGCCGCAAGTACGGCAATGACGCCTTAAGATATACCCTTTTACGAGAAATCTCGTTAGGTCAAGACGGGACATTCGACGAATCTGTTCTTACAAAACGTTATAACAGTGAACTAGCAAATGACTTAGGAAATCTAGTACAACGTACGCTAGGATTCGCCTCTAAAAAGCTTCAAGGTACACTCCCTGGGATTTCTACGATTTCTACTGATGGTCATATTTTTTTCGATAGCTTGAAAAGCGAATTAAATCAGTACACAAGATTAATGGACGAGTTTAAAGTTTCTCAAGCCTTGGATCATCTTCATTCTTATCTCCAGCTTTGCAATCGATTCGTGGATACACAAAAGCCGTGGGAGTTAGCAAAAAAGAATCTAGAACTTTTTGCTTTATTCAACCGTTACATCGCTGAGGCCGTGAGAGTTTTTGCGATAGCGAGTAGCCCTTTTCTCCCCGACTCTGCAAATCGGATACTAACTATCCTAAACCAAGAACCAATTAATGAACAAACAAAATGGGACATGACAATCCTTCCAAATAAACTTTCCCCTATTCCCATCGGAGAAGTCAAACCGCTTTTCCCTAAAATTAAGACTGTAGATGAAACTACCAAGTCAACCAACATAAATACGGTAAATCGTAAAGCTAAAGGTTCTCTAATTACCATCGATGACTTTAAAAAAGTAAAGCTCGAGTTGGTAACTATTCAAGCTGCCAAACCTCATCCAGATGCTGAAAAATTGTTAATTCTTGAGCTATCAACTTCGGTTGGCAGAAAACAAGTAGTTTCAGGAATTGCAAATGATTACGAATGTAATAAATTAATAGGCATGCAGGTTGTATTTGTGAAAAATCTAGAACCAGTAGAGCTTCGAGGAGTACTCTCTGAGGGGATGATACTTGCTGCTAGCAATAAAAAGGAATTGAGTCTAGTTAGTGTTGAACATAAAATTCAAGAAGGTAGTAAGGTTTCTTGATGAATCTCCAACCCTTTGATTTTCCAAAACTTTTTGACACCCATACTCATCTCAGTGATGAAAAATTTGATCAGGACCGAGAAGAAGTGTTACGACGATGTGACCGATTGCTTAAGGGTTGGATAAATGTCGGTTCTGATCTCAAGTCAACAAAACTTAGTATTGCGATCGCAAGTAAGTTTTCCAAGAGCTTTGCCTCTAGCGGTATTCACCCTCATGATGCCGGCGCACATAGCTACGAAGAAATTGAAGAGATAATTGAATTATATAAAAACCCCCAGGTGGTTGCCGCCGGCGAAATGGGGCTAGATTTTTATTATGATAATTCGCCTCGCAAAACTCAGATAGAAATATTTGAGCGTCAATTGATCGCAGCTAAGAGTAGTGCAATGCCATGTATCATTCATGTGCGCGAGGCTTTTGATGAATTTTTTGAAGTTGTCCAAAAAATAGATTATTGCAAGGGTGTGGTGCATTGCTTTACGGGCAATGTACAGCAAGCCGAAAAAGTCATCGATCTCGGTTTTTATACATCATTTGGGGGGATCGTAACTTTCAAGAACGCTAGCGATATTCGCGAAGCTATGCTGACAATTCCATTAGACAAGTTGTTATTAGAAACTGATTGTCCATATTTAGCGCCAGTGCCAATGCGTGGCAAAAGAAACGAGCCTAGCTATATTAGTTACGTAGCGGAAAAGGTCGCCGAACTACGCAACATGGATCTAAAGGATTTACTAAACTCGAGCTTCAATAACGCTATAAAATGCTTTCGTCTGGAGGCTTTCTTTGAAGCTGATCAATAATTTTGCTAGTAAAAATGTTCGCCTGGCTATTTTTCTCTGTCTTATTAGCTTAACCACTTCTTCAGTGATGTGGGGCAATTCCCGCTTACCCTGGCGCAACCCAAATCCAAATGCCAGGTTGAATCCTAAATTAGAAGCTCACCGTAAACAAAGTAGAATTGAAGAATGGAATAATCGAGTTCAGAAATATATTCAAGACAATCAACCTGAAAAAGCCTTAAAATTTTTAAAGGAAACGCTGCGAGCTGATTCCAGTAATCATTATTCATTAGGCATGACAGCTTACCTCTTACTCACCTACAGAAAAGACTTCGATGCTGCAAAAGAGATGGCACAAAATGGTCTGAATAGAAATCCGAGAAGTATTTACTGCCTTCATGCCCTCGCATGGCTTCACTATAAACAGAAAGAATATGGACTAGCACAGCGAGTTATTCGAGAAATTCAACAACCAAATTATGCTTGGTTTGATCTCCAATATCATTGGGCAATGATTCACTGGAAAGCTCATAATCGCAATGCAGCCAAAAAGCATTTCTTGATTGCTCGAAAATTAGATCCATCAAATGCTCCTTTATGGATATCTACTGCAATGTTTTTGGAGGAAGAAAAGAATATAAACGGCGCAATTAAATCTTATCAAAAAGCTTTGGAATTTATCGAAAATGATAGCCCTGTTCGTAATTACCTTTTATCGAAACTCGATGACTTGTTACCTTTGTATGAAACTCGAGAAAAATTAAGTCATCAATTTACACCAGTAGATTCTACACATGATCTTGAACCGAACAATTTGCTAAAGCCAAAATCAGCAAACCTATTTGTGACACCGAATCAACCTGAAGAAAATCGTAAAATCTCCGGTAGTGAATCGAATCAATGGAAAAAACTTGAGAAGCACGAAAATCCCTTTCTCACACCCATCAAAGATGACTTGTCGAAATTTCAAGAAAACAATCAAAAACTTGAGCAATTAAGTCTGGAGCAACACTATGTGTTAGGCCAAGAATTACTCAAAGCGGAAATACGTGAAGAGGCAATTTCCCAATTTCAAACGGTCATTAACCTGTGGAGTAATAGTGAGTACACCGTATCAGCTAATACCGCTCTAAAGGAAGCTCAGAATTTAGGATACCAAACTTACGATTGGCGAATTGAAAAACTTTTCAATTATGGTAATTCACTTTTTGATCAAAAGAGATTTAAAGAATGCTTACATATACAGCGCAAAATACTACTTCTTCAGCCAAATAATGCAAGAGCACTCAAAAATACAGCATTTCTATATCTCAAATTCCAAAGACCCATAACGGCGCTAAAGTTATTGGACAGAGCATTAAAGGATAATAATGCCTTTACGGAAGCTAAGGTCCTAAAAGCTTTTGCACTAGCGAGTTTAAGAAGATTTACTAGTGCAGCCGAGTTAATTTCAGACGTTCTTGAAAATTCGGATAAAGGTTTTCACAAAGATTACGCTTCCGAACTCCAAACCACAATTAATCACTATCAAAAACCTTTTCAGAATTAGCAAGCAATGAAGGCTTTTGATCTCAGTAAATTATACCGTTTCAGCACCGGATATCAGACTTTTGAAACTGTAATTTATCGTAAGGGTTCTATTTACTGGTTAAGTCTTCCATCCCGAGATATCAATGGAAAACCCCTCGATGGTAACAACCGAGATGTTTATCGTAGTTTGAGACAAACTTTTCCTGGATTAAATTTTGTCAGCGCAGAGCAGACACATTCTAATAATGTATTAAATGTAAAAGCACCGTCTGAATTCGTTCAAGAGCATAATTGCGACGGTTTAATTACTCAAGAAACAGACACTGCATTAATAATAAGAACAGCGGACTGCCTACCTGTATTTATTTTCAACAATAAATCTGTTGCACTGTTACATGCAGGTCACAAGGGAATCAAGGCTAATATTTTACAAAATTGGAACTCTTTATCCTCAAACGATTCAAGCCAACTTATAGTTGGTGATCACATAAAGTCCTGTTGCTTCAAGGTTAGGAAAGATGTTGAGAATATTTTTAGAAACTTAAATCAGTTCAACCAAAACAGTATTGTAAAAATTAATCAAAACCAATGGAGCATCTCACTTGTTAAAATACTCCGAAATCAATGGAATAGTTCAAAGCGCTCATTTGAACACTTCTTTGACTTCTCTAACTGTACCTGCTGTAATGAAAATATACACTCCTACAGACGCTCGGGTAAAAATTTAGCTGAACGCTCTGGTCATGTAATTTTTAGGTTAGAGGCAGAAGCATGAGATTAGGATTGAACATAGATCACATCGCAACCCTAAGGGAAGCACGCAAAACCACTGAGCCAAATTTAGTTAAAGCGGCACAATTGGCTGAGAAACTAGGTGTTGATCAAATCACAGTGCACCTTCGCTCCGACAGGCGACACATCCAAGACGCAGACTTGTACGAACTAAAGTCTAACATCAACATACCATTCAACGTTGAGATATCCATCTCCGAGGAAATGCGCGAAATAGTAGGTCAGGTTAAACCAAGCAAGGTAACTTTAGTTCCCGAAAGGCAGGATGAAATAACTACCGAGGGTGGCCTAGACGTAGTTAATCAGAAACCACAGATAGAATTGTTTAGCAGCTTTCTCGACCGCGTATCTCCGCATACTACAGTAGCAATTTTTGTGGACCCTTGCATAAAACAAATTAGAGCATGCCATGAATTAAGAATAGACGAAGTAGAGATCAACACCGGTCAGTATGCGGAAGCTATCGATCGCAGTGAGGTAATTCTCGAAATAGAACGTATTTTAGATGCAGCAAAATGTGCTGCGGAATTTGGCATAGAGGTCGCTGCAGGCCATGGTCTCAAGGAGTCTAACATGCCTGCAATAATCGAAATTAAGGAAATTCAGGAATTGAATATCGGTCATCATATAATCGCAGACTCAGTATTTCTTGGACTGGAAGAAAAAGTTAAACGCATACTCAAACTCATTAAACAGCCAAGATGATATCGGAAATAGATACCTTAATACAGAATTTAAGAAGCTCGCAAATCGAAATTCGCCTACTGGCTTTAGACACGTTGTCCAGATATCAATTCGGAAGCGAATTTAATCCTGATATTTTGTTTTCAATGCAGGAAATAATATTAAACTATGGGCGAATAAAAGATACGGAATTCAAGCGTTTATCAACGGCCGCTATTGCCAACATAAAGCAACAATTGATTGCACAAACACGAACAAGTGATGAAGAGAATTCATCTATCGATCTTGATGATTTATTAAGTCCAAATTCCAATATTCGTAGAAATTGCCTCATCCAGATAATGAACCATAACCACATCATCGCTCACGACAGTATTCTCAGAATGTTAATCAATGAGCAAAACAAGCAAATTTTAGCCCTTTCGATCAAAGTGCTTTCAGCGATATCCAAACCCAAAATAGTGAAGCTGTTTCAAGTGTTTGCATACCACCCCGAGTCAATTGTTCGCCAGAACGCGATTTCGGCCATTCTTAACTTGGGAGATTATAGAGATATAATCGATTTATTACTGCCAGTAGTAAATCTTTCTGATTCAGCTGAAGTCGACCAAATAGCCGAGATACTAACAAAATTTGAATCTCAAGCAATCATTTCTCACCTCAAATTAAAGCTGCAAGATCAGAGCGAACATCGAAGACTTCTAGCTGTTCTGGCATTAGGCAAATTATCAGGAACTGGAATTATTGAATTAATCAACATCTCGACTAATGATAGATCACCGAAAATACGAATTGAAGCTATAAAAGCATTGCTGAGCCGCCCAGATATCAAATTGATTACCCACACACTCAACCGCTTGGTCCAGGATACAGACATTGAAGTATCTGAAACTGCTATGAAAAATTTACAAACATTATCGAATGAAATAAAGATAAATCGAATAACGCTCTCAAACTCCGTAAAACCAGCAACTGTAAAGGAGGGCGATGTAAGCAATAAAAAGGGACGGGAAATCCCAATTGAGAATACCTCAGAACCACCCCTTGCTGATTCATCTAGTATTGATGACCAAATAGATCTTGAATTCCTCAATTTAGGTCGAAATTTTTTTCAAAAAATTAAGGTAATCGAATTCGACTATTCTTCACTAAAGACAAATCTTCAGCATGTAGAAAAAGCCCGAGTAAAAATAGAGCAGTTAGAGCAAAATACGCGTGATCAAAATTTGGTCCAATCGATCACAAAAGTTATTGGGGGAAATCTAAATGAGAAGTTAACCTTAAAAAATGCAAAATTAGAATTAGAAGAAGCTTATATTGATTTAGGAGAGAATGTATTTGGATTGATGCGCTCAGAAAATCT
>CAZRWM010000018.1:0-29662 GCA_964603885.1 uncultured bacterium
CAATGATTTTGCCAAAACGGTGTTCTCCAGTGTCTTTACCTTGTGAGGAGAAAAATACTACATTACACGATAATGTTTTTGCAAAAATTACGCAGTGAGAATTTTATTGCCTTAAGGGTTACTCCCGATTATACAATTCCTCTATCTCATAGGAGGGAAAGGGAAGCATCTCAGTTTTAATTGAAGAATCAGCGAAACAGATAGCGTCAATATTCTCCCTGCACGCAGCCAGTACAATCTCTCTATCTTCTTTGAAAGATTCATCAGCGTATTCAAGAGCCCAGCCATCTTTAGTGACCGCTGCGAGTATAATCTCTTTATCTTTTTTGAGGGAATCATCGGCGTATTTGAAGGCATAGGACCCATGCGATGCTACTGCAGAAAGTATGAATTCCCTATCTTTTTTGAAGGAATCATCGGCGTATTCAAGAGCATCGCCATCTTGTGTTACTGAAGTCAATACAATCTCTCTATCTTTTTTGAGGGAATCATCAGCGTATTTAAGAGCTCCGCCATTTTGTGTTACCGCAGTCAGGACGATCTCCCTATCTGTTTTGAGAGAATCATCAGCGTATTCAAGAGCTTCGCCATTTTGTGTCACCGCAGTCAGGACGATCTCTCTGTCTTGCTTGAGTGCTTCATTGGCGTATTCAAGAGCTCCGCTATTTTGTATCACCGCAGCCAATACAATTTCTCTATCTTTTTTGAGGGAATCATCGGCGTACTGAAGAACACTACTTGGAGTATTACTATTAGCTGTGACTGCAGCCAGTAGAATCTCCCTATCTTTAAGGAGTGATTTATCGGCGTAACGAAGAGCTCCACCAGTTTGTCTTACCGCAGCCAATACAATCTCTCTATCTTTTTTGAGGGAATCATCGGCGTCGTAGAGAATATCGCCATTGGATGTTACCGCAGCTAGCATAATCTCCCTATTTTTTTTGAGGGAATCATTGGCTTCGTGAAGGGCATATTCATATGATGTTACTGCAGCGAGTACAATCTCTTTGTCTTTTTTGAGTGATTTATGGGCATATTCAAGAGCACTGCCATTTTGTGTTACTGCAGTAAGCATGAATTCCCTATTTCTTTTGAGAGAATCATCGGCGTATCTTAAAGCTCTGCCATCAGATTTTACCGCAGCCAGTACAATCTCTCTATCTTTTTTGAGGGAATCATCGACGTATTCAAGAGTACTCCATTCTTGTTTTAGCGAAGCGAGCACAATCTCTCTATCTTTTTTGAGGCAATCATCGGCATATTCAAGAGCATATTCATATGATGTTACTGCAGCGAGTACGATCTCTTTGTCTTTTTTGAAAGAATCATCGGCGTATCTTATAGCCATGCCATCAGATTTTACCGCAGCCAGTACAATCTCTCTATCTTCTTTGAAAGAATCATCGGCGACATCAAGCCATCCGCCCCGGTGTGTTACCGCAGCGAGTACGATCTCACTATCTTTTTTAAGGGAATCATCGGCGTATCTCAGAGCAGAGCCTTCAGACGTTACGGCAGCAAGTACGATCTCTCTATCTCCTGTCAAAGTCTTATCGGCGTATTCAAGAGTACTGCCATCAGACGTTACGGCAGCAAGTACAATCTCTCTATCTTTTTTAAGAGAATCATCGGCATACTTAAGAGGGCTTAGATATTCAGAAACATCTTTACCATGAGATTCAATGGCAGCAAGTAAAAACTCTTTATCTTTCATGAGCGATTTACTAATGAACATGATTTTATTAGGTCTCTGTTTTATTACTGTCAGTGCAAACTCTCTGTCTGTTATGACGCCCAACTCAATATCTTCATCTGACTCAATATCTTCATCTGACTCAATATCTTCATCTGACTCAATATCTTCATCAAGTTCATCAATAAGTTCAAAAATATCCATGCTTATGCTCCTTGAATAAAATACAGGTATTGGGATGCAAGGTAGAAACTATTTGGTTTATAAGAAGTTGAGAGTGATCAACTAGGACTAGCTCATATTTATACTGCTGAGGATGCAGATTAAAGACCAATGATTTTGCCAAAACGGTTTTCTCCAGTGTCTTTACCTTGTGAGGAGACAAATACTACATTACACGGTATTGTTTTTGCAAAAATTACGCAGTGAGAATTTTAGACTCTTGTTTGTCTAATTATAGGTATGTATCACTGACTGCTTGATCTTATGATCACAGAAAGCTCTTGATTATCCTCGATAATAGGCTGATAAGCACAAGGAAAAACGCCTTCGTCAAAGTCCTCTACTGCCTTCGGCCGTTTTAGTTCTTCGTGTTTCTCCATCGCAACTTCGACAGCATCATCTTCATCGTCACACTCTACCCAGTAGAACCATTCTTCTGAGTTTTCATCAGTGATGACAACCTCAAAAAATGAATCGCTGTCTACTATTTCTTCTGTCTCGACTGAGTCCGCTGTTGATGGATTAGTAGCTTCAGTGGTGAAATATTTGAGTTTCCAGTTACGGACAAGACTTGGATTCACACCGTACTTTTCACCAACTGATTTCAGCGTTGCACTATTTTCAAGAGCTGCGGCACCAACCGTTTTCATGAATTCTTCGTTGTACTTTGATCGACTCATTTCTTCCTCATTATTTGATTTTGATTTAACATTTTAAGATATGTGGCAAAATAGTAATAATCTATTACTTTGATGTATCTCGATAACATTACCGTCGTATTTATAAGATAAAGATTTTCACAAACCTATTTCATCTAAAATTGCATTGATTTGATTAGCTAGATCCGTGACTCCCTTTCGCGTTAACAAATTAGTAACACTTCTGTAATACCAACTTTGGCTTTCTTTACCGGCATTAAATCTATTGAAAACTTCATCCCCTATTTTCAACCATTCATCATGAGTAGTTGAAAGGTTGTGAAGCTTATCAGCTCCGACTACCAGAAAAACCTCGAAAGGTGTGTCATCTTGCTCTAATCTTTTTAGGTAATTGTCTTTTCTTTGCTTCCATGTATTACCTGCAGCCTTAACCTCTGTAACAGAGTCTACTATCTTAGCTACCTGATCTCCGAATTTATGCCGAATATCTTCAATGGTGCTAGCTGTATCTTCCACTGTATCATGAAGCAGGCCTGCTATGATGACTTCTTCATTTGCTCCTATGCTCCGTAGAATCTGAGCAACCGCTGTGGGGTGACTAATATAAGGCTTCGATGTCCCTTTTCTCTTTTGACCCTTATGAGCCGATGTCGCATAAGCGATGGCTTCTTCATATTTATTAGACATACATAATCACTTTTGTAATTAAACTTTGATATTTATTTCCAATCTTTGAGAACCTGCCTGGCTGAGTAGTTTAATTTTAATTCTAGTGTATATGCCACACTTATCACAAACAACACTATCAGAAACCTGACAAAAGATCAGGTATTAGTATGATGTTATTTCGCCATCGTCCTGAAGCGTGTCGACTAGTTTAGCATCGGTAACAAGTCCCTAACGCCCACTATTGAAACGGTTTCCTCTGGTTCTAATCCAGCTCCAAGACATGCTTCATACCATTTCTCGAAAAGTTTATGCGCATCTTCAAGATTGTTAATATTCAAATCAAATCTAATCGACTTATTGTAAATCCGCTTGAAGATTTTATTCAGGCGGTTTTTGATTTTGGTTCATTAGGAAACGTTGGCATCACTACCAATTTACCCGAAATGTGCCTCACGGTGGCAGTTTGGACAAAGGCCCAGCGCGTTTTCCGTTGTATCTGGGCCGCCTTGAGATAGAGGGATAATGTGATGCACCTCCAAGTATGGTGTACCGTCAGACGCCCTTGTAAAGGGAGCAGTGGTTTTACATTTTTCACAGATTCCTGCGGCTCTCTCTAAAACCTCTGCGATAACATCAGGATTACGCCGAAACTGGGTTGATACTACCTCTATCTTATCCGGTATTACCTTAGCCATTAGAAGCCTTTTCTTTCGCTCCTTAGGGTTAGATTTTGATCTTTTAAGCTCTTCTTCTAATTCTAGAAATATCTCCTTCTCAGAAGGTAAGGTTAAATCTTCTTTTATTACTTCTAGGGCGTAATTCGTTGAAGATAACCGCGTAAATTCTAAGTGAGCAGAGTTTATTGGTAAGTTTTCCTTAAATTGATAGTGGCGGAAGTATCCGGGTAGTACTTTTTGCAGATCTACTTGCAAGTCTGCCTTCCAAAGAATTTGGGTACGATCATCTATCTTGTTTATTAATTTTGCTTCGTACGGTTCCCCCCTAAACGAAATCAGAGCGTCCCTAGAATCTCCAGGTTTAAGTCCTGTAATTTGAAAGAACCATCGTTTATCTTTTGGGATAGCGCTGCCAAAGTGGAGAATTGAAGATCGGTCGATACTCTTAATTGCAGTAGAATTCGAGATCATACTCCAAGAAGTAAGTTTGTTTTCGAATTGCCAATCGATTCTCACGGGTTTTTGAGTTTGACGATGAGGTTGAGGGATTCCATATCCTGCAAACACGAATGGAGCCCGATCTTCAAGCCTGTAGAAAATAAGTTTGTCAAAATCTTTTGAAAGTAAGTTCTTGATGGTTTTCTGGTCAAAATGTGACTGGTTTTTCCCAAACCAGACTAATTTCTCTCCATCCCAGTGGTTTTGGTAGTTATGTCCAGTTCGACCGGGTATCCCGATTGAAGCAAAAATGAAATAAGTGTTTTCGTGACGATGGTAACCATTAAGCCAATCTCCCCCGCGCTGAGGTTCATTTAGATTGAGTAGATTGTAAATGTTATCCCTTGTGTATTTATTTCCTACTATAAACTTCATCTTTATCTTAAGAAAATTAATATGCGATCTGATCCCTTGGTTCTGTGCTCAAATCTTTATTCGGGCTATAGTCTTTTATTGCTTGAATGATTCTAAATTTTTGTAGTAGTTCGGATATGAGACTTTGCAGATATTACGCCATTAAACAAAAGTGAAAGAGCGAATATTAATTTTAAATATTTTATATCTCTTCCCGTTAAAACTTCAATCAATTATCCCACAACAAGTAGTTAAAGATATTAGCATTACCAGACTGTTAAATAACAGTAACATCTGCGGCCCCTTTTATTGACATCAGCGTCTTTATTAAGAGGCTAGTCAATTACACCAATTTTTTTAGCTATATTCTCATCATCATTCAATCCAAGCGATTGAGTATTCAAATACCTCGTCTAGTTCACTCAGATATGCTTCATTATTTATCTCTTCAATAGCCTGTTCGTATTCTTCATTTTCAATCAATTCATAATTCGTAAAAAGTAAGTGTAAAAATGAGTGTTTGTGTCATAAGGTTAATGAACACTGAACTATTTCATATGTCGTCACGCTTGAAGAATTAAAAGCGGAGCCTGTATCTTAAGTCAGGACTCGAAGAATGAGGGATGACTATGAAGTTTGATAATACTAATTTTCACGGAAAACTACATCTTCAAAAGTTTGGCTTACACAATTTGCTAAAAGTCATTGCAGATTTTAAGTCTTGTACCTTAGAGGAATTTAGTGCCCGTTCAAAACTACCTCAAGGTAAATCAAGCGGAAAGGTAATGTCATTTTCATATTATGCTGAATACTGCGGCTTGATTGATTGTGATATTAGTTCGGGTAACTACAAAGCCAACTTAACTGATTTAGGGAAGGCTGTATTGAATAATGATCCATTCTTACTAGATCCAAAAACCCACTTACTTCTTTACCTTGTTATCAGTTCAGAAGTTCGCGGTAATGTTCTATTTCATACATTTGTTAATAAAGTTATTCCCTCACTCAATCAAAATATTGGTTTTGAAATAGATAGTTTAAGGGATGATTTCTCTAGAGCAGATATGGCAAAAACTAATTTTGATGCGGTATCAAACTTCTTTCTTGAATTTGATCGAATTCCACATATTAAATTAGTCGATAAAAAAATGTTCATAGAAGCTCTTCCTCTATCTACTCAATTCTTGCCCATTGTTGAAAACTTTTTATTGTATCTTTGGGCTAACAGTCCTTATAAAGACGCTGAGCAAATTTCTATTAATCAGATTCTCTCAATGGGTTTTCATAATTACTTTCGTTGGACCGAGGGTTACTTAAAAAAATATCTCGAAGAAATCTGTGAGTATTCAACCCGCCTTAATATTCAGACACAACCCAACGTATTTGTTCGACGTAATTGTGGACTCAAAGCAACTCTAAGCGTAGTTTCAGATGGAGTTTACTAATGTTAAAATTTAATCAACACTTATTCTTTGATGGTGCCGTAGAAATAGATTGGATTGCTAGCAATCCAGGCAAAGCCGAATTGGCTGCCAACAATTATGTATTTTTCTCAGATCAGTTCTCAAGGCAAGGTCTTAGTAGCCATGGCGCTGTAAATGAAGTCGTTGATTTTATAGATTCAAAGGATCGATCCTTTGCATTTATTAAAGCACCTTATGGCACAGGGAAGTCTCATTTCATTCTCACTTTGTGCGCATTATTTTTGAATAATGAAGATCTTATTCCCATAGGTCATTTGAAAAATAATTTTGAAGATATATGTGGCGAACAATGCCCAAATGTTCAAGGGCAAAATATAGTTGTGCCGATCAATGGGTCTCGAGATTTTGACCTAAAAAGTCTCATACCAACTATTATAGAGACCTTAAATAAATTTGGTCTTAAGCGTCATGATTTAGATTTTTTATTTGAAATCAACGGTAGTTTTCTGCAGATGGCAGACTTTGTTGAAAAATATTGGGCATCTCTTCCTGAATCTCCTGACTTTACAGGAAAGAGTGATCTATTGAAGAGAGACAAAAATTACTTGGTCGCAGAGCTAGAAAATTTGAGTCAGAGCGTGTTTGGATATTGCAATAGATGGCGAGAATCTCTCAATTTAGCAGAGTTAATTTTACCTGATTTTGATATTGTTAAATTACTGCAGGAAGTAGATAGGAAACTCTTGGGTTCTACTGGCAAATATACAAAGCTGATCTTAGTATTTGATGAGTTTGGTCTATACGTAAAATCGGCTGCACGGAACCATAAAACTGTAAATCTTAAAGAATTTCAAAGATTGTACGAGGCAGTAAAAGCTTGCGAAAATGTTAAATTTCTTGGGACAGTACATCACGATCTGTCTCACTACTATGATTTAGCAGATGATGTCAAAGAAGAGTGCGAAAAGTATTTAGGCCGCTACCAATCGACAGAGTCTTATACCCTAAACTTTTTTCTTGAAGCTGTAATGGTTAATTTAATAGAGTTTGAAGGTCAAAAATGTGAGATTCGACTGCAACGATTTGCAAAACTTTATGAGCTTCTTAATCATGGCAATCATAGCGTTGTAGATGTTGTAAGCTTTCGCGACCCACATACTTATGAGCGTTACTACTTGAATGAACTGTACCCATGCAATCCTATTGCGATAGCGCTATTAGTTAAATCTGCTAAATATTTACAAGGTAGAAGTCCAATTCGAATTCTAAGAGATGCAGTGCAACGATTCGGCTTAGATGAACAATCTAATCATATAACCCCTTTTGATTTACTTGAATCTGGTTTACTTGAAGAGCTTAACCAGCTAGAGCAAGAGGGTAAGATTCAACACGAAAGAGCTGTATCTCTAACCTATAAGTACAATAGCGCGTTAAATGAATCTTTTGTATCTTCTAGTAATAACCCGCAGCTTGTAAAAGAAGTATTTGCTGCAATCTTTACACAATTAATACTTAAAATTCGTTTTCTTAATGATGATAAACTTCATGATTTTCTCTACCTAATTACAAATGGTTCCCGTGAGGAGGTTGTAGAAGTTTTGCACTTTTTATCTCATGAAGTGCATGCCATAGAGAAAACAGATGAAGGCTTTTATGAATTTCGTAAAAGTAGTATCAATCCTAGTGAATTTTTGGAGCATCTAGATAGACAAAAGCGTACTATTGAAAGAGATAACATTAGTATTTTTAGCAAATCTATCTGCGAAGCATTATTGCTGAATGATCGCATGAATAGTGGATTTGATCTTTTGAGCGGGATCAAGACAAAAGAATGGACTTACAAGGTTCTGTTTTGCGATTTAGATTCATTCAAAAATCAAATCTCTTCTCGCACTTTTAAGATGACTGCAGATAGATTTAAATCGGTACCAAAACAAAAAGACCAAGCCTTCGAAGCTAGAGGAATCTTAAATTTTTTTGTTTACAGAGATGAGGCACAATTGAATGAGATTCATTCAGCAGTAAAAGAGGCCGCTCAAAATTACCCTCAGGTAACTTCTTTGGTGGTCTTAATCAATGATACTACCTCTAATTTTTTAGAAGAGTCCCGCGAACTAGCCGCTTTGAAAAGATTTAGTGATGAAAAGATATTAAGCTACGCATCCCTATACTATAAAAGGTTAACTAAATCGCTTAAATCTTTAAGAAATCTCTTTCATAAGAAATTAGCAGATGCAGTTTATATTAGTAATGGTGATTTGATCAAAAGTACCTCATTTAACCTAAGTGAAGCCTTACTTGAAGCTTATAAGCAAAAATACTCGCAGGTACCTAGTCTTTATTTTGATGAACTCGACTCTAAACAACTCAAGGGATGCAAGCAGATCGTTGAAATATGTAAATCACTATTAAAAGCTAAATCGTTCGATTACCTTGAAAAAGGTAGTAATAGTCCACAAAGAATTAACACCTGTCTAACTGGTTTTGGAGGTTGGGATATACTAGATGCACAGAATAAATTAAAGGAGCCGGGTAATAAAAAATTGCTAGCTGTATTTCAATTGTTTGAAGAAGAACTTTTAGGTGAAGATAAGTTAACACTACTAGAGATCTGTCAGCGTCTAATTGCGCCCCCTTTTGGCATGAATGAGTATTCAGTCTTTCTAGCCTTCAGTCTATGGTATGCCTTAGATAAAAGCTTAAAGCTAACTTATAATGATAAACCGATAGACAATTTATATATAGATCAGGCGTCCGCCCAGCTCTTTGATTCAAAGTCAGATAGTTTCACTCGTAAAGCATTTCAATTAATTGGTGTAAATCAAGTAGATCAATCTGATCAAGATCTTTTCGATGAAGCGGAAGCAATTATGAAAAGCTCTATAGCTGTAGATGACAAATTTTTATCGCTCAAAGAATTATCTTCGGGCTGTACAACTACACAAACTAAAACTGCGATAGATAAGTTTATTCACGACCTGACAATCGAAGCTGATTATCTTACAAAACTCAAGCGACTTTCTAAATCAATTAAATCTTTAGACAATGAAATTGATTTATCGATGGATACAGACAGTTTTAATTTTGATCTTACAAATCTAAGACGTGTTCTCGATAAAGCTTCAGGCTTAATAGATCATAAGGCCAAAGTTGAATCCGTAGTGGAGTTTGCAGACAAGTATGGGGAAATTAATTATAAGGTTTCTTGGAAAAACCTTATCAGAAATATAGATTTTTTATTAAAGCAATCTTCAAAGATTAAAATTACAAAAGGGCAAACATTATATGAAGCAGAAAACCAATTAACTTCTATACAAGAACTTAGTAATTTAATCCATCGCTTACAATTACAAGATTCGGATTTTTGTGTAGATTTAGATAATTCAATTTCTAAGTTGCGTGAAGATATAAGTTCCTACTCCAAGCTTGAACAACAGGTTAGTACTATTCGAATTACGGAATTATGCTCTGTTGAACATCTTAAGGAGAAAGAATATGAGATCGATCAATTTATATCTCAATTAGAGGATTTGAGCATAGATTCTAGCCATATTAGGCAATCAATAAGCAACTTGACTCAACGCATCGAATCTATTCGATCTCAGAGTGAAATGGCCATCAACGATATGTTACAGAGTATGCAGGATTTGTGCTCAACATATGATATAAACCTAAAAGATGTGGAAAGTCAGTTTACAAATCTTATGAAGCGCTCCGACGATAAAGATAAAATCGATCAAATTCGTTTATATCTTAACGACATAGTTCGCGTAACGGGAGCTTTACAAAGTCTTACATTAGAATCTTTTCAGTCTTTGAATACGACTGATACTGAAGAAGCATGTCGTCTCCTGTCTCAAAAAATTACATTCGATAGTGACTATCAGTCACGATTGTTTCGTGTTGATTTAAGACGTAGAGTACAAATCTATGTGGAACAGCAAAAGAATAAATTAGAAACTTGGTTTTCTGATGAGGTATCGAATATAGACCCATCTGTTTTATCTATCCCGCAACTAGTCAGTCAAATTGAAAAGTGGCAAAAAGCCCCTTTGGGACTCTCTGAATCTCAAACTTATGTAATAAAGAACAAGATAGAGAGAGCTAAGTCACTAATTGATAAAAACGCAGTAACCAAAGCGCTCGGAGAGTATCATAAGCTTAGCGAAGAGCAGAAAAAACTGTTTCGCAGCCAAATTGAAGACAACTATGAGATAAGTGATTTCCTTAGTTGACCTTCAAAATTCTGTCACTAAATTTTTTAAGAGGTATTACTGTAACAAACGGTACAAAGAATTCTTGCGTTATTGATACAAATTCTGTTAAAAAGAGACTTGTTGTCTAAAGGAGTCCAATTATGGAGAAGTTTGTAGAAGACCAGATCAATCACTATGCACAATCTATTATTGACGGTTCAGATAAAAAAGACTCGTACGCACTTGGCGAACTAAACTTTTACATGGCATTGCGAAGAGTACTTAAAGGTAAGTCAGACATTCAAGATCTTGGATTGATGGATGCTGTAAATGATGTAATGCAAGAATTAGGTGTTGTACCTGATGGCACCACTTTTCTTAAGATGATCAAAGAAAAAGACTAGTCTATCGGTCGAATTATAATTAACCATTGAAGGTGATTTCAATTTGGGTTGATGGTACAAGCTGATCAAAGTCCTAATTATCGATGAGTTTGCCCCAAAGTGTCGTTATTACTTCAGCCTTTTTGCTCAATAATTTCGAGGTGAAGGGCAGACTGCGTGACTGTATCATCATCTGAATTAAGGTAAGCCAATCCTGACGTTTTACCGCATATTTGGATAGAGACAAAATATTGTTCAAATAAGTTAAATTGAATTTTACCTAATCGACGGTTTCAATTTCATAACCAATGAAAGTTACAACAGTATCTTCTTCGGTCCAACCCGCGTTTTCAAGACCTTCATATTGACTTTCGTCGAAAATCTCTTCGAGTTCTTCAACTAAACTTTCGTCGTTTGATTCAAAAACCACACCATCATTATCTTCGAAGGCATAATCATGCCATTCATAATCTGAGATGATGAGTTCTTCATTATTCAATGCTGACGGGTTGAAAGTTTTATCATCAATGATTACATAGCCTTCACCATACTCCATTTTCAATACGATTTTCTTACCCTTATTTACAAAGGTTTGCTCTTCAATAATATGATTCGATCTAATATGATTCATCTCAACTCCAAAAGTTTATTAATTTCATTGAAATCCGACGACATGAATTTATCGTTTTCAGTGTTCATTTTAGCTAATAGATCTCTAAGAATTTCTATGTCGCCTGGATATTTAGCTTTTTTTACAGCCCTTCTAAATATCCTCTTAAGCCATTCAATATCGCTATAGTTGGAGGTATCCGATATCGCTTGGACAGATGAAACCAAACTCTGAAAGTCCGATTCATCTGTCCTTACAATATTAAAATCTTTAGCTTCTTCGAGTTTTAGTGCCCTTGGGATAGATATGCCTTCAGCATTAAATAAACTTAATTTGATAGCTTGTAGTTCGTAGAAAACTATCAAATCATTTATTAACAAGTCACCTGTTAACTCTATTGGGGGTATATTTCTTTTAATTTCTCTATTCAGAGTAAAAAATTTGCTCCCAATAGAATACTCTTCTTTAAGATGTCTACTAACCAAATTATGAGCTGAAGTACTTGTGACAAGCATCCTTAATCATCACTTAATGCTGGGACAGCTTCGGCTGAATAATTACTAATAGGAAGAAATACAGATGCCGTTACCTTAAATTCACCATTTTTAAGTTTGCCATATTTCAAGCCCCAAAAACTCGGCGTAAAGACTTTTCCTGACTTGGCCGGTAGATGGCAATAATCCACATTATCTTCAATTTGTGCATCTCTTTGGTCCATCGCCTTTACAGTTACTTGCGCTTTGGCTATGTAATCATCGGATGTATTTCTTATGCCAGCAGTAAATTCTAACTCCATTTCTCCATCATCGTTGTCTTTTTTTCTCAAACAACTGACTCCCATGCATTCTGCTGCTCCTCCTAATGATATGACTTTCTTTATAACGCTCAATTCGCCGGGTTTAGATGGTACATCTAAAGTACCAATTTTAACGAATTCACGTCTGTAGGTTGTGACATTAATATAGACCTTTGAATCAGAGGCTTTTCTATCCTTAAAGTGATTCTTGTGAACGCGTTCACTCAGTCCATAACTATCTAGTTTGCAGGAATCTTTTGCACCTATAAATACGCTATCATCCTCGATTTCAGATCCGCCTATTGTTATGCCATCTTCATTTACAACAATGCATGACCCTTTAACAAATTCTACATCAAATTCAGAATCATTCTCTATCAGTAACTCGGACTCGACTCTTATATCACCATCTGAATCAGGGTTTTCATATGTACATTTGGTTATTTTCATAAATTGCTCCTTCGATCTTTTTTGTAGAATGGACTAGCTAATATTTATAATACATAAACTATTGTCTATTCAAATACAATTTTCAGATTCTTTAGTATCTTTCATAGTGAATGCCTACTTCTGCTGACGAGATTCGGTGAATGCAGACGCCATTAAACCGGATGGCACAGATATTAGGCCTAAACCAGCCATGAGAATAACAAAGGTGAATAATTTACCGCCAATTGTTACCGGGTATACATCTCCATAGCCAACTGTTGTTAAAGTAGCAACAGCCCACCACATGCTATGAAAAACAGAGCTGAAATTTTCGGGCTGTGATTCATTTTCAAAGAAATAAATCCCAATACTTGCTAGAAAAATAACAGTTATACAAGCAACTAAACATATTACTAATTCTTCTTTAATAGATATTAATGCACTTACATATCTTCTTATTGCTTTATTGTATCTAGCTAACTTAAATAGTTGTAATAATCTAATTAGCCTGACTATCCTTACAGCTCTAAGATCAACTATAGTTGCTATGTAAAAAGGTAGTATTGCAATAAGATCGACGATTCCAAAAAAACTTAATGGATACTTACTGAATGGCTGAGAAACTACCAAACGCAAAATATATTCAATCGTAAAAATCGTGATGGTTGTAATTTCAACCAAGCTAAGAATTTCTCGATTAGATTGACTAAGATTGGGTAACGTCTCTAAGCAAAATGATAAGACTGAGATGATTACCAGTAGCTGAATGAATAGATCAAATTTCCTACCCGCAGGGCTTTCGACATCATTCAATACTGCATGTAATTTTTTCAATTCTTCATCTCGTCAACTGATATAAAGTATCACTAAGAACTAATGACAAACCTGACCTTAATTCCTTTTAGTCACCGTCAATGTCGTTGAGAAGAAAGTTTTCCATCACTTCTCCCCATCTCTGTCGAAAGTTTTTGCAAAGCTCTTTGTTTCTATCACTAGCTTCATTTTCCATGCGTGCCCAAGCACCTAAGGCCAGGCAGAAATCATGTTTTTGTTCGTGATCAAGTTTATCAAATACAGAGTCATAAAAATTATGATTTTGATTTATAAAAACTAAATCGCAACCACGCTTTCTTGACACATCAAAGAAGGAATTATTCTGGATTCCTGTAGTTTCTTCAAACCAATATTTAAGTTTATCCTTTAATATTTCTTCAGCTCTTTCTAATGCCTCTTTTTCTGAAAATCCGACAGTCTTAAAGCCATCTGTCAATTCAGGCTTATCATGGGTTTCATCATCGGCCTTTACACCATGACCCTTGACTTGCCTGATTTCATCTTGCCTAGTGGCTGCTTTTGCTGCATTCTTAAATTTGTTGCTACCATCACTTTGACCCTTTTTGTCTCCAAAATTTATATTAGACAAATAATCTTTTTGAATAACTAATATACAATTTCTTACATGAGTAGAAATTTTATACATGTGAAGTTTAGGGTCGTTATTTTCTTCTAATTCCCTCTCGTAAGCTTTTAAATCTGTTTCTTCGTCATTTCCATATGCTTCTCTCGCAGCATCTTCGTCTATTTTAAGGTTATAAAAATTACGGGCTTGCTGTTTATTATTGGTTACACCAAAAACAACATCCAATGCAGGCGGAAACTCAACCTCGATACCAATCCAGCGACCTAAACCGCTATTCATCAAAGAATAACTAAAAAATCCAAATTTTTGTAAATCTAGTTCTCTACCAGCTCGAATGATCGAGACCCCTAAATTCTCATTACAATCTTTACCCCATTTCGTAGCACCTGCTCTAACATTCTGCGAGACTTCTCTTATGTGATCTAATATAGGCTTCTTGGGTGCAGAGGCTCTAATAAGCACTTGGTGGACCTCATTGTCATACTCTATATCTACCTTTACGTTATCCACTTCCTCGAAAAATTCTTCATTGAGAAACTGATCTGGTAGCCCCGGTAAGGTTGAGTTCTTAGTAAGGTAAAGAGGGTCATTTGCCCTAAATTCTGTTGCATCAGTGTTGTAACCTCTTGCTCGAGAAGCCGTAGAGAACCAAATGGAAGATTGTTTTGAACTAATGAATTTTCGGTACATTCTACCCACTAGTTTTTCACTATGTCTTTTTATACTTTTACTTGTTTTCCAGAGTAATCGATCAAGGTCAGACCACAGTATCAGTGTGCCACTAGGCGGCAATTCGTTAGGCAGACATTTTATAATTTCAGATGGTAGATCTTTACGAATAATTCCTGGTATTTGCTCTAGTTCACCAGCTTTCATCTTTGCCACGTCTAAATAGGTATAATGATATTCTCCCGGCTTCTGCCAGCTCCATACATCTACCCTTCGACATTGTGATATAGAAGAATTGGGTAGCCCCATACCGAATTTACCCATACCATTTTTATCATTTCTATTTTCAGACGCGCCAAATTCAAGAGCTAGATAAAGTGTTTCAGGAGACATACCCTCACCATTGTCTAAGATCAGTATTTCGTCTACCGTATTTAAATTGCGATCACCTTTCTTTTTCATCTTCTCAAGACAAATTACATCCACGCGGCGTGCCTTGGCCTGCAAGCTATTGTCTATTAATTCAGCTAAGGCATACGCTGTGTTTTTATAGCCATTGTCGCGCATTGATTCAATAGCGATCTTTCCGGTAATAAACGCTTTACTCATGAGTTCTCCTATTTTTCTTCCCAATTGTCATTCCAATAATCAAAAGCTTTGGCTGCACTTACAAACTCTGGTATATGATCATTCATCGTATAGATTGTGCAGGTCTTATTGCCCTCTGAACGTATTCCTCGCATTGCTCTACCAGCCATCTGCATGTATAGCTTAAGATCTTGCGTAGGTCTTGTAATAAAAGCTACATTAGTTTTTGGTGCATCGAAACCAGTCGTAAGAATTGCATAATTTACGATTATCTTTAGACTTCCATCTTTAAAAGCATTGAGTGTTTCGACCCGTGCCCTAGAATCTGTACTGGTATCTATAGAAGCTGCTTTCACACCCGCACAGCATAACGCCCAAGCCAACTGTCGTGAATGCTGAACACTACATGCAAAAACAATCACTGTATTGCCCGATTCATATTCGCTTTTTATGGTTTCGATGATCTTTTTATTACGTGCCACTACCTGAGCCACGTCTTCTCTCGTATTGGCTTTACTATCAATATTCTTCCAATCAATATGGTTGGTGTTTGCCATGTCATATTCAAGGGGCGTAAAAGTTGGTTTTGCTAAATAACCCTCTGAAATCAACCAATTAATAGGCGAGGCAAAACCTGGGTGGTCCACATTCATGGTCACTTTATTTCGATGAAAAAATTCTGCAAGTTTTTCGTTTTCTGACTCGGTTTGATTTTCTAATTCGCTCTCATCTTCTTTTTTACCAAATGTTCTACCTGGAGTTGCAGATAGACCTAATACAAAAGCCTCTTTGTTTAGACTTATTACATCTTCGACACTTTCTTTATAAGTTGGCGCAATAGCTTGATGAGCCTCATCGAATACTACAAGACTAACTCTTTTTTTAAGCTTGTTAAATACTGAGGCATTACCGCGTTTAGAAACTGAATGAAGCTTTTGAAGACCAGCAACTATAACACCAGAATCAATTCCACTAAAGGATAGCTCTGAGGATTCGTATAATGAGTAAGATGATATTCTACGATTACCCAAACTAGACCAAGCCTTGATAAATTCTTGTTGCGCCTGATCACACAACTCTTGCTTATTAGCTAACCATATAACAACAGAATCTTGGTTATGTCTAAGATGCTCACAGATTATATTCATTGCGGTTCGTGTCTTGCCAGCACCTGTAGGTAAATGAATGATTGCTCGCGAAGACTCCTTTGAATCGATTAGTTTAAGTACCTTTTTAGTGATTTCTATTTGATATGGGTACGCAGGGTAGCCTGGCACTGTCGAAAAGGTTTCTTCAAAGCCACGCCTCGTAGTTGAGTCTGAAGATTCTAAACTGAGTTCTTCTGTTTTACGGTCAGGAATCGTTTTAGAATAGTTATGTTCTAAAGCTTTTTTGAAATTGTGTATATAAGTATCAGCATAAATCTGAAGCTGCGTATAGTTTTTCACGGAGTTTGGTGTGTACGGTAAATCCAAATAAGCCATAATTTTTTCTAGATCAGATTGGTCCATAGTATCTATGAGTCTGTTTCTAAATTTTTTATCTAACAATAGCTGCTCACCTTTGAAAAGAATTAGTGCTTTAGCTAAGAGCTGCCGATTAGCCTGCGTGGGATGGATTTCCTTACTGAAGGAACTTAGTTCTGTATCAATATGTTGGTCTATTTCATGAGATGCTAGTTTTTGTAGAATCTCAACTAACAACGAATTTTCTATACAATCTGACATTTTAGCCTCGTAACAAGTCGCCTAATTTTTCGCCCCATATTTGACGTGCTACAGACAATTGTTCACGACGATTATTGGATGCTTGTGATTCCATTTCAACCCATGATTGAAGTAATAACTTTATCACTTCATCTCTGTTAACTGTATTAGATAATGATTCATAAATGGGATGATTTTTATTAATTACAATACTATTTTTCCCGCCAGAGTACTTAACATCGAAGAAAACTAATGTAGGGAGATCTTCAAATTTTACTTTATTCTCAATCCTATTAGGGTTAGCTTCCTCTGCTAACGTATTTACAAAACCATCTAGTTGTTTAAGCTTGTGATGGTCTTTTTCAGTTTGCTCTTTAGCGTCAGGGGTGGATAGGATTCTCAGCCCAATTGACTTGCTGATGTTTTCAGTTTCTTCTGAACTCAGTTTTTGTTTTACAAAATCAGCTTTTTCAATTCTCAAGGCTGCTGTCTTAGATAGTTTGCCTAACGAGAAAAATCCTTTATATGAAATCGTCTTTATGTGTTCTAACTTATCAGCCTCTAAAATTTCGTGAATACTTCTTATGGTGCATTGCTTAATTACATTTAAATAAAATTGGTCAAAATTTGATTTTACTACACGACTCAAGAACATAAACACAGAGTCATGAGGTAGTTCATGATGAATACTTAGGGAACGTTTACGATGATTATATGCCAAAGTCCACGAAGCTTGCATGTATGTTGGATAGCAAGAATTTGTTAAAACCATGTCGCAATATTCAATGATTGCATCAGGCTTACCTGCTTGATAATTTGATTCTAGAATTCGAATATGCCGATTGTATTCATTTTGTTTATGATAGTACCAATCTTTCTTTTTACTCCACTCATCATGCAGTACTTTGTGTTGATTGGTTGCACAGATGTCCGTCGGTTCCAACTCAGGTTCTGGCTGATTAAAAAAATCGTTATTATATAATGCAGATATTGAAACGCTATCATCTACATCAAGGGTATGATTGAGAATATTTTTAAGCTCGTAAGTTTCTCTCTTTAATACTTCATCCACTAGATGATTTGGAATGTCGTCATCATTTAGATAATTCAGCATTAATCTAGAGTGCTCACGCTGTGATTCATTAAGATTGAGATTAATTTTACGCCAGTGCGCCACCAAGGCTCTAGCTTTACGTTCGACAACGTAAGGGTCGAGTCCTTTAACTATCTGTTTTCTGCCTAATAATTTGGCAGAAACTTGTTTTTTCCAGACATCATTTTCAGACATAAATCGTCAGCAATCTTTGATTAAATTAAACAAGGGGTCATTGTTACACATTAATATTTGCTAATTCAAGTTTGAAAGCTACTATATAGTAAGTGAAACTACACAAATCAAGTCATATACTTAATGCTGTCTTAAATAGTTATTTTCATATGCTTGAATTATATTTAGAGAATATGCAAGAATCCAGCAGTGCTGCTCGAACAGGCCAGTTTAATTCAATGTCATTTAGTTGATTCTTATGCTTACCTTTGATGATTATAAACAACAACTAAAATTATTACCGTTTGGTAAAAAGCTGCCTGAAGCAATTTATGTGACTAGAGAATCATTTTTTGGTCTAGACTTGGCAATTGTAAATACGAGTAAGGTTCTATTTGATCAAGTGGTCAAAGATGATTCATACAATATAGTAAAATTATTCTTTAGAGAATTTAAGATTTCTTTTCTAGCTTATCCAGACTTTTGGGAAGACGCTCATCCAGCGTTACATTCCTCATTCAGCATTCATCTAGCCACTGGCAAAATGAAAAGATTTGATTATCAGTCGTCAAAAAATCCTCCTATATTGCACAGGAAAGAAGAATTCATCCCAAAGTCGCATGAATCTCATAGTTTATTTAGTGAATTGACTCTTAAAGAAGAACAATATGGCCTGTATGAAAATAAATCTGTCATAGGATTTAAGCAGAATTGGGATTTAATTCTTAGTACTAAAGGCTTAAAAATATCTGGCCACACAATCCAAGAAACAGAGACATCAGATGAGTTAATTTCTACCAACCATAATATAGATAGGTACCGTACGGCAATCAGTAGATTTGGTTTTTCTAAACCAGTACAAACAGCCATTGAAAATGGGCTACTCAAAACCGAAACTAGTTTTTTTGATTACGGATGTGGTTTAGGCGATGATCTTACCGGCTTAAAAACTTTAGACTATAATTGTTGGGGCTGGGACCCCAATCATTTTAAAGATGGTGAAAAAAAGACCGCAGATATTGTAAACCTGGGTTTTGTGATTAATGTCATAGAAGATCCTGTTGAGAGAACTAATGTTCTAAAGGATGCATTCGAATATACTGAGCAGGTATTGATTGTTTCCTGTATGCTTAACAATGCCAATAGCAGTATCAATAACAGGCCGTTCGGTGATGGTGTTCTGACCACCAGAAATACTTTTCAAAAATACTTTGATCAAGATGAACTTCAACATTACATCCAAGATGTTTTAGAAATACCTGAGGCAGTGGCTGCAGCACCTGGAGTTTTTTATGTATTTAAGGACCCAATTCAAAAACAAGCTTTCATAGCCAGAAAATCCAAAAGACAAATCAATTGGTCTGAACTTTCAGCAAGGGTATTCTCTAACAAACAACGCAAGTCTAAAGTTTCATTACTTGAAAAGTACCCAGAAGAATTTGATCGCTATTTTGCTACCTTGGTGGAATTGGGTCGTACTCCCCTAGAGTCTGAATTCGCAGGCTTAAACCAATTCACAGCAACTGTCTGCTCAACCAAGAAGGCATATCGTTTATTTGTTACAGAGTATGGTACGGATATTTTAGAAAAATCTGCAGATATTCGGCGAGATGATCTATTGGTATATCTAGCTCTCTCTAATTTTCAAATAAAAGTACCGTTTAAGGATCTTTCGCCTGAATTAAAATTAGACATAAAGTCATTTCTTGGTGGCTTTCAAAAAGGACATAAACAAGCATTAGATCTACTATATAAAATAGCAGATGATGATTTAATTACAGATCTATGTGAGAGTTCGCCTTTTGGATACAATGATCAACAAGCCTTGTTTATTCGTGCCGAACAGCTGACTGAGTTACCGGCCCCTCTGCGCATATATGTTGGTTGCGCAGAAAGATTAATTGGTGATATTGATAACATTGATTTAATCAAAATTCACAAACGAAGTGGCAAAGTCACTTTCTTGAAATATAAATCATTCGAATCTGATGTCGTGCCTGAGTTACTATTACGAATCAAAGTTAACTTGCCGCTACGCAAAGTACACTATTTCGATTACGAAAGTTATCACGTTAAACAACTGCTTTATCATAAAGTCAGATTTTTTGAAGATGATCATGCAGAGTATAAAAAGTGGCAACGCCATAGCCAAAAACTTTTAACATTAGATATAACAACAGATGGACACGGCCCAAGCAAAATGGCATTTGAGGAAATTTTGGAAGAGAAAAGTCTAACTAAAAATTTATTTCCTAGAAGGTCCTAAAATTCTCTACAAAAATTAGCAGCCTCAATGATATGCGTGGCCCCTAATTTAATTTCTTCGTCGCTCGTAAATTTTGATAAGCCTATTCTTATGGCACTTTCTTGGTATTCATAAGGTAGTTTCATCGCCTGAAGCACCTTCGAAGTTTGAACAGTTCCAGACGAACATGCCGAGCCCGTTGACAAAGAGACTTTACCTCTTAGCTTTTCAACGATCATGGTATTCATGAGTCCCGGTAAACAAAAGTGTAAATTGTTACATAACTTGTTCTGTTCATCTCCAGTTACAGTGAATTCAGGAACCCCCTCTTTTAATATTTTAAGTAAACTATCCCGCTGCACCTCTAATTTATCATTAATTGTATAACTATCTTTTTCAATGAGCTCTATGGCTTTACCCAAAGAAATAGCTCCAGCAAGATTTATTGTACCAGGCCTTATTTTTGCTTGTTGACCACCACCGAATGTATAAGGACGTAGCACTCCATCTATACGCATATTTATGACGGCACCAACACCCTGTAAGGCATGTATTTTATGTCCTGAAAGAATTAAGTAGTCGACTTCCTTGAAAATTGTTGGAGACAACTTTCCAATCGCTTGAGAAGCATCGCACAAAAAAAGAGTATCGCTTTTTTTACATAGTTTTGCGATATCCTCAACGGGGTAAATATTACCAATCTCATTATTTGCTGCCATGCAGCAGAGTAGTTTTGCGTTTTCTAACTGATTTATGCATTGATCAATTAACAATCTACCTTTGGCGTCGACAGGAATATACTCAACTATACATAAATTATTTTGCTGAAATGTCTCAAGAGTATCTAATATAGCTGCGTGTTCTACTACTGAAGTGATAATTAGAGGTGGTTTTTGACTTTCTTTAATGACTGATTGAATAACTAAGTTAGCAGCTTCAGTAGCACCGGATGTATAGATAATTTGTTTGGGACTTACATTAAAATATTGAGAGATATGATCAGTGGACTTCTCAAACAAAGACATTGCCCTATCTCCATGAGCATTTTGAATTGAACTAACATTGAATGCATATGGATACACCTCAGCAATCAAATAATCTAAAATACTCGGATCCAACTGAGTGGTGGCATGATTATCAAAAAAAATTGGATGATCGGTGGTCATTTTACAGTGTGCAGACTAAGCAACCTTCTTCGTGAGCTTCTTCTTCCATCAGTTCATCAAAAGCATCAGCTTCATCGTACTCCCTCAACGATTTTACGATATCCATTAGTTTAGCACCTTTTGCCAGCTTTTTTTTACTTCGCATTGCTTTGCTGTGTCTCTCTTTTATATCTCCAACCCTTTTAGGATCCTCAAATTGTGACAAATCACCATCATCATTCCAGGTAAAATCACCTTTCTCAAAATTTCTCGCTTTTTCAAACAAATCTGGATGATTTTCCTTCAGTCCCACCCACTCAATGTTTTGCTGAAAAAAGCAGAAATAGCATCCCGATCTTGATCGCCACTTGTAATAGTCCGGTAATCCCAAACCACTCTCGTCGAGCATTCTGTTTACATCTGCTAATGTTATACCGTCTTCTTTGAATGGATAAACAGGTACTATATTATCGCGTGATGAAATAAACCCATCACGATTCTCGTCTGCTCTTAAGCCGATATACGAATAGCAAAAATCATCACCAATGAATTCCTCAAAAGGTTTTATTTTCATTACGCCTGTGCACCATCTTGCTTGAGCACTTGGTAGAAAACCGTTATGTAACTTAAGGAGTTTTTCAAATCCCCATTTAGGCTTTAACCTTACAATGCTTACTCCCAAAAGACCTTCTAGCCGATCAAGAAAATCATAAGTTTCTGGTAATTCTTGTTCAGTATCCATAAAGACATATTCCATATTGTCTATATCTCTAGTCTCCTTCATATATAGAGCAAGGGCAGCTGAATCTTTACCACCGGAAATACTTAAAATGTGTCTTCTATCTTTTGTGGCCATTCTTCCTCTTCATTGAGAACTTGCAATAGTCTCTCTAACAACAAAGTCTTTGCTTCTCGTCTATTCAGACCCTCAAGAGCCTTTGTTATTTTTTTAATATTTTCACCGTGAATTTTAATTTCATCGGGATTAATTGACAGAACTTCTTCCGAAACTAATCCTTCCGATGTAGATAAGCTATATCTTAACAAATTATGATCCTGGTCTCCATTTTTTGTCGTCAGCGATTGCATCAATTCGTAATTCGTAAACTTACGATAAAGCTGATTGGTTCTATTTGGAAGGTCATTTTTATCAAAATCAGTCCATAATTTAGGATTTTTTCCGGCTACTATACCTAAAATCTGCTCAAGCCAAGCGCTATCCTTAAGAGCTTCGTTTGTAATACGCTGGTACAATGTTCTGAGAATGGGCTCTTTAAGACTTTCTCCAATGCGTTTGAACTTTTGAAATAAGTTTCTTCGCTTTTCTGAAATACTCTGCCCATAAATATTCCAAGTCTCGCAAAGATTTTCAAACGATTGTTCAATAGTTTGAGTGTAATAGTTTTCTAAGTAAACTAATTCATCTAACAATTCTTGAGAGTATTGTCTCGCAACAAGCTTTGCCTTATCACCTAATAAATCTGCACTTGGTATTTCAAAATGATCAGGCAAAGTTTTAAATAAAAGTTCTTCAGGTCGATTGGCTCTTAAGATCTTATCTCTAAATCCCTGAGTCTCAGGTTTGATTAAGCGTGTATTTAAGGTATGCCTCGGTAATTTTTCAAAGCGTTCATATAGCGTTTTAATAATAGTGTACAAAGAATCTAATGTAATTTCAGATAGCTTACTTGCTCCAAGTGCTTTAGCAATAGCTTGTAAGCAATATACATAGTTTTCTGACCCAGCTACTTTGCGCACTGAGTATAAATGTGGTCTTTTCACTAGTATTTCGTATACCAATCCGTCTCTATTAGCTTGATATGTACCCTCTTCATATAACGCTAGACCTGATGTTGATGATTCTATGTAGGCAATAAAAAACAGGGTAAATATTTGAGGTCTTAAACCATATGGCTGATCACTAAAATGTTTAATTAAATCTGTTAGTGGTATGTCACAATCAATCTTCGAATTTACAAAGCGATCTAACTCATCCCAAAGCGCTGCCCAATCTGCATCGACTGGTCTACCTAACTCATTTTGTCCATTTGATCTAATAGAGTACAAACCCGTTTTCTTTAGAAAGATTCTATATAAAGTTGCATCTGCAGAATAATCTTCAGCATCGAAGCCTAGATCTGCTTGTCCTCGATTAGTAATTAATTTTTTTAATAGATTATTCCTCGCCGAAGAAACACTAGAAGATATTTTATGTCGATTTAATAACTCATTTTTACATATTGGTGCTTTATGATAAATCTGCTCGAAAACATCCGAAAGTAAACGATTAAAGGCTTTGCGATTTTTAATAAATTTTAATTCTTTTCCAAGTTGAAAAAATCGCGTATCACTACCATCAAAACTCCAATAAGTGGTCTGAATCAATACTTGTATTTTTTCTTCGTATACTCGTAATTGATCGTTTACCTCACGCTGTGCTATTTGATCATGACTTAAAGCGCTGTTATTAATGTTAAGTTTATTTAGCAAATGATACTCTTTGAGCATAGTGAATAAACTTAACTCGGGAGTAGCAACCACAAAAATATAGCGCGGATTAGTAGTACTTTTTAACTTTTCAGTAACGAGAGTGTAATCATCGAGATTTGTGCAGATAACTCGAATTAAAAGACCTTCAGCACCAAATTCAAGATATTTTTCTACGGTTCTATTTATGTCTTCGTTCAGTAGTCGTCTGCTAGACAAGTATATTTGGGCATAGTGTCTTAGTGTACCGGTTACTTCGTAATGTCTTTTCGCCACAAATATGCTTGATTTATCAAACTTTACGAGTTCTTCAATTAGTATATCGTTAGTTATTTTTTCTGACAGTCTTAGTTTTTCCATTGATTCTTCTATGGAAAAATCACTGCCATCCCACAAACGATACTCATTAGAAAACTTTCTGTAGACCAGAATACTTTGTCTTTTCAGAGATTCTAAAGCCTCATTTACTTGCTTCAAAGAATAGCCAAAAGCATCGAATAAGATTGTCAATAATTCATGACTAGCCGGCAATTTTTTTGGCATTTTAAGCATGTTGAGAATAGCTATCGACTTTATTAATTGAATCTCGATAAGATTATTTTCAGATTCAATTCTTTCTAGACTTTGTTGGGCTTTGAGCCACATATTATTTTGACTATGGTTCATGCGATCAGATTGCGAAAAATAGTCATATAGATCATGAATACCAAGAATTGGAAGGTTTTCTTTCGTATTTTCCAATGATTTTGTTGCTAGCCAATTTGGAAAGCTGTAGGGCGCATTAGAAGCTAAAAATGTAAAGCAAGACCGGTTATTTTGACCGGCGATCTTCGCTAAATAAGGCAAGGCGACCGTTGCAAATGGATGAATTGGAAAGCTCTGCTTTAGATGGTTAATTGCTTGAGAATCCTCGAAAGAACTTATATTCCTCAGTATGATTTCTGATGAACAAAATATTTTATCAGCCTGCTTTGTAATGACATTCAGCAGCCCATTATCAGCCGTACAACTTATTGCCTGTGCTATTAATGGTAAAACTTGAAGTGGCTGTTCGCTAAGGGTTAATCTTCTAAAGCGTCCTTGTATCTTACTCCACTCGTTTTGAGCTTGTTGAGATAAATAATTAGCATAATCCTCAAAGGCTTGGTGAAGAATCGCTAGGGTTAACAATTGCGTACTCATCTGATCTTTGTTTAACTCAGCGAGTTCTTGTAGTGTATACAAATCAGATTCGGAAGGGTTCATTGCGGCAAACTCTAGGTGCTTACCGAATTCATCGATTACAATCAAAATACTGTCAAAGCGATCTTTAACTAATTTATCCAGTGTCAAAATAATATCTTTAAATGAAGGTCGTTCTCCATTTAACAAGAGCCTTTTGAATTTAGAAATTCTATTGGGAGGTAAGTCCGCCGTCTTAAGAGCTAATATTATTGAATCGATTAAGGATAATTCAATTGAAGACCTTTTACCTTCAACAAGCACTAAAAGCGGTTTATTGAAAGTAATTTGGTTCTTATAATCTGGTTCAGGGTGGTAAGCAGACAGTTTGTTTAGAGCATGCTCTTTAAGCTTATAATCACTGCCACCAAAAAGTTGTAATAGTTGAAGTGTAAAGGCTGATTTACCAGTACCGAAAGGTCCTGTTAAAGTAACAGCACCCTGTTTAGTTTCGTCTTTTAATTCGTCTAAAATCTGTGAAAAGATTTTAAGAGTAGTCGAGCCCCAGATATATTGTTGAGATAACTTTTTATTGTGTAAGTCAGAACCGAGATTAACTGATCGTGCAAAGCTATCTTGAGTTTTAAATATCTTTGATAATTTCACACACTATCCCTTGTAATATGACTCTATAATATCTATAGCATGTAAATTTTTACGTAATTCCAATGTTAATTGTTTTATGCCTGCTGTTGAGTCAAGCTTCATCGTGCCAAGTAATTTTTTGTCACGTATTACTTCCAAGTGCTTCAATAATGATTCGCCATCAAGTTTATAGCTCATTCCTGGACTGCCAGGCTCCCAAAGTAATCGTTCTAAGTCTATGGTCACAGTAGTAGGCTTTAATTTATCTTGTCCTACTTGCATCATGAATATTGCATAAGCAACTAATTCTGAAGGTAAAGAATCTTTGGGCCCTATCGAAAAGTTAATCTCATTCATAGCATCAGTTCTTTTCACAATGTTGAGATGCGTAAAAGGACTGTCGAGTATGTCACTGCCAATTTTGTTTTCCGATTGAATACCACAGTACGTTTTAACGAAAACAGAATAATCCCTCTCTAAGGTGGAGTCTGGGGGTAATTTTTTGAGTTCTAATTCCTTCTGTAGAAAGCTTTTAATACCATCTATGAATTTTTGTTTGGTTAAAAATCTTCCACCTAGTTTTTGAAATATCCAATAAATTGAGGGACATTGATACTTGTTGTTGACAAGATGGTAGTGAAGTAACCAATCAGAAGCCGGATCCTCTAGATATTCATCATACTTGAAAATAATATCCGCTAATTTAGTGGGCTTAAAACCGTCAATACTTTTACCAGGCGTATTAGCCTCTAGTACTTCGAATGCTTGGCTCCAATAACGCATTGCATTAAGCATATTACGCCCAACACCAAGTGTGCTGTGCGCGTTTTTCATACTAAAAAAACATTTATCCTCAATTGAATTGGCATAACAGGCTTTTAACCAGCCGGTTCGAAGATGAAATGTCTCATGACGACCGAATTGCATGCTTTTTACCTTCGTATTAATTTACAGCAATAAATCTAGCATGCATGAATAGAAAATTGTGACAAAACCTTTTGATTAGCGTTATCTTTTGCCAATTGCTTTGGTTGGTGGCGCATAATTGCCATCTAATTTCACAAGTATTTCTGAATACGGACGTCTTTCAATTTTGTGCTGATATGCCCCGCCCGATAATCCTATAATCCAATTGTAGAAAATACTTGTTAGTTCATTTAACTCTTGTCGGTCTAGACCTTCATTATTATGACTTCTGTCAGTGTTACTATTGTTTCTTATTTCATTTTTCACTGAACCGAATCTTATCCAGTTTTGGTTGTTGCTCATCTTACGACGTATCCTATTCGTAAACTCAAGATTAAAAAACAACTCATGTAATTTGCTTACAAAATTGATCTCAGATAAACCCCTTTCCAATTTAAACATTACAATGTCATGAATGGTGGCTTCATCCCATATATCGTTAACGTAATTATCGTAAAAATCTTTAACACTCTGGTTTTTAGGTATCTGTAAATCAAGTTTATTGCTATCGTATAACTTTTCCATGGTTTTCAAATTAGAAACATCTAATTTTTCTAACACATCTTCTTCGTAAATCACTTTAGATTCACTTAAAATTCTATTGATAAAAACATTATCAATCTCATTTATCTTACTTGCCTCAGTTAGAAATTCATGATTGCGAGTTTCAGGATTGAAGTTTGTATCTAAATTAAAGCCGCTATATGTCACATTAGCTGATGATGTAATAATTATTTGATCATCAAACGTCCAAATCTTGGCATGCAGTTTATCTAGTGACTTAAAAGTAAAGTTCTTCTCTTTACAATAATTAAAAAGACTCATGTCCAATGAGCCGTTATTAATAGACTCTTCATTCCAATCAGTAATGATTGTTATGTCTAAGCCCTTTCCAACATTACCTAATAAATGATTGAGAACGCCTTCTTTTATGTAAGGAGATAGAATTATTATTTTAGATTCTGCTTTCTGACAACACTCAATAACATGGCTAGCAAAATCACTATATCTACGCATTTTTAAAACCTTTTCGACAGCTTTCAATTACTTGATAGATATCAATATACTAGTGTAGCGCTATACTTAGAAGCTATATCGCATATAAGCTTTTAAGCAGTTAATTCTTATCCCTAATATTTAGTCAAAGCTACGCCCTGGGCTAAACTGTATTAATGAAATTTTAATTTATCTCATGTATTCTGGATTGATGAAATTTTTCACTGAATATAAATACAACACAATAGCGATTCTAGCAGCTGTTTTTCTCGCATTTGCAAGTAGCTATACAGATTCACAATTGATCGATATTGGTAACTGGTTACTGCTTCTTTATTTTTTTTTAGAAGCTGTTTTTAAGATCCGTCAATTCTCATGGAATAGCTATATATCATCCTTTGGAAATAAGTTCGATTTTAGTCTTGTAGTGGCTAGTATTTTGTTTCTAGTAATGCCAGGTCAAGATACGGGCACCGTAATTTATTTACGAATCTTTCGGATGGTATCACTCATCAGAATCATTCGACTAATGCCGGACGCTGAGAATCAACTAAATGGTCTACTAAGAGCTCTTAATGCTACTAAACCGATTCTTATTATTCTTTCCATAAAATTAGTTTTCTTTGCTATGCTTGGTTTCACCTTATTTTCGGATGCGTTACCTCAGTACTTTGGTGATCCTTTACTTGCCATGAATACAGTATTTGGAATCTTCACAATAGAGAATTGGGGGGCAGTACCCGACGCAGCTAGGGCACTTAATAGGCCTTATGTTTTTTATGCTGTCAATACATTTGTTATTACAGTGCTTGTTCTCGGGGGTTTTGTGGCAGTATCACTTGCTAATGCAGTATTCATTGATGAGATGGCAAGCGATAATAATGATACAGTTAAGGAAGAATTAAAGGTCGTAAAAGCAGAACTGGCTGAAATCAAAGCCCTTCTTATCAAGAGGAATTTATAAATCAACATTTTGAGTAATTGACCTGTCTAATAATAGAAAAACCTCTATCAATTCACTAATCAGTATGGATTCATCAAAACTAGTTGAGACCAGCGAGCTTAATAATTAGGGTTTCCTCTTTAAAAAATGCTTGCTAAAAAGTTTCTCCGAACAGGTCTGTTGGGGCGTTGACTAGGCAGCCGATAAGAATCTCCCTCAAAGGTATATTCTAAACACTACATTGATAACCACTTCGATTCATACTACACAGCCATGTATAATTTGACTGAATAAACTTCAGTTCATTGATATTCGAATAAAGTGTAGTCTAAAGTGATTTATCGATTTTTATTACTCTGTGTAGGTATCTGTTTACTTGTAACCAGTTTATTATTTTACACGTGGGTTTCTGCAAAATTCTTCGCAGATAATAGTCTTAAAACCAATTTTAAGCAGATGATTCTTGAAGTTGAATTTCTTGATGGCTACAAAAAGGTACACCCTTCTTATTCAGCGTTTTTTAGTTATACGAAAAGAGCTGGCGAAGCAATACCGGTCGAGGTTCCAAATTATCTAAAACCAATATTAAATACCGAGAGTATGCGGAGGTATAAAAAACTCACTGGTAAAGAGGGTTCAGAATCGCAGAGACGGGAATTTGTTACCAATAAAAAAGTAAAACAAAAAATCATTGAGTTCAATAATAAAATGCCAAAAGAAATCGCTTATTTAGAACCTCCAGATAGTGGTTTCTCGCGGAAGCCCTTTTCTGCGACAACATTTCGTCTCAATTGTTCAATGAGCTTTCTTCTTA
>CAZRWM010000019.1:0-29399 GCA_964603885.1 uncultured bacterium
TCTTACGTAACTCTGCACCAGGCACTTGAGAGGCATTCCGTAAAAACCACATAGTACCGCCGGTTCCCCAGAAAGATTCTGAGACTCTGAAATGAGATGCATTTTGGGGATTAGACCGATACACCCAGTCTTTATCATTTGTACGCTTAGAAGTCTGAACCGAAGTTATATTAGCAGTCCAATCACTGTAGTTTCTCGAAGCATCTACGAGATATTTATCACTATTAAATCTTGTTACTCCAATACTTTCGTTCCATCGAAACTCTTCCGAAGCTGTAGTTGCCTTGTACTCAATTCCCCCTCCTTCAGGTTGTCGAATTAATTCTCCTAAACCTACTTGAACCACTGCGGTGATATAAGTACCCCCACTAGTTGACGATTTAATTATGTATTTCCGTTGGTCTTGATCATTTACGCCTGCTGATGACACCGCTCCAACAGCTTTACCAGGTTGAGTAAGTACTGTAGGAGCTTGCACTCCTGGCGCTCCACACTGATCGCCACAATGCATAAACCTCGCATAGACAGTGTTCGACCCAACAGAAGTTGCTAGAACTTGATTATTAGCATAAAGCTGACCAGCTGCGCTGGGCTTTTCAATACTTTCACCTGCAGCTACTAAAAATGGCTCTGAAGTTTGTAAAATCGTAAGGTCCTCTGGAGTCATATATTGATCAAAATATAATTTACGAGTTTCGACTTTGACGTCGCAAACTCTCACAGCTGCGAGGTTATTATTATGATGACCTGTTTTCGTAGGGTGCATGAAAAATGCACCAATCATCGGATGAATTGGGTCACCACAATCAGACCCATCTCCCTTCCACTCTGCATAACGAGCTCCACCATTAGCGTCACCGTTGCCGCAATATGGCTGACTGCCGTTACTTTGTACTACTCCTTGAACTTCAATCGCTGGTTGTGCTCCCGTTCCACCTACACTATTCTCACCAAAAAACCCTCCATGTGCTTTGTAAACATAATCAGCATTAACATGCTTGAAGAGCGGGGGCAAAATTTCAGTTCCAGGTGGCAGATTTAAATTTTTAGGTGAAAATATTTTTAAGTCGGGAGCCCAAGTACGACCTGTATTATTTACATCGTAATATTGTATCCATCCCTCGTCACCATTATCTGAGATTGCGTATACCCAACCTGGTGGAGAGCCATTGATAGTACCTTCCATAGCGCAACCGGTCCCGCCATTATTAATTCTAGTAATATTTGTTGCATAAAGCGCTGGTCTAGTGCCACTCTGCGTGGGGTAAACCTGATTCTTTTGTAAAATTGATTGTTCGGCGGTAGCTTCCTCTCTGAAGACGAAAACCCTCCCAAATTTATCAACAGTTAGACCACTATAACGAGCTCCTCCCGTGAATCCGGGTAAATAAGACCGTTTGTACTTCGTATCATCAGGGTAATCATCGCCGCGAATGAATCGCCACACTCCATGTTTGTTAGCCTGACCAGTCGTTCCATTGTTGGGGTACATTAAAATGTATACATCGCCATTACGATTTTTGATGTTTTGTATTGCCGACTCTCGGTCGGTCACCGGAACACCGCAATGTTCTGCGATAAAGACAAACAGTAAGATCGACCAAAACAAGTTCATTTGGTATTAACCTTATCAAGCTCAGCTATAATATTTATAAGTCGAATAATTTTATCGCGCGGATACTCATGCTTAACATAAATCTCTGCTAAACAGCGCAAAGTAATGTTTTTACCGCCTGCTAGTACAAAATGGTTAATACTTGGAAGTTGAAATATAGAACCCACATTAGATTGATGATTAAAAAATTTAATCATCGACCTCGTATCATCACCAAGTCGAATTTTGTCAAGTTCGCCACTTGCGAGTCGCTTACTTCTATGAAGAAATTTCCATAGATTATTCATTTCAACAAAGCCTGGATATTCAAACATTCTAGAGCTTAGCTTAAAGGACTTACTTAAATCTCCTACCTGATTATTAAGTACAAAAACAAGATGTTGCTTTCTGCGAACTATTTCAATCGACTCTCTTACTTCGGATTCTATTTTACTAAACGCTTCTTGGCGCTCATCAAGCCTTAAATAATGTATACCAAAAGACCGGTCATACAATTCTTTAATACGCTCTCGAGTAACTTCGATTTGCGTAGAGACGTTATCCAAAGCACTTTTTTCGCGATCACCCAAAGTAATTAGTTCTTTCTCTTTGTTGGCAAATTTATCCCGTAGCAACAGTCTCTTTTGTTCAACAAAATCAGCTGCTACTTTACTTTTAGTTTCATACAGAGTCGCTAACTTTCTTTTATGTTTGTCGTAATCCCTTTTAGTCCTTTTTATTAAACTAACGGACCTACGCTCGCGATCTTCCAAGAAAAATTTTAATGGGACCTTCAAATCTTTTGGTACCGGCCTGTAAAAGTTGTTCACCTTAAAGTTGTAGGTTCGCATTTGGGGATGAAAGAGTAGTAAAGTTTTGTAGTTTACATACCCAAAGTCAAGCCCACTCTGCTTGCTATCTATGTCATTAAGATTGTCCGTCATTGGAGGACGAGATTTAAGCAATTTTTCAAAAGCGAAGTTGTCTGCCACCACCACATCCTGACTCACCATGAGTATGAAGAGAGGGGTCACACACAGTCGTACAAATAAGCAAAAATTAACGAATAAATAGTTCATAATACTTTCATTTTCAGTCAATCCTTTATTGGTTTAAAAATATACTTTTTTGTAAATTACCCTTGGCATGACTAAAATCTTAAATATACTCTAGAATGGTATGTTGCGTACAATTATATGCTTCACTATATTTTTAAGCTGGTTTAATACCCCCCAATACCTTCACGCTAAACCCGTAGGAACATTCGACCCTTACTTCGCACTTTTATTTCACCCGAACATGCAAAATTATGATTTTGGAATGCAACGATTCCTAAAGGAGAAACCCCAAAAGAAAAATGATTTAATATGGCTCGAGGAACGTAAGAAAGCTATTAAAAGTTACAATCAAGGTAGGGAATACGCCAAACTACAACAGATTAAAGTAATGCAAGACTTTTACAATGAGATTCTAAATTTACGGAGAAATGGTATTCACGGAACAGAATTAAAAAATTCTACCCAAGCATTACATAAAAAATATTTTGGAGTCATTGACGAAGGACTCACTGGACTCAATAAGTTTTATCTCAGCGATGGCCAGTGTATAGCAATTCTTAAAGACGTTTTTAACGACCTGTTAAACATAGTTCGAAATGTTAAAAAGCAGGAAAACCTTATCTTTATGGTACCAACGAAAAAAAGAAGAGTAGACGTTGGAATCAAAACTTTCAGCCATACTTTCCAATTTGATCTTAGTGGGATTAACCAATATTGGAAGACATATAATCGATCTACCACAAAGCCACTTAAAATGAGTAATCAAGAATTAAAAACTAGACTTAATGATTATCTGGCTAATGCCAGTGAATATGAAAGTTTGCTCTATCCAAACTTATCAAATGATTTAGTCATTTACGGAGAGAGAGACTATACAAGCAAAATTGTAAAACTACTTTACACTCAGAATAATTTAAAGGAATTTCAGGGAAAAATCATTGGAGAACTTTACGAATTATGGAAAAAATTAGACTTCTAGTTATCGTGTTAATAATTCAGCAAAATCTACTTGCCTCGCAAGATCCTCTGGCATCCTTTTACGCAACCAAAAATTCAAGTGAAACAGATACTAAAGAACAAACCCATACCGTTCACATTTCACTTGGTAGAGTGTCGATGGATCTTCTATTTTTATTACATCCACAAATGAGAGAGTATAATTTCGCTACAGATAGCTTCTTTCAAAAAATACCCTCGAAATTATCTGTGCCGCTCGAATTCTATTTGAAAGATCGACATAAAAAATTCCAAAAATTTAACGCCTTACTTTTGGTAAAACGTAGAGAAACAGAAAAGTTAATAAGACAGCTAACTCAACAAAAGGATGTATTACGTCAAAATTATATAAACTCAAACAATTCCTTGTTAAATTCGAATAAGGATCTCGAACAAGTGGGTGAAAAATATGAGGCTATAGAGCAAGAATATTGGGCTACACGATTAAATTATGAAAATCAAATAAAAGATACTAAGGCAAAGCTTCAAAATTGGATCTCCAGTAACAATAAAGAGCTGTTTGTAGATAGAAAAACTCGTGATGAACTATTTAATCAAATTGTTAAAGAAATTAAGGAAACTGTTAGTCAGCTAGCTAAATCGAGAAATATACAGATCGTAATCAATCGCAATGCAAAATCTCTAGGGGCTAAAAAAGGCCTACTACAACTCCTAGAAAAACCATTTGTGCCAATGAACAATAATCCTCTAAAAGATTTTACTGCTGATAAATTCTTTTTTAACTATCAAAAATTAGGTACTTCTGAACAATACCTAAATACCTTTAATACGCACCTGAAACATTATGAAAGTATAGAGAAAATGTTCTCTAAAGTTTATGAACAATTTGATACTCTGGGTAAAGTCCAAGACCTAACTCTACCCAGCTTAAATTTACTATTTCAACGTTATAAATATCCAAAAAAATTCAGGTTAAAACTTTTGAATATCATTAAAAACTGGCGTGAATCATGAAAAAATGGTTAGTAATCTTTTCTTTATTAAGTTTATTTATAACGAGTGCTATCCAAGCTAACATTGTTAAAGCTATCCAAGAAAAGAATGGAGATGTATATGTACTCGTAAGGCCAAAGAGTGGTGGAATACCCAGTGACTCAACAGGACTATGGCATTACAAAAGAACTCTAGACTACACACCGAATCGCTTACCCCTGTCTGATGACAGCAGAATAGTAAATTATGAAGGTTTATCGGTGGATAAGTTTGGACATGTAAAATTGTTTCGTACTGATTCACGAAACAGTACATCATTGTGGACATTGTTAGAAGAAGGAAACAAATACCCCGGTACTCCCGAATGCAAATTACCCTTAGGAAAAGCCACTTACGAGGCGGTTACGAGTTATGGTGGATTCAACGGCGGCTGTCGAACCGCTAATACTTCTAACTTAGATTCCATAAATTTTGGATGGTCTTATGCAATCAATACGGCCACTGGAGAAGAAGGTTGGTACTGTTTGTATCCAGAGGGTACTTATGACAGAGCTTACGTCACAAATAACAGTAACGCTAATCCTATGATGATTAATTGTCGCTTCGAACGTACTGAAACAATGGCAAAGTCATGGGAAGCTGATGTTTATAGACATGCCAAAGTTATTACTAGTCAGCCAACTTTAAACCAAAACTTGCAAGTTTTCCCTCCAATCCGTGTTATCTCCGACCCACGCCGACATCCTGAAATAAAAAATATTGCTGGAATTAGAGGGCAACCTTGGGGTCTACCAGTAGGTTTTCTAGCTCATGGTAGAGGGCATTTCATCGTCGGTTATGACAAAATCTACAATCCAGGGGGAAATGGACCTCGGAGACATGGAGAAGCTTCTCCACTTCTAGGTTGGTTCTGGGCTCGTAACAATATATTGTTCAGTCAACCAGAAAAACAGAATGCTAGAAGAATAAGTGATTTGATGATTTCTCGATCTAAACTATTCATGGAAGAATTTATAACTGCTGAAGATAATGAACTGATCAAAAATTCTACCGCTGCAGGTTTTGATTTTGTTGAAGGCGAAGATTACTTCACTTCATCAAACTGTAATGATCCTAACAATTACACGGGCTCAGGCTTTCTACATTGCAGAAATACGCCAATCGATACAGCTTATGCATTTGGTGAAGAATTAGAAAAATACAACGATTGTTCAGACTTGTGTGGTCAACCTGCACAAACCCCTACGATGGTTAATGCGGTAATTAATAAAGGCCGTGCAAAATTTTCATCAGCAGGTGCTAGTCAAAATTTACAGCGCGCCTACATCATAAAAAAATACTATCCAATAGCTGGCTCTCAAGACGACACCTACGGTGTATTTCAAATAGATGGATCATCTTTAGACTCCTTTTTGGATTGGGAGAATGATTCACTCACATATAAATCCTCTGGCATATTATCAGATACCAATGGGGCAGGAATTCTGAGGCAATTTAATACTAACGACTATATGATTGCTTATAATTTCGGTGCGGCACAAGGCGGCAATGGTAATGTTCGCTCCCTACAAACCTCTAAACGGATTGCACCCGATGGAGATGATTCAAAAGACTTCATCTATGTCTCCGATTTAGCACCCTCCCACTTCAACGTCTCAAGTTCTTTCTGGGGTACTGGAGGAATGGTTTGGTGGGCCGCTGAAAATGGTAACAATCTTACACTTAATTATGAACAATATAATCATTTTCAGGGTACATTACCATTAACGAAAGGTTCAATTGATATAGCCAATGCGACCCCTTTGGTAGCTTTCGGTGCAGATGGTGATAACTTTGTATATATACTGCATGGAGGCGGTAATGACCTAGTAGAAAATATTAGTGATATTGATCGCTTGATATCACCCAAAACTGAAGAACGAGTACTTCAATTGTGTAATCAAGGTGGTCGTATACATAAAGGCTGTGATGGCTCAAATTACTCTTACATAGACAATGGTTATGTTTTACATATAGAAGTCAACAGATATGCAGGCTTAAAACTTGAAAAAATTGCTCCTCTACCAGGTTCCAAACCTGTAAGGATAGGTACAGTCCCACTACAATCTGAGGGTGGCGCAATTTGTGGCGCTACTCTTTTCTGGCCTGGTCCACCAGATATGCCTGCTCCAGCTTTAAATTCATCCGGAACCATATTAGCTCCAGGTTGGACTTGCAGCGGTGCGAATGATCGAGATATTCAAAATATCTTAGACGATAATCTTATCGAGATGGCAATTATTAATGTAGCCAATCCTCCGGCCTCTGGTGGAGATCTGGTTATGGATATTGTAGAACCTAAACCAGTTAATCATATATATAAGGAAGATACTGTTTATTCATTTAACATGGAAAATCCACCGCGTTTCAACGGGCCTATCGCACAATTAAGTCTATCTGGTAATTCTGATACCAATATTTATGGCGATGTACAAATTATTTCTAACTATGATGAATCTGGTATCAATTTAATGAAAGAAATATTAACACCTGCAGGCTGGATTCCAGGTACAGATATTCCTGCAGGGTCTACTGCACGTTCGTTTTACGATAATGATGATAAACAAGGAAAGATGTTGTCATCATTCATATTCGAAGATTTACAATCTCCCGGCGGTACCACACCCCTGATGAATGATAGTTATGGATTCTCAAATGCACCGCAAAGTAGCGGTGTCAAGACATTACGCTATCGATGGCGTGTTAAAGCTGTAACCCCACCGCACTCATTTAAAGATTATGAGATGACCCCCTGTGTTGGACTTCTTATGTCTGGCAATGGAGCCACGATGACTAATGCCACCTCTCTAACACAGATAGGCTTACTCGAACCAGTTACAGGAAACGAAAATCTTATGAATAATGAACCGGGTGTTTTATTTGACTCTTGCTGGCAAGACTTCGGTACCAATAATTCTAATCTAGGCGAATTAGATAATATTTCCACCGGAATCCCCGATGTCATTAACCCACCGACTTTAAATTATAAATTTAATGATCCCGGTGTTTACAATATACAGTTGTGGGTTGGCGGACTACGATTTTTTGCCGATGATTTTACCTTTTTAGATAATCCAGCAACCATAAGCATGGTATTAGACGCAACCAATACAGTCTCTACTATAAGAGTTGGTGCCACAACCATAGCAAACTCAGATGAGTCTATAAAATCCGTTGTAATCGCTAATAATGATTTAGAAAGTAGTGAAGAGACCCGCTCTGCTATTTATGGCAATAGTGCTAATGCAAGAAGTAATCTTGCTAGCAATAGCGATGACATGACGGGACCACAGGGCAGATTCCCCGTACTACCTGTTGGTAACTATGATAACTCTAGCCCCTTGATTGTAACCTATCAAAACCAACAAACACCTATCGTTGCTGAAGCTGAAATTCAATTTTTTAGACTCAAAGATCTAGTTTATCATGAACGAAATCTTACTGCTCCTGGTCAAAGCTTTGATATGAGTAAACACAAAGGCGTAGGAGTTTGGGATTACGAATACCCTGGAGGTGGAAGCATCCCCTTCGGGTCAAACTTCACGTTCAACCCAATCGATAAATCATCGCAGCATCCTGCGAATTGGTCCACTAGATCAACAGGTAATGGAGCAGGAATAATAGCAACTGATGACACAAGCTTGGATGAACGTCGCGGATATGATGCATCAGGTAATTATGAAACGGGTCGCGGCTATGAAAACGGCACCTTGATTGTTGCTGCTGGAGAAGATGCCCAATTTCAAGCCGCTCATCAAGGTACTTTAGCGTCTGATGACGCTTTTCCATCTAACTATCTTGGTCGTAGTTTTGATCAGAATTTAATTTCTCATCCTGAAGCACTGTATACCTGGTGGGAAATTAAATATGCCTGGTTCCTTCGTTATACCAAACCAAATGGAGAAGTTGTTAAGGAAGTTTTAAGAACTGGTAATCTTGCAGAAGTTTTTTTAATGAACCACATGTCCAAGAACTCCTCAAGCTGGCAACGACTTGTACGCAATTTGGCACCTTATAATTTAAAGTCTGATGGTTCGGCTGTTGTTGAAGATGACAAACCACTAATGTGGTACGTAGGTGATGAAAAAGAAGATCGAAAAATAAAAGTAAGAATTCCACTCTTCAATAGAAACGCGATGCTCACAGGATCTAAGAATGATGAAATGCATGGAGTTTTCTCGAATCTTGCTGGATTTGACTCTAATATCGATTTCAACTCTTTATACAGCCAAATTCATCCAATGCAATTTAATACGCCCACGGAACCAACGGTGTTAGAAATTGGTTTTCAGCTTTTTTTCCCGATGATGAGTTGGTCGGGAAGGGATGAAAATATCGACGGTACATTCAATTATTATGACGCTGTTTATTGGGGCCCCCAATCAAAGTCCTCAGGTTTCCCTGATCCTACTGACTTTACCAAGATCGCACTGCCATTCGGTACCGTAGATACATTAAACATCTGGCCGATTCTTGCCAAACAGAAATTGCCTGGACCAACCAGTTTGCTAGATGCTGAAGCTAGTGGTTTTGGACTCAAACTTGTAGCTGCTATTAATAATAAAGTCCCGGGTGGTTTTGATGGGACATCAAACACCGATGATATTCAGTATATCCAGCCTGGTAATACAAAAGATGATTTTGTAGAGGTGGCAGTACTTGACATGATTGCCCCAAAGGTAACTCTCATTGAAGGTGGCTCTCAAACAGCTAATACAGGAGGCAGAGTAGACCAGGATATTATAATTGAAGTTGAAGACAACAACCCTTATGCCGTCTGGCCTAGTTATCAATTAATCGGGGAAATGGACGATAGGCTACGTGTCCCTGCCCTTGTGGAATATAGTTATGAAGTAGGTTTTGACCCCAGAAATGCTATGGGCCTAGGCTTGAAAAACCGAGGCTCTAAACCTCAACGTGCTTATGGTTTCAATCTGTCTTATACAAATTTGAAATCTGGAGAGCCAGAAATCTTAAACATTGCCGATCTTCCTCAATATAGGCCAAATGACCAATCAGGTAAGCCAATTCGTGATTTGAATCCAGGATTCAGTTACAACCCTGATCCTATAGAAGCCGATCAGAATGATTTTTATTTTCCTTATCAGAATGTCGGTAATGGTCTTTTTTGGGATGGGGGAGGAGTTTGGTATTTAAATAAAGAAAAGCCATTTGTGCGCAGTGCTGATCAAGATACTTACAAAAATAGTTGGGACCGTTTCAACCAGCTAGATACGAGCGAAAAACATAAGCTATATCCACCACAAAATAAATTAACCGATACAGGCGTCAGAACAGAAAATCCTACCCAAAATCATAGTGGCTTATCAAAATGGTTAATTCGCTTCGTACCCGATGTGAATAATGAAAGCCCTTATGACATTTTGTCGAAGCATCCCGATGGGCCTGTCGTGGAGTATCTGGAATCTAATCCAGGCTCTGGGGGTCCCGATGATTATGAAGCCTGGAATGACTCTTGTCTAAATGGTACCTTTAATCCTACTGAAGCAAATCATTCTGACTGTAAAATAAGAACTCGATGGAGAATCTCAAAAGAAAAAACTCTTGCACCGGTATTTATGAATTCTAATGACAATACTCTCAAGTTTTATGCCAAAGCTCGAGACGTAAGAATAAGTGAAAATTGGCCCAATTTAGATGGTATCACATGGAATAGCCCCGGTAATAATTTTATGAATGGGGATTTTGGGACGTGGCCTAAATATGATTTTTCACGGAATTGGAAGCGTCGCATGGGAGCTGAAGATTATGGAAATGATCCCGGAACTCCAGATAACAATATCAGCGATCTTGTTAACCATTTTTACAATAATAATTCTCAAAGATATTCTACAGAGCTTGGTGGTATTACCGTAACCGATAATGACATACCCAATGTTCATATAACACTGTATGAATATAAGGGGCAGACAGAGGTTGAATTTGCAACCCTTAGTGCTCAAGGTAATAATCCCTACATTAGTGAAGATAGCGAAGATGTACTTATTTTTCGTAGTAAAGACAAACGTAATCAGATTGATGAATTTAAATCTGGAAGTCTTTATGAACAAGCTAACAATCAACCTGTAATTAATATTAATTCTATTAAAGCGGGTATGGACTTAGTTAATCAGGCCTTTCATATTCCTGAAGATGTTCGCTTTATGATTCAGATTAAAGCCTCAGACAACAAAGATCTTGATGAAATTTCTATATCAGCCTCTAGTCACAGCAACCCAAGTTCAATATTTACACCACCATCAAATTATGTTCATGTATCAAATGATCCTTCTAATAAACCCTTTGAAATGATTAATTCGTCCGCTGGACGTATCTATAATCAAGCAAAGGTTGCCCGTGGCTACCATCTTTACCCTAATAGCGGAGTATATGATGTAATTAGTGTTGAGGTCGCTGATGCCGCCAATAACAAGCGTGTAGTAAATATTCCCATCATAGTTATTCCACAAGACGTTCACTTTAGATCACTAGGTTCACAAAATAAGGGACGCTAGATTGGCTTATGCGTAATTATTTCTATATCGCCATCGTAATGGTCTGTATTTACTTTGCTTATAATCATTTTATGAGCCAACGTGACTCAGTCCCGATATTAGAGCAAAAGAATTATTATGAAAATGGAAATATAAAAAGTACGTATCAGTTTATCGCTGAAAAAAATCATTGGATCACCAAGCATTATCGTAGAAATGGTGATCTTGAGACAATCGGTGTGGTCAAAGATGGTGTTAAATTTGGAGAGTGGATTTCATATGGGATGAATGGAGAAGCGCAGTATTCTTACTATGATAATGGAGTCCGGATAGCTAACGATCTAGACGTTGCAGAGGTTCTCTCTTTTAGGAATTCCATAGGGAATTTACATTCTGAGTAACAGTTTACGCAGATAAGCATAAATCTAATAATTTTTGAAATCATACCTATGACGCTCTGCTGGCAATTTGGGCTGATCAAGGGGTAGATTTTGGGCACTTAGAGAGTTCAAGAAAGCCATAATATCGGAAACTTCAGTATTGCTAAGTTTTTTATTGAGTTGCAGGCGACCCATCAAAGCTATAGCTTCTTCAAGACTTTTCACTGCTCCATTATGGTAATAAGGTGATGTTAACCCTACGTTTCGTAGAGACGGAATTTTTAGTTTCTCGTCATTATCATACATAACTTTATTGGCATAAGGATAGAGACCATAAATGGGAAATCTAGCTTTTTTGTGTCCGCCGAGGGCGGGACCACTATGACATTTTATACAATTCAAAGATATAAACTTTTTAGCTCCTGAAATTTCACGTTTCGTAAGAATATCCTCTCCCTCCATGAAGGCATCAAATCTAGATCTAGTGAGTAAACCTCGCTGATAATGTGCCACCGCTTTGGTTATATTATGTAACGATCTAAATGCACGCTGAATATTTTTTTGAGAGCCGAGTCGGTCTGGAAAGTTTTCACCGAATAATCGCTTTAATTCGGCTTGATAATAAGGTAGTTGCTTAAATCTTTTGACTGCAAGTGGAACATCAAATGCCATTTCGTGCAAGCCCATCAAACTTATCATTGCTTGATTTTCTAGATCTTCAGACCGACCATCCCAAAAGAATAATTTATGTAAAGCCGTATTGAGAACAGTAGGCGAATTGAATTTGTGAGGATTCCTGATCCCCAAAAAACCAATACTAATCGTCAAAGCATCTGTGCCTGCTAAAGATAATTGATGACATGAATGACAACTCAAATTTCTGGTCTTCGATAAACGTGGATCAAAGAAAAATTTTTGACCAAGATCGCGTTTAGCCTCATACTGAACATCTTTATAAGGATTACGCCAATTCTCTAATCTTTCAATACCTTGAGTATTAGAATACTCGTTCGGAATCGATTGAAAATTTGCTTCTATAAAAGCCTTTCGAATATCAGAATTAGCAGACAATGAGGATATTGAAAAAATGATAATTAAATAATGAGCTGACCTCATAATTCTAAATTATCAATTAGGGTGCTTATGATAGTAAAGCGCTCCTCTCCAAATCCATTTTTTTGATATACCAATTTTAATACCTCTTGGGTTATATCGTTAGCGTTACCAAAAATTACAGTTTGTTGAGTCGAAGATTGATATTTTTTCAAATACTTTTCGAGAGACTTAATGTGGATATTGTTACGTAGGGCGGTTCTAGCATCAGCTTTCGAATGATCCGCTGTTTCCATAAGCTGCAGAGAAATCTTCTGTGATTGATTATGTAAGAATCGACGCAAGTAATCACCTTGTAGCTGTTCTAACTCTAAAGATAATAATCGTATATCTAAATTTTGTTTCCAATCTTTAGGTAGGTACAACTTATTAGAGCTTCTTACCACGAAATCTAAAGATTTTTTTACACGAATTTCTTCAATAGCTTTTTGTATATCTCGCGAGATTAAACTCATTCGCTGACGCCTCTGGATCGGACTTAAAAATACCTTTTGAAGCACCTCAGCAATATTTTGGCGTAAATCTATCTGACGTTTTTTATATAGAGCTCCATAGGAAGTTTCCAAATCTTTTTGCATCACAGTTAACTTTGCTCGAGATTTCCAATTAGCACCACTCCCAGTTAGACGCTTTTGCAATTTTAATTGCTCGTGCCACAAATCTTTGCGAGCTATCTCATCACGCTGTTGGTTATTCAAATAAAGCGTTTGAAGATCTTTAAGTAACTTTTCAATGCGTTCTTTCGCCAAAGTTGTGCTTTCATCGTTTCTTACAAAAAAATTGTGCACACCAAAATGATAATTGCTCATCTCCGGATGAAGTAAAAATAGGGTTGCATAATTTACTAAACCGGCATTCAAAGACCAGCTTTGTGATATAAAACAAATTAGCAGTATTAAATATTTAAGCATAGGGTTTAACTTTATCTGCTTTTAGATTGATTCCCTATTTTTCTAAAATGTACATCTTGAGGAATAATTCTTACAGGTATACATATCGCTGTTTTATTTCCAGCGGAATCTGTTGCTATTACTTTTATTTCATCAAAATAACCATGCTTTGGATAAAGATGATACGCACGGAGTTCCGCAAAATCCTGATACTGATTTGGTGCGCGATCAGCTGGACCTACAGAGGGAAAGCGATATTGTTCCATAACATCACCATCTAAAGCTGCTAATTGCTCACCATTTATATCACTCCCCACCAAACTAGCGGTATTACTACAAGAGTCACTGCTTATATTTAGGCTTCCACCCAATTCTTTACCAGTGACATTATCAGAAAACGTAGCATGTAACTGAAAACGAGTATCTTCTGTAATTTCATAGAAAAGCTCTTCAAGATTATCCGGACTAGCAGTGTGTGCACTAACTCTATATTCATTTTCGGGAGTTGCTATCTCTAATGTTTTTTGAATAGCAGGCCCCACGAATTGATCACCTCGATTATCTGCTGATCGATATATATTGACTCGAGGAATGAAGTTAATCCTATTGTCATTAGCAGAGTTTTTATCAACGCTTTGTACCATAGTAACAACATAATGAATACTCGCACGGGTTTTATAATCGGTCAAGGAAACACGCAGATTTGGTGGAGTAGTATCAACATAATTGAACGTAGCCAAAGGCTGTGCCAAATGATCATAAGATAAACTTTGGGCCCTAGCTCTTATAGCAGACAGATCACCCAATCCATTAAGACTCGAATTATCAAAATTTGCATCTGATGATTTACCCACCAAGCGATAGCTGAAAGAAGAAAGAAGTGGCGTAGAACCTGGATTAGCTACGTCAACATATTCAGAAAAAATACGTGCATCTTGTCCAGCTGCGTAGACTTTGCGAATTGGTCCGTAGTCATTATTAAAAAATATGGGAGCAAAAGCAGCTCCGTCTTGTAATTCGTAAGTGGAAGTTTTACCACAATTAGCTGAAATCTCCTTCTGAGGTAATGCGTTTTTCAGACAATCTTCTGAAAAAGTGTCCCCGATATAAACTAGCTTGCGTCGATTGCTGTTGTCCGTATCTTCTGGCCATTGAAAATAATTAGGCTCACTATCTGGCATGTGAGGTGCAAAGTACTGGTAAAGCATTGGTTGATTTACCGTGTCCTTAGTATTCTCATATACCTCAGATGAATCTGCAGAACCGCTAACACTGGGCGGAAAGGGTGGAAAAAGTCTTCCTTGTTCAATATCTGCATTCCAGAACAATTCCAAAATTGGATCAAACTTGTTAGCTACATCGGTGTGTAATGAACTTGACAAAAAAAACAGATCATTTTCACGAATTAGACTTCCCGCACCAAAACTAAAAAAATTATTAGCATCTGAACCTATTTCATTAGGCGATTGTTGTCCCGGGTATACCTGTGCAGTAAAATCTTGATTAATTGCACCTTGCTTAAAAGCAAGATTATCATCTAACTTCTGTTCTTTGTGAGAAACATGAAAACTATATGATTTATTCTCTAATAAACCCAGACCGGCCTTGTTACGCGGGTCATAACCTACTTCGTAATAAAAGTTACTCAACATAGGCAAACCTGGGTGCTTATCTGGCGTATCGTTAGTGCCAGATGGACTATTGAGCCAATCCTGATACGGGTTATTATCTGTAATTGTAATTACTATTGGTGCAGTCGTTGCCTGACCCGCATTAAGTGATTGGCTTGAGCCTGAATCAAAAGTAACTCGGGGATTTTGTTGATCTACAACATTAATTTCTACAAAATGATCTTCTTGGTGAGAATAGGTAACACTACCATCATCACTTACAGCAAACCCACCTAATTCATTAGACAGCTGTAATCCTGCTACCCTATCTGGCTTATTATAAGTCGGTTCCTTCAGGATTCCTCTAGAGTTCCAACTTACAAAATTATCAACAGGGCCAAAACTATATCCAATTATAGGATGATCCCCCGTCGCGGGTAATATCGATCCTGCCATATCAAAAACACCTGGCACTGCATCATAATAACTAAATATGTCGGAAGTCGTACCATTAGAATCAATGATAGGCTCATTACCCTTCCATGTCATTGCCGGTGCAAATATCTGACAGGCCACCTCTATAACTGTTGTACCCGTTGGTATTTCAAATTTCATAGGGCGTATATCGGTGAGAATTTGCTGCATCGTTTTTAAACTCCAGTCAGATCGCGAGGCCCATCCGTCTCTGAATTTACCTTCCAATTCTGACAAAAGATCGGGAGAATAAAAAATAGCGTTATTGGTCATCAAAGGAATTCTTATCTTGTATTTACGCTCAGTGGCATCGACCTCAGTAATTAATTTCCCATTCCCAATATCAGTGAAACCAGACCCTTCTAAACTGGAGGGCGCCAATACATTTTTTATCAAGGTCTTGTACTTACTAAGACCGTCGTGATTAGCATAAAAATTTAATAAAAATATTTCAGCGAGATTTCCAGTACGAATAATTTTTTCACGCACGGTTCCATCAGGTGTTCGAAAGCGAGCGAACCAAGCGTATTTAATCTCATACCAAGTGTAGAAAGCGTAAGGATTATTCTCCATATTTGGATTTGAAGGAGCTAGCGGAATATTTGGATTTTGAAAATAATCATCTCGTGCTACGGTTCCCTGGTGAATGTCATCGGGATTATCAGAAAATTTGACATTTAATGATGCATCCACATACCGACCAGAGCCTCTTTTGCTAGTGATATCTAAACTAGCATCGTTGCCATATTCGCTTGTTATAACTATTTGTCCCGCACTTAAATTGTAGTTCGATGGGTGGGTATCACTCTTATCAACAAGATTTAAGCTTCCAACCTGACCACATCCATCTGCTCCGCACTCGTATGAAAAATCCCAGACTCCCACACCAGATTTACGGCCTTGTGTGCTATCTAGATCATCTGGGTCTAAATATTCGGTGTTCTCGGTCTTGAAAAATTCAATTTCAGCTTCCGCATAAAGGGGTGTGATCTGACCGCTATGGGTTACTACAAGATTCTCGTCTCTGTAGTAATACACGGGATAAACCGGTAAGTTTCCAGCAAGTCCACGAAAAGTACCATCCAAAACTTCATCTGCAAAAGTGCTGTTGATTTCGTTACTTGAACCAAAAGTATCATTCCCTAGTTCCCAACTCGCTTTATCCCCTGAGCTCATATCTTGTATTGATATTCCCATATTACTAACAAATTGGTTAACACTTGGTGCCGCTGCACCAACGTTAAACGTCATAGTTTTATGGGTGACAATAATTGATGCTCGCACAGAAGCTGGGTCACTTCTGTAGGTTATACCCTCCAAATCAAACCCTAAGCCGCCGATCATAAGCGTAATCTGATAAACCCCCGGATCAGTAAATTTATAAGTAAGATTATCAGGTGAATAAACTGGTTTCCCCTGTGGGTCTTCCGCAATTATACGTTCAAGATCCTGCCAACAAGAATCATACATCAAGCCCAGTTTGTTTATTACCGTCGGATCTTGTAAATCAGGGTATTGATAAACAGTTATTCCGTCAGACAGTACTCTTGTACCCGCCTGATTTATAATCGATTGGCAATTAGTTTTTACATTGGCCGGATACCCTAAGGGCTTATATTCGAGATTTTTTTGAGTATAATCAACCAAAGAATGAGGAGGGCTTTTAGCCCTTACAATCCAGCGATAGCGCATTGTTCTTTCGGCAGAAACACCTTGATCAATGGAAGGGTTCATCAAATCATCGGCGGGAGAGCTAAAATCTTCATTAAGCATTGTCGCAGTGATGATACCCACTTCGCCATCATTATCAAAATAAAGGTCATTGATTTTACCTGCTTCACCACTACTCAAAGTTAAGTCTTTGGTAAAATCATAACCTGTTTTTTCGTAATTACTGATCATCTGAACAGTACCAAAATCTTTTAGAATTCCATCGGCTGACTGTCCTAAAACCGCCGGAACACCTGCAAAGTGAGGTGGGTTTTCCATCCTGAAAATATAATCTTGATCCTCCATTAGTGCTTTATTACCGTCACAAGTCTGCGGATTATTCGCATAGCAAGGATGAACAATCCGAGGGTTCATTCCCGTTCCAGAAGCCGGAGGGTTAGGTACATTAATTACCGCAAGTTCTACATTAATGTGACTCAGATCAACCCCTCCTGAATTCGTGACTGTGCAAACCCATGGATCTGTAGTAGTGGCTGGGCGATCCCAATTAAAATTACAAGATGCAGACTCAGAAGCGCTCAGAGGGAAATATGCATTAGCACGACATTCTCCTATTTCTACATTAGGCACTACGCCCAATTTTTCAGGTTCTGACCCCGTTAGTGGGCTCAATTTTTCCACGACAAAGCCAGCATGTTGCTTCATGACTAATTCAACCGGCAATGGATCGGTAGGAACACCAGCATTAAGACAGGCAGTCATTCCACCACTGAAGTCGAATTTGTCGCAATTTTTCATAACTCCATTAGCGCAAAGCTCTTGTACTGAATTCTTATTAACGAAATTGCCAAACTGCCTTTCAATTTGATCTGGGCCTTCGATAGCATCTTTGCTATGCACAAGGTAAACATTGTTGTCTCCATCCGCAGCCAAAGCTTTAACTGGTAAGCGATCACCCGCATCTATTACACCACTGGACGAAACTCCAAGTGTTGTATGATTGAAATTTTTAAAGTGTAACTTTAGATCGTTCGCATTCTCCACTGCATACCATAGGGTTCCGCCAGTACCCCAGAAATTAGAACTAACTGTGAAGTGAGTAGCTGGCAAATTCGACCAATAAACATAGTCAGAATCTTGCCCATCTCTACGCTTTGAAAAACCTAAGGACTGAGGATAGTCAGGAAAGTTACCTGTAACTCCTAAATCATTCGCAAAAGCTTTATAAACTACTTGCTTTTGCTTTGTACTAAAGTTTGCATCTGCATCTCCAAGGGAATAACAATCTATACCTACATTATCAATCGCGTGAGTATTAGGACAGGTCTGATTAGGATTAACCAATGAGGCTTGCGCAGTACTACCTTGCGCCACCCTGATTTCGATTACACTAGTCACTACATTCGTTCCCCCAAAGGATGCTCGTCGAATCATATACATTTTTTGTTCATCCTGATTATCCCCGAAACTTGAAGCATAAGCTCTAGATGAGGGCGGTGGAGGTGGAGAAGCTGGACTATCAGAGGGACCAAGACCACACAGATCACCACAATGATTCCAGCGGCCCGCATCAACGGAGAAACTGACTGTGTTAGCTAAAACATTATCAGAAGCATCACTATATCCCTCACCACCAACTCCACTAAAATAATCACGACCGGTTTGTAAATTAGTAAAAACACCTGATGCAGGTCCAAAATTCTGTAAAGTCGAATTATCTTCTTGCGACAAAAATGTATTTACCAATAGAGTTTTTACACTCTTTTTTGAGTCTTTGACTTTTGTAGCAGCTCGGTAAGTCCCAAAATTTCCTGTCCAGCTACCGCTATAATGCGGAATCATAAAAAACGCACCGATTGGAGGACTGAGCGCAACTCCACAATTTTGTCCAATACCCCACAATTCCTCACTGTTGCCATAAGGGATATCCGTAAAACATGAAGTTGTCGTAAAAGCATTGCCTCCTTCCCACCATTCATTTCTGCTTGTTACCGTCAGTATGGAATTGGATCCAGCAAGTTCTAAACGATATGATTCACGGCCACTTTGCCAGAAGCTACCGTGGTACTCTAGGTTATATTCCATAGGCATCGACTTAAAATAAGGTGGTAAAAGAACAGAACCTACAGGTATTGCACCAGGAATCTCCTCTATTAAAAAAGTTCCACTCGTAGCATTCATATTTCCGGGCTGAGTAGTATCTGTAAAAACTTTCTTCCAGCCTTCTTTACCATCAGGAGCAATAACATATCTCCAACCTATAGAAGTTGCCGATACCGACGTCGAGCCAGGAAGATTCATGGTATTTGTTCCGGTTTGTACACTTCCCGTTTCTCCTGGAAAAGTACGCCCAGTAAGAGTCAGAATTGAAGTAGACCCCGTCGGATTATCAATATCATCTTTTGCACGAAAAAGTTTAACGTGTCCAAACTTATCAACTGCAAAACCTACATATTGGGGTAACTGAGTTTTGAGCGGCGAACCACTAGGGATAACATCTCCGCGACTGTACTGATTACTTCGATCGAAACGATATAAATGACCAGTATCTGTTGACGAATCAGATACCAGAAGATACACATCCCCGTTACGTTTTAAGAGCTCATCAAGCAAAGGGTCGGTTACTGCCCCAATCTTACACGTAAAAAAGACTAAAGAAACGAATAGATTGATTACGTAACGCAACATCCTACTAAACCTTTCGCATATCAATCGAATTAGTAAAATAGTGCATAATGTAAGCCTAAAACTAATACCTTTAATGTCAAGTAAACCAAGTTTGTCGGATTTAAGATCAAAACCATAAAATTAAAATATATGACAGTCTGTCTACAATTTTTGAGGTTAGCAATACTTTGATAATCGCTAACCTCCTTATTTTATGATAGCTTTGATGTGTTTTGATAATTCTTATTCTATTTATTTTGAATTACACGATATTAGGTGCCAGTGATTACATGATCTACGGTGGGAGTAGTACCGATTGCAATCAAAACTTTAATGCAAATGTAGAAACACTGCTTGAACAACTTGGGATAAACAATTTGCAGGTTAATGTGCATTTCACCCAGAATGAATATGAAACTCTAGAAGCAGTAATTGAAGGTGAAAAAGAAGTCACTCAAAAGTTTCTTACTGAAGGTTACCTTAAACGTAAACAAATACTCGCACCGAGTGAAGACATGTATGATAACTACCGCTTGAAGGTCATTGCTTTGATGCGTGAAATTGGAATCCCTGATGAAAAAATGCTTGGCTTACCACTCCATTTCAATCGTGCCGAACATGATGGGATAAAGGCACTCATAGCAGGACAGGCCTACGAATCCTCCTTAGATTTAATTAGAGGCTTCATTTCACACAAGGTACAAATAAATTCGGAGGATGTGTGTATTGCAAATAATTTAATGGATGCAAGAAAGTCATTGCCGCAACAACCTAATTCTAATTTTGAGAAGTGGAAAGATAGACAGTTAATTCAAGTCACTCCAGTAAATAACGACACATCTTTATATTTCAAACTGTTTCCTAAAATTAAAAAAATTTGGTAAATGGATCGGCGTAGATTTCTACAACTCATTGGATGGAGTGCAACCTCTGGATTCGGTTCTAGATTGTATACTGATGACCTCTACCATATAGAAAACCAAAATTCATCAAATTCAGACATCAAAACTCGATTATTCGTACCCGATCAGGAGTTGGGTCATCGGTTACGAAACCCAAAATTGATCACGAAGGCTTGGAATGACTCTCCGGAGAGTCCTCCAATTGAGACCTTAATCGCTGGTGCCGGCGTAGCTGGCCTGAGCTGTGCATACCACTTAAATTTAGCATCTAAAGAGTTTGAAATAATTGATCCACTTGATAGACCCGGCGGTACTTCAGCTAAAATTCAATGCGGTTCACTCGATGTTCCTCTCGGAGCACACTACTTGATGTCTCCGCCACAAGAGGCTACCGAGCTCAGAGACTTTCTTCATAATATAGGAGCTATAATTTCAAAGCCTGATGAAATTGATGATTTTGATCATAAATATACTCTGAACACTAATAAGCCCACTGAAAGAAGCTACTTTGAAGGCCAGTGGACAGAAGGAATAGGAAATTCACTAGGTAATGAAGTACAAAGTCCGCCCTTGAAAAAATTTCATCGTTTCTGGCAGTTTCTTTCCGACTTCAAAGGCAATGATGGACTCCGTTGGTTTGCAGTACCAAGTGGTAAAAGTAGTCGTGACCCCAAAGCTTTAGAACTTTTCAATATAAATTTTGTTGAATATCTAAAAACTGCTGAAATGTGGGATGAGCAAGTAGAGTACGTTGCCAATTACGCTTGTATGGATGATTACGGTTGCCTAGCAAGTGAAGTTTCTGCATGGGTGGGCTTACATTATTTCGCTTGTAGACCTTATCACGATATACCGCAAACCTTAACTAGTAGCTCAGGTAATGCCTGGCTTGTCGAAGCAATGTTACAAAAAATTTCAAAGTCAAGAACCTATTGGAATACAGTTTTAGCTGGATTAAGGGCTCACCCCAAAGGAGTAGAATGTCTACTTACAAATTATGAGGGAAAATGGTGGCGCAAAATTTGTAACAACCTTGTTTTTGCAGGGAAGAATCATGCTCTAAAATACCTTAATAAAGAATCATGGTATGTGAATCAATTAGAAAAAATCTGGCCGTTTTTGTTGCGCGAGCAGAAGATTTGGCTGACAACTCAGATCAGCTTCAAATCGCTGCCCTTGAAAATTAGACAGTCCCTTTGCTGGGATAATGTAGATATAAACAGCTCATCAGTTGGCTACATAAATGCAAACCATCAACTATCAGACTCTCAAGATAATCTCGTGGTTACTCACTTTTTTCCAATTTCAGCAAAATTAAAGTGGAATGCTAGGTACCTAAATTCTAAGAGCACTGCCACATTACAACAACTCGTAATAAATGATCTCAAGCACTCAAGTCCCGAATTTATACCCTACATACAAGAAATGATTTTTAGACCAATGCATCATGCGATGGCAATGCCACGAATCAATCAAATATTACCAAGCCTTAATTCGCCTGATTTACCTTTGAGAATTGGAAACATATTTTTAAGTAATAGTGATGTGTACGGTTTACCGCTGTTTGAAGAAGCATTTCAAATTGGGTACGGCACGAGTGCCGCAATTTTAAAGAATGCTTGATTTGCTAAAAGTGATTACTTATAAAAAAGTTTTAATTTTTTATTTGATAATTAGCAATATCTGTTTATATTGTCAGTGGTATGTCCACTCGGCTGTAACGGCGCCTGTTTTTCAAGGGTTTCAGGACAGGAATCCAAACCCCGTAATACTTTCAAGCAGTAAGTAACGTAAGAGAATTATTGTTAAAGCAAAGCATTCACTCACCCTAAAAATAAAATATAAACTTTTCGAGGTGCGTCATTATGGAAATTAATTGGTTTGATACGATATTCAAGTTTTTAGGCGGACTCGGCCTCTTCTTTTACGGAATGAAAATTTTCTCTGATACTTTACAAGCAATGGGTGGCCACTTGATTCGTAAAGTTCTGAACTCATTAACCGCAAATCGAGTTTTAGGAGTTTTTTGTGGGGCTTTTGTAACCACACTTGTTCAATCATCTTCAGTAGTAACAGTCATGACTGTTGGTATGGTAAATGCCGGCGTGATGACCTTAGCTCAGGCCGTAAGTATTATTTTTGGAGCTAATATAGGGACTACAATTACCGGCTGGATCATCTCATTCAAGCTTGGCAAATATGGTCTGCATATGATCGGCCTTGGTTCACTTGGTAATATGTTTATTAAAAGTGAAAAGCTAAAACGTATCGCAATATTACTTATGGCTCTCGGCCTCATCTTTTACGGATTAAAAACGATGAGTGGGGCGTTCAAACCGTTAAGAACTGATCCTACTTTCATTGGTTATTTAACCTATTTCCAAGCGACAGATTTAATTTCTATTCTAGCTACTGTAGCAATGGGCTGCATACTTACTCTAATAGTTCAAAGTTCTTCAGCTATGCTTGGAATTACTATTGCTTTAGCTGTAGCAGGGACAATTTCGTTTAATACTGCCGCCGCCCTTGTTTTAGGCGAGAATATTGGTACGACAATAACTGCATTATTAGCTAGCGTTGGAACCAATGCGAACGCAAAGAGAGCTGCAGCAGCTCATGCTTTATTTAATCTTACCGGAGTGCTAATGATGGTGATCATTTTTCAATGGTATGTTGGATTTATCGACTACCTTGTACCCGGTGACCCAAATGCAATGGCTCCCGATGGCACCAAACCTGCAATCGCTCAACATATTGCAATGGTCCATACGGTATTCAATGTAAGCGCTTCACTAATTTTTCTACCCTTCCTAACCTTTTTAGTAAAACTGGTCACTAACTTGATTAAAGACGACCATTCGACAAGCCAGTCGCCTGCACTCACACTTCCAGATAATGTAGATAATATAAGCCCGGTTTTAGCTCTAGAACTTGCTCATCGTGAACTCATAAAAATGACAGATTGCGCTAGAGACGGAATAGAACATACGCAAAAGTTTGTTCTCTCGAAAACACGAGATAAAAAGGCTCGTAAAAAAGTTCTAAATATTGAAACTCATCTGGATGAAATGCAACGAGACATGACTTTATATTTGAGTAAAGTTATGAGAATCCCGCTGAGTATAAATCAAAGCAGAAGAATAACTAGCTTCATGAGTATTTCGGATGATTTAGAATCAGTTACCGATTACTGTGCTGATTTGATTGCACATCGTAAAAGACTATTTGATGATGATCACAAACTTTCGGAAACTACAGAAAAAGAATTAAGTACAATTTTTGAAGGAATAAAGGAGATGTTTTCAATCGTTGAAAGTGAAATTCATAATTCTGAAGCCGCTAGTATTCAAAGATTTGATGTATTAATTACTGAATTTAAGAAAACAGCAGACAACATTAAAGACAGCCATTTAGAAAGGGTTAGTCGCGGCGAATACAATCCACTTAGTAATCTTATTTTTTCAGATCTCGTTGTTTCAATACGTAAAATCGCCGGTCATATCGGGGGGATTAACAAAGCAACCTCCGCAATGAACTTTGAATATAAAATTTAAGAAATAGATACCTATCAATTTAATGAAAACTATATTTTTTTTTGTATCGAGGATCGCGCCTGGCTCGCCTCTCTATTTTCTTTTTCGTTTCGGAAAACATTTTTATCGTTTGTTTTACAAAACCGGTCTCTTGATTAGGTAACTCACGAGCTAGCCGATGATGGTATATTAAAGGTTGTACTCGAATTTTTGGTGGAATAAAACCCATCGATCGTGCCCAGGGAGCCGCGGGGGTTAACACCCTAGAATCACACTCAGTTGGTAAAAAATGCTCTCTGTAACGATTTTTGCCAATATTTACAAAAAATTTGCTGTAACACATTCTAGAATTTGGATCCTGAATCACTTCAGAATCACGTGTAGCAAATACTTGATCTGGTCGATGCTCATACAACCAGCGGATATGATCCTCGTATGAATAAACTACGCCGAATGCAACTAAAAAATATATCCACTGAATTATCATCTAAAGGGTACTTCGGCATTCAGTTGAAAGTACCTCAGAGTTAACTATGAATGAACCATGAAAATATTCATAAATTAACTCCAAATAACGCGCATGAAGGCCCACATTGGAATCTTCTAGCAATGCCGTGTTTGATCGCTCGCGACGACCTCTTTGATTGGCCACATATTTCTCAAGTCGCGGCAAAATCTTTTGTAAAGGGGCTGAAAAACCCCTCTTACTTAGATTTTCTAATTTTTTATAAGACCTGTAGTAATTGCGTAATACCTGTTTTCTGCTGCTAGTAATAGGAAAACCATTATCGGGAAATTGAAAGCTACTAGAAAAGAACGACCAATCTAAATAAGGAGAACGTAATTCTACAGAATGACTCATTGAAGCTCTATCGCTTTTTGTTAGAACCTGGGTAGCTAGATAATATCGAAAGTAGTAGGTAAATATTTGACTCCACTCACAACTTGAATCAATTTTTTCCAGTTCTATGGTCTGTTGAAAGTTTTGATGAATAAGTTCCAATGCCTCTAAACTCAATTGATCCATGGGCTTAGCTGCCATATACTGCATTTGACGAAACATTGTGAAATCACTTTCACCCCAGCCAAATCTTAGTAACTTTTCCCATATATCAACCCTTGAATTTGAATAACTTCCAACTGCCAATCCAATTCTCCGACCAAAGCCGATAAGAAAATTAGGAGTTTTTTGTCTTAAAGCTTCTACTTCAAAAGTGGGATAGCCATAAAAAAGCTCATCTCCACCGTCTCCGCCAAGCACTGATTTTTCAAAATTTTTCAATTGATAAAATAAATCCCATGTAGGAAAAAAGCTCGCATCACCAATTGGTCCATCCATAGCATTCAAGACATCTTCTATATGTTTTAATGAAGAATTTTGAAAAACACGATGACTCACGCCTATCGAGTCCGCAAGAGAAGCTGCGCAAGAACTTTCGTCCATACCAGAGATAGACATTGTGTAAGCTTTATTTAATGTGTCGGACAAACTAAGTGCTATGCAACCGCTATCCAGCCCTCCACTCAAAACTAACCCGGGTGGAGTATCGGCAAGTAGGTGAAGCTGGACTGTTTGATCAAATAAAGCGCTAAACTCTGTATCATTCAAGGGGACTGAAGAACTTCCAAACTTGGTATTTTGAGCTCTGTTGAATACCGAACCTAAATTTACATAATGCTCCGATTTCTCACTGTCAGAGTCGATAGTTTTTATGGACCCAGGACGTACTTCATATATTTTTTTATACAATGAGTATCCTGGCAAAGGTGCCATATGGTGATGAAATATTTCAGCTTGTAAAGGGTCAGTTTCAAGGTCATCAAAAGCTCTAATTTCTGAACTAAATTCCCAGCCTTCTTCTATTTGTTTGTAGTACAAAGGCTTCATACCAAATGGATCACGAACCAACCAAACTTGATTCTCCTTGCACTTGTAATATACAAAACTGAACATTCCCCTTAATTGCGGGATAATTGAGGTACCGCAAGTATTTAAGAGCGCAAACAAAATGTCACTATCATTGATTAAACTAGTACTTAAATATTTCGATTGTAATTCCTGGCAATTATAAATTTCACCGTTATACACGAGAGCATTTCCGGATGAATTTACTAAAGGCTGTTGACCCGTTTTTTCTCCTCCCAACAACACGAGTCTTTGATGACCCATCCAAATATACCTGTTGCTCCAAGTATTTTGCTGATCTGGTCCACGGTGTTTTAAACGCCTTAAACGATCTATTAATTGACTTTGTTTGAAGCATCCAACGGGAGATAAGAACTGTACTAAAAACCCGCACATGTTTACACTTACTTTATCTTAACAAGGGAACTAGTTCTTCAACACTCAAAAACCAATAACATAATTAAAATTTGATAACACATGCCACCGTTCAATTTTTATCGAAAATAAGAAGTGATTTCGCACTATCTATATACTACTCCAACATGCTAATTTTATCAAAAATAGAGTCGTGAAAAAGTCTGTGAACAAAGTATCATAAACTTCTTATTGAGCGATTAACCGATTGTAAGATAGTTTTATTACTATAACGAGAGTAAAATTAATATGATGCTAATGAACCGTCTTTCTGGACCCGTTGATACCAGCAGCCTTAGTCAATTTTGTTATAGTCATATTAAAAATGTCGATATTATTTCAAAAAAGACATCACCAAGCATGGGTTTACCTCTGAATGAGATCAACCAAGGAAAATTTTCTTAATAATGATCAATAAATATAAGTTTTTATGGAGATCTTTCAAAGCTAGATATCGTGATCATAAAATGGAAATTAAAGCGATGCTCGAAGCAATTGAACCTGGCGATATTGCAATCGATGTGGGTGCAAACAAAGGAAGTTTTTCTTATTCATTGGCATTGGCAGTTGGCGAAAAAGGTAGACTTCTAGCCTTCGAACCTCAAGTTTCCTTAGCTCAATACTTGAGACAAATGTTCAACGAGCTTTCTCTTCCTCAATGTGAAGTTTATGAAATTGGAATATCAGATGAAAACGGAAACTCAAAATTTTATATACCAACTGAAGGTCATAATCCGAGTGCATCAATTGTCGGAGGTTCTCACATTCCAAACAACTGGACTTCTCAAGAGATTCAAACTGCTAGTCTAGACTCTTTTTTATATGACGAAACAAAGAAAGTAGCATGTATAAAAGTAGATGTTGAAGGTAATGAACTAAATGTTATTAAAGGCGCATTGAAGATTATTCAGAAGTTTCGCCCACTTCTGGTAATAGAATGTGAGCAAAGGCACCTAGAAAATAGCACTGTAGAGGATACGATTAGGTATATTACTGACCTAGGTTACGACGGGTTTTTCATTCTAAATAACGAGCTTATTAGCGTTGTAAACTTTCTTGTTAGGGAACATCAACCGACTAATATCGGAGATTATTGGAATTCTAAATACTACTGTAACAACTTCATATTCAGACCAAAATCAAAAGAATGATCGACTCTGTTACTTATATTCTTACTGGAAATACTTTTACGAAGAAGCTCCTTTCAGTTAGCAGGCTAAAATACTTAAAAACTTACATTCGAAGATTAAATAGGATGAATTTTGCATAAAATATATAATTCCACATCGAGTAATCTTCAAAAAATCAGCCAGATTTTATTTTTACTTTTTGGATTTTCTCTTCCCTTTTCCGTTGCACTTACATTTTTTTGCATGGGTCTTATAGGTATTTTTTCAATCATTCGAGCTTGGATTGTAGGATGGAGAAAAGTATTTAGAATAACATTCTTAGCATGGTTTGGCCTTGCATGGCTTTTAATGCACACTTTGGGAATACTTTGGACTAATGATATATACGCAGCATTTGAACCTTGGAAGAAAGCTGCCTACTTAGCTTCAATACCTATTTTCATGGGCGCCTTCGGTCCAAAACTCTTCAAAAAAAGCTTATTAAGTTATATAGCTGGAATTGTTGTCTATCATTTAATCCTACACGCAATGCATTTAGGTTGGATCGAATTTGAGTCTTTAAAGTTTGGCGGAACTCCCTTCATACCTAGAATTCATTACAGTCCATTACTTTTATTTACGATAATACTTCTCACTCATTGGCAGAAACAATGGGACAAGAAATCTAGGATTGCGACTGCAGTGCTTATTGTTTCATTAACTATTAGCCTTATAAATATCGAAGGACGATCTGGACAGATCTTGTTTGCTATTATTCTTCCATTCTGGGTATTGCTTGAAACTCGTAAATGGACTTATTTCTGGGGAATGATTTCAGCTATGACCATTACCGCTATTATCCTGTTTTCCAGCCTTCATTCATTTCAAAAGCGGTACGTACAAATTCAAGAACAATGGGACCACTTTCAGAAGGGTGATATCTACAGTTCGATGGGTCAAAGATTTCACCATATACGAGTTTGCTGGAGAGTTTTCTTAAAAAGCCCAATTATGGGTCATGGCACAGGTTCCTATCGAATCGAATATGATAAGGTTTGGCCTGATTACAAAAGAGGGAGAATAGATTATAACCCACATAACCAATACTTAATGTCACTAGTACAATTTGGCATTATCGGCCTACTAATATTATTTAGCCTATTCATTATTCAAGTCAGAGATTTTTTAAGGCGCAATCGCCATCCTTTCAGACCAATGCTACTCATATTACCAACAATGTTTTCCCTCATGTGTCTTATAGATACGCATCTTTATGGCATTCAGTCATTGACAATGTTTATCTACATGAGTTCAATCTTATACCATCCCGATTGGGAAAACTCAGGTGAATGAATTACTTAATTATCTTCGTTTCCGTTTCGTTTCTAACTTCCAACTTAATAATAATTAGTACCAAGGCACCGCGAAATCGGTAACTTTTAGAAGTTTTTAACGTATTGGTTACTTAACCACTTGGTATTTGCGATAAAATAACGTATTTGTGGTCAAAACTGATAATGATGAGTATTTTTAGGAATTATACATTCGGATTGATAATTTGTTACCTATGCTTGGGTTTAGTTAATGCAAATAAT
>CAZRWM010000020.1:0-27724 GCA_964603885.1 uncultured bacterium
TTCATAAGCTGGCGATAAAAAACTCTTTTGCATACAATCAAAGAATTCTTTTACTCGAGGGCTGAACGTGTAAATATCTAGAGTTTTTTCTGTCATAATCACTCCTATCCGTGTCTGAAATGTCTCAATCCACAAAAAATAAGGCTGACCCCTTCATCCCGTGCAGCTTGAATAACCTCTTCATCGCGCATGGAGCCTCCCGGTTCAACGATAGTTTTCACTCCGCCTCGACTCAATTCTAGAAGTCCGTCTGCAAACGGGAAAAAAGCATCGGAGGCAGCTGCACAATATTGATTCAATTGTCTGACAACGTAGTCTTCTTGACTTAAATTGAGTAAGCCTCTTTGTTCTTGCAGCTTTATGAATTCTTCCCATTGAGACTTAAGAAGATTTAAATCCATCTCTTTACCTGGCATAGTCTGCTTGTGTAGCATCCGATATTCTAAAGCCAGATTCTCTTGAGCTTTTTGTAGTGCTAGAAAACTACTTACTTTTCGATTCGGTTGACCTGCTCCTATCCCCAAGACTTGGGTTCCGAGACCCTCTAAATCTCTAGCGATAACAATGGCATTGGAATGGGTTACCTTTACTGCTCTCAAAGCAAAATCTGCTGCATTCTGGAGGCAATTTGATAGTTTATTTCCTGTCATATTACCCACCAAAAATGGTCGGCCTGCAAAATCTACCTCAAATGGTTCGGCGAGTAGTTTGTGAAAATTAACTCCCGGATACACATCGTGGTCTTCCTGTTGAGCTAGATATCCACCTAGGATACTTTTCCATTGCCAGCCCTTTGCCTCTGAGGCAGTATCGAGTCTGGCGACACTCAAAAGGCGCATTTTAGTTTTAGATTTTTTTGATCGAACATATTCAATTGCTTCTGGTTCGAAACTCGGGGCTAGAAGGACTTCTACAAACCAGCCTTTTCTGGCATCGGTACCAGGTCTCAAGGTCAGAACTTGCAAGAATTGCTTAGTAACAACTCGATTACAAGCGATGACACTTCCAAAAGCGCTCACCGGATCACCTTGCCAGGCTCTCTCGAGCGCTATTAGTGGTGTTTCAGCACACGAGAGTCCACAAGGATTACCATGTTTTATGACAGATACAGCTGCTTTCTGTAATTCATTGAGTACTAATACTGATCTCAGTGCTCCATCAGCATCAAGCCAATTATTGTAACTCATATCTTGTCCATGCTCTTGTGTAGCCTCCACAAGCGAAATATTTTCTTTGAATGCGTTACCTTCTAAGAATACATTAGTCTTTTGATGTGGATTTTCCCCATAGCGTGGTACCCATCGACTCTTTTGCGGACGAATGCTTGGTTTGTCTGATTGTTGCTTATTTATATTAGTCAGATAATTATAAATAGCGGTATCGTAGGATACTATTTTATCAAAGACCTTGATTGCTAGTTCGCTGCGAAGTTCCTGACTTGTAACCCCGTTGATCCGCAGTTGATCGATAACTCTGTGATAATCGTTGGGGTCGCATATTGTAGTCACATATCTATGATTTTTAGCTGCAGCGCGCAGCATAGTCGGACCACCAATATCAATATTTTCAATCGCATCTGTAAAGTTGCAGTTGGGCTGACTAGTTACTTCAACGAACGGGTAGAGATTAACGGCGACTATTTCGATAGAATTATATCCATTCTGCGCAGCTTCTTTTAAATCTGAGGAGTCATCAGTCCGCATCAAAAGTCCACCATGAATTTTGGGGTGAAGAGTCTTCACTCTTCCGCCAAAAACTTCATTAGTGCCCGTGAAGTCGCTTATTTTTGTGACTTGTAGACCGGCCTGCTGAAGAACTCTGGCGGTTCCCCCAGTAGACAGGATTTCATAATTAAGAGCTAAGAGTTCTTCGGCGAATTCAACTACTCCACTTTTATCAAAAGTGCTTATCAAAGCGAGTTTTTTCATGGATCTCCCTAATACGCTCTCTCATCTAAATTTTCAAAATAATTTAACAAAGCTCTATTTAAAACTCGTAAGCCACCTAGCTCTGGGTAGGTGCCATCCAAGCATGCTGTATCAAGGTTTTCACCCCGGCCTTGCCCTTCCACTAATTCTTGTACACTTGGGTAAATGACTCGTATTTCACCATCGAATTCTAGATTATTTGGTCGTACCAGATCGGCAATTTTGGCACTAATTTGATCTTTATTAAATGGTTCATAGATTTGCGCAACTAAATTACTGGGTAAAAAAGTAGGATTACTATCGATGCGTTTTTGTTGGTAGTTCGCTTCCTGATGAATCTCATCAAGGTGTTTTTCACCTTTATATTCTAAATTGAGAGCGATGGCAGCTCTAAAAGCAATAAACTCCTTTAGAGTGCTCATCTCGATACCATAGGGGCAAGGGTATCGAATTTGTGGACAGGAGCTAGCAATAACAATTTGTTTTGCTCCGGCTCTAATAAGAGTTCTTATGACATTACGTTCTAGAGTAGTGCCTTTAACAATAGAGTCATCCACCGCGATAATTCTTTTACCACGGAAAAGTGCAGCAGAATCCTCAATTGAGTCATAGGCATTCAAAACAAGTTTATGGCGGTGTTTTTTTTGTGAGATGAATGTTCGTATCTTTAAATCTTTGGTTAAGGTTTGCTCAAAGCGGATTCTGGGTTCTAAAAATTTTTTCATTTCTTGTGCTGACATTCTAGATTTTGATTCAAAAATAGAGTGAGCTTTAGCTTGATAATCTAATTTTAGTAGCTCCTCATACAAGCCTAGAGCAGCAGTTTCGGATGTATTTGGAACATAGCTAACTACTGTGTCATTTAGATTTGGGATTTGACTCTGTATAATTTTAGCTAGTTGAGCTCCCAATCGTTTCCTTATGTTGTATGTACCACGATTGTTGGGCCTGTTGAAGTAAACAGGTTCAAACATACATGGCTTATCTTGAGTATTTTCCGCATAGCGCTCCAGAATTATTTTCCCATTACTTTTAACAACCAGAATATGGCCCGCTGGTAACTCTTTAACCTCTTGTGATTCTAAACCCATCGCAGCAAATGTCGATTGAATAGCACTCCACTCACTGGCCCCAATAATGAAGTCGTCATGTATAGCATAATATAGAGGTCTAATTCCAAATGGATCTCGAGCAAGAAAGCTATCCCCATTTCCAACAATACCCTCAAGGGCAAAAGCTCCCTGTAATTGTTGATTTACCTTGCGCATTACAGCGACAAGATCAAGTTGTTCTGAGATCTGTTCCGGGTTCAAGCCCCTTTGCATCATTCTAATATGAGTAAGTCCAAGAAAATGACCAAAACTCTCTACAAGGGCTTCCATATCCGATCGACTTGTCGGCGCTTGGCCTACACTTCTTAAAAATTCTCTTTGTTCAGAATTATTAGCAAAATTACCATTCATTGCTATTGTGATTCGTCGATGCGGCCATGGATCTTGGTGTTCTACCGGGTGAACATAGCGATATGAGACCGTACTAAGCATAGTAGAATAAAGAACATGCCCGATCATACAATCTCCCTTGCGCTGATCAGCTAGACATTTACCCGTGTGATCTTTTTGCATCAGTGAATCGTATAAATCAGTAACAGCGTCCTTACTAATCATTTTATCCTTGAACATGTACTCTTGCTCTACATAATCAGTGTAGGGAATGAAAGCGGTGGCGATTCCAGCTCCATCTAAGCCTCGATTGCGCTGTCGTAAAAGCATCAAATATATGAGATTAAGCAAAAAGTAAGGATCCGAGTACTTATTTGCCAGAGTGTCATAATTATTACGACTGCGTACATAAGCGATGCCACAATGATGGCCGATTTGGCCATCATCTAATCCATTAGAATTAATTTGTATCAGCTTATCCATCGATCGGCCTTGCTAGCTATATCTTTTCGATACTGCATATTTTCAAAGTACAGAGTGCCCTCAGACAAAAAATCATAAACGCGCTTTCTGGCGCTAGGAATATCTGTTCCAAGGCTTACCACGTTAAGTACGCGGCCCCCATTGGTTAGGACCTGATCCTTCTCTTTTCGAGTGCCAGCATGAAAGATGAGTATATCCTCAGGGATGGTATTTAAGCCATGAATCGGTATCCCTTTTTTTGAAGAAACTGGATACCCTTCTGATGCTATAACAACACTTACGCAGGCTTCTTTGGTCCATTCAATTTGAAAACATTTTCTATTGTTAGCGAGACAGTCAAGAAGTTCCAAAAAGTTAGATTGAATTCTAGGAGCTAGTACTTCAATTTCAGGGTCACCAAAGCGCGCATTGATTTCTACTACTGAACAATCTTCAGCATTGATCATAAGGCCAAAGTACAAAACTCCTACGTAGTCTATACCAAGAGCTTGTAACGCATACATAGTGGGCTCTGCAATTTGTTGATGTATTTTTTTTAGTAAAAAATCTGTCACAAGCGGAGCGTCACTGTAAGCACCCATTCCACCAGTATTAGGACCCTTATCGCCATCCATCAAGCGCTTATGATCTTGACTTGGACGCATGGGAATAAGTTCGGAAGTATGTGTATTGACTAGATAGAAAATACTTGCCTCTTCCCCAGGCAGAAAGTTCTCAATTAGAACTCCTGTTTTTGCCGAACCACCATATCCACCTGAAATTAATTCCCTGACGAATTGTATTGCTAAACCTTTCTTAGAGGTATCGTTTACTACAAAAACTCCCTTTCCTGCTGCAAGTCCATTAGCTTTTATGACGTATGGCGCAGGTCGAGTTTTTATATCCTCTAGTAGAGCATTAAGTTCGAAAGCTGAGAAATACTTGTATTGAGCAGTAGGTACACTTCCTATCTCCATAACTTTTTTAGCGAATAATTTATTAGTTTCGAGTCTAGCGCCTTCTTTGCCCGGTCCAAAACATGCGATACCTTTTTTACGCAATAGATCAGCAAGACCCTCTTCAAGGTCAGCTTCAGGTCCTAGAATAACTAGGTCAATTCCAAGCTCTATCATATCCTTGATCATCTGATCAGTACTCTTAACAGCTCGATGTTCCCCCAATTCTTCTGTGCCTCCATTTCCGGGATATAAGTAAAGTTGCACATCAGGATTTTGGCGTTTAACTAGGTAGGCCAAGGAATGTTCACGTCCTCCAAATCCGTTTTTACCACATATTGCCACTTTCATTAGACTCGTACCTCCTCAACCTGTTGTTCATGATGCTTTTTATATTTTGACCATATTGGCCTAGCTTGATCCAAGAAATATTCTACTTGCTCTACACAAAAACCGATGTATCGCTCCGGTTCTCCCAAATCGGGTACATCTTTTTGTTTTATTGGGAAATCAGTTTTATCTAATAGGTCTAAAAATGGATTTACAAGTCCTGGATTAGATTGCATTTGTTTGCGAGCTTCAAGCATACAAAGTCGAATAATTTCATGCATCTCTTGGCGATCCGCACCCTTCTGCGCGGCGAGCATCAGAAGTCTCTCACTAACTAAAAAAGGCAATACTTGATCCAGGCGTTGGGACACATTGAGCTCCTGAACGTGAAAACCTATTTGATTTTCACTATCAGGACTAAAAATACTTAGTTTTAATTGTAATAGAGAATCAATACACAGAATGCTCATTTCGGGAGAATCGCAAAATTGAAGTTGATCAAGCTTTACTCTCGATAATGAACAAAGCCGTTCACTTCTCATTGGGTTTTTCTTATAAGCCATTGCTGAAGAACCAATTTGAGATTTTCCGAATGGTTCGCTTAATTCGTGATCGTGTTGAAGAAGGCGGCAATCTACACCAATTTTACTACTACCAGAAGCCCACAAATCGAAGGCTAAATTTAAATCAAGAGAGTTAATTTTTGTATTTTGAATACAATTTTGAAGTAATTCGAAAGCAGGAAGCAGGTGTTGAATCCATAAACTTATTCGCTTTCCATAAGTTACAGGTTGAGCAACTTGATAATGAGTGTATCCAATGCAGGCATTTTTTTTGTAGCGCTCAGCAAATTGAGACATTCGATCTAAAACATTGGCCTGAGTCTCAATTAAAACTTTGATTGCTTTTGAGAGTGATGGGCTCAGGCTGAGGTAGCTAGCGCCCTTATATGTGCAGTCTGACTCCATCAATTGAGCAAAAAATTGAAATGCCTCACATATTTGTACACGACGCTGAGCCGAATCATCTAAACTCCTCTCTAACCATTGCTGAGAAGCCATATGTGCTAAAGACTGTCTGATCGAATATAGTTTTTGCTGGATAGATCGAGCGATTGACCCTTCATAATGCTTTGATAGATTATAAAGTTTGCCTACCAAGAAGAGGTCTTGTATCCGAGGATAAGTTTGTCCCGTAACAATGTAGGAGCTTTCGAAACCTAATTCCCGCATAACTAATTGCTCAAGTTCCAAGACTTTATTAAAATCGCCCTCAAATAATTCGAAATAACTGGCTTGACTTCCCGTTGTACCTTTCACTCCGCGAGCCTTAATTTGCTTTCTTAAATTCTCTAAATCGGTTTTGAGCTGCGCGTGAGCAGAATTTTTGATGAAGATATTTAGGGCTTCAGTTTGGGCGATAATTTCTTGGTTATCTGTTACAAAACAACTTGTTGCACCCAAATGAAGATGTTTGGCACTATCTTTCTGAATGGCGTTCATTTGAGTCTTTAAAACATGTAGATGAGCCATCACATCGTGGCGCGTTAGTCTTTCCTCTGTAGCGCAGGCTTTGAGATCGATCTTTCTTACCAATGACTCTTGAATTTGAATCTGCTCATCAGAAATTTGTATTCCGAGTTTTCGTTGAGCCTTGGCCAGTGCAAGCCAAAGACGACGCCATCCAACGGCTTTCTCCATCGGCGAGAAAATCTCTAAGATCTTCGCTTGTAAGGGGCCACATTCAGGTAAATTTAAGTCAAAATTACCCAGTTGGGCTTTTATTTTACTGCTACTGTAGCGACCCATTAGTGGATGCTGATGGATCCATTCTCTCGTGAGGCTCATAGTTGACTCTCTATTTGGTAATAATGCTTAGCCCACTCTTTGTAATCTCTGGTGGATTCAGTGAGTGGTCTGGCACCTCGCTTATTTTTAGGCACCCATAAATTACGTAAACCGGCGAACATTTCACTGACTAGATTAATTAAGGTGTCTGGAGGTGGATTTGGCACTGGGTATTTTGATTTGCTTAGATTATTTGACTTAGCTTCCTCTAATTCTCTGCACCAGTCTGGATGAGCAGCTGTGTAATGATCGCGATAGATTTGTTTGCTTACATTAACATAACTATCTTGATGATGATTGATAGCAGGTGTAAAAATTGGCAGGTTGGGATTAAGCTCATCGAGACTGGTAAAACTTGAACCACAGTAAGCAGAAGTAATCTCATCCATGGCTAAAGGTACATCGGCCAACATGAGTTCGCTACTTTCGTTAAGTGCCCATTCTAGCTTGAAGTCGTTAATCACTAAGCCTAAAGCTGAGCCCTTTCTTAGTGCATACTGACCTACACGACGTGTTTGTAATTCAATTTCATTTAAAAGTTCGGTGCTTTCCCCACTGAGTGACTTTAGTTGGTCCCAAGGCAAATAATCATCCGTAGTACCAATTTTAGTACTCCCATCAAAGAACATTTTTGGAAGAATTACTGGGTATTCATCTGGTAGTTTTGATAAACCCATCACTAATGGATGAATACTTCCATTTTCCATACGTTTACGGGCAGAGGATGTGGCTGTCACTACGTTTCGAATAATACATTCCAAGGGAACGAGGCGATTTTTTAGGATTTTACGTAAATCTTTCTTTTGGGGGTCAATTACATCCACTAGTTGTACCATAATGGCAGTTGGATTTAGCTTTTCAATAAACACCGTGTTGATGCCCAGAGCCTCAATATCGAGAAAACTTTGAACGGCCATTGCACATAAATCCTCCCCTTTGAAGGGGGTTTTGAAAGGAAGCTTACCGTAATCTTTAATCGAGCTATCTGAGCTGAATTCAAAAATAGCGATTCCTGCTGAGTCTTCTGTACAAGCTTTTACTTGTCGAACATTCTTCACAGTTCCTCGATACAAAATGGGATATTTTTCAATTTCCATGATTACTCACTATGATTAATTATTCCCAGCAGGTCGTTGCAGGCGGTTTGTCGGTCACATCAATAACAAAGGCACCCAGACTTAAATGTTTCAGCAGCATCTGTGCCATCAAATCTAAACATTCCCAGCTGAGGCTAATTGGTTTTTTATTCTTCTGGGCTTCTTTGATTTCTTCAGCGTCAAGCGGAACAGCCGGAGTAACTGTCATGAAGTCCTCAGTGACCACAGCTCTCAAAGCAATACTACGTTTACCGGTTTCAAAAGGATCAGCTCCAAAAAGTACGAAAATGCTTTGGCTTATATTTTGTTGAAAGTTATACTTTTCTAATAGTTGGCGACCGATCCAGTCCGCTTCTTGGAGCAGATCAACCGTCTCATTAGAAACTCTCGTATCAATAACTGCGTGACTGAAAGCTATCTCTTCCTTAGAAGAGACATCAAAAACAACTCGATTAATACCTTTCAGATCCTGAGTTAACTTTCGAGTGACTTTACGAATAGCTCTCCAGTTTCTTGGACCTTGGAGTAATACGGCATGCTCGTAGCTGCGACTATCACCCTTGACTCCGACGGTTTTAACCGCCAGTAATAGTGCTCTGAAACCTTCTTTCGAAGCCAATTCCGCCGCCTCATTTTGGAGATTAAAAAAATCTTGATTGATCCATTCTTGTCTCCCTTGCACAATTCGAATAGCCAACCCAGGACCGGGAAATGGCTGTCTATTTACTATTTGAGGGGGTAGTCCAAGCTCTGCTGCAGCAAGGCGTACCTCATCCTTGAAGATCCATTGGTTAGGTTCTACTACTTGACCGCGCTCCTTGAGATCTTCAATAAACTTACACCCGACGTTATGATGCGATTTAATATTGTGGGCTTTACTTCCTACTCCTTTGCCACTTTCAATCAAGTCAGTATACAGAGTACCTTGAGCTAACATAGTTTTAGTTACGTCAAGATTGAGATCTTCGCAGGCCTCGGTTTGCAAGTCACCAAATAAATTACCTACGATTTTGCGTTTAGCTTCGGGCTCCCATTCACTTTTAAGTGCTTTTATGAAGCGCTGCTTAGCATCAATAATTTTCAGATTCTTGACTCCCGCCTTTTTCAATGCATTTTTGACTTCATCTAATTCTCCCTTACGCATTAAGGCTTCAATATACACAGCATGAACATTTCCAATGCCTTCAACCTGACTTAGTAGGCAAGTCACAAAACTGCTATCTACTCCACCACTCACAAACGATAGTACGTCTCTATGCGTAACTGTATCTTTAATGTACTGGCGACTTTGCCTTAAAAAATCTTGCATTCCCCATTGAGCTTTGCAATCACAAATTATTCTTAAAAAATTTACTAAAATTTCCTGTCCTAAAGGCATATGGCTTACTTCAGGATGAAATTGGACCCCATAAAAATTTTTAAGTGGATTTGATATAGCAGCCACATGATTGGATGTTTGCGCAATGATCTTGAAATCTTTTGCCAGTCCATTTTCATCAATACTGTCACCATGTGACATCCACGCAACAATTTTCTTATCAATTCCGTCGAAAAGAGCATCATCGCTGGTCAATTTGACCTCTACTTCACCATATTCTCCACTGTGTTTAACTCCGTGTAGCATTTTGCCGCCATGAAAATGATTTAACCACTGCATGCCATAGCAGATTCCAAGAATAGGAATTCCTAAATCTAGCCATTTCGGTGAAGGAAGTGGAGCTTGGTTTGCATAAACCGATTCTGGTCCACCCGATAATATTATTCCCTGCGGTTTGCTTGATAATTGATCAGGATTACTATTAAACGGAAGAATTTCCGAATAGATACCTGCCCGTCTAACTGCTCTTGTTATTAGCTGAGTATATTGTCCGCCGAAATCTAAAATCAAAATCCATTCAGGACTTATCATTGAGCATCTCCCCCATATTCTACAGTTGGTAACCTAGATTTCCCCCTTGCTATGGCTTTTACAACTTTTGTGTAGCTAGGCCAATCAGCGAGTTGTTTTTGAGTGTTTTGATGTTCTTTACAATGAATAAATACTCGTTTCATTTCACTAGGAAACTTTGTCTTTAGAATTGATAAGAACTCTTCAAGCTTCTCCGCATTCATATTAATTATCTGTTGCTCATTCAGTTGCATACGATCCTTTATGATCAGTAAAAGTTCTTGGCGTGCTTGTTTCGTTTTAGCTGAAAATGGTACTTCTCTAGAAATTTCAAGTATTGGACCAGCATCCATTTCATGAGTGACCATATGAATTGACGAACGACTACCCTGATGACCTAGTAACAATGCTTTAAGGACTGCTCTGGAGCCAATCAGTAGTCGCTTTCCATTTTGATCAGTTTGACTAAGGTCTCCGGGGTGAACATTCAACATACGCCCAGCAAATCTTTTGAGAAAAGGTTCCCGCAATAAGCGCATATATCCACCGAGTAAAACCAGATCAATCGTTTCATTTTGAGTTTCCCATGCATTGATCTGACGTAATGCTAATTGCTCGAATCTCTCGCAGGCCGCGGTATACTTTACGGAAGAATTAGTATTTGGATGCTTACCTGTAATATTTTTGGCATTGAGGCTTAAAAAGCCTCTATTATTTTCTAGAGCAAGTTTCTCTAATTCACATTTACGATCAGCAAATAAAAGAGCAATTCGAAAATTGTCTTCAGCTTGAATTAGCTCTCTAAGGTTGCTACCACTACCTGAACCCATACCAAGGCAAATTAATGGTGTGGCTGCTTGCATCAAGCTGCCTCCACTGCATTGATGAACATTTGTAAGCCCGGTCCTTGGCCCTTTGGGTCGAGACCGTTAAAGCGCCACATGGGTACTTGCCAATTATAGACAGCAGCTTCTGGATGCGGCATCAATCCCAGCACATTACCTCTTAGATTACAGATTCCTGCGATCATTCCATGAGATCCGTTAGGATTTTGGTCAACATATTCGAGAGCAACCTGCTGATTAAGGCGTAGCTGCTCTATCTGGTATTTATTCATACTGTAGAACCGACCCTCACCATTTCGAATTGGAAGATCGAATTGGGTTAAATTACGGGTCCAGAGGCAGTTACTCGGAGAAGCTGAAACCTTGATCCAGCGATTGATAAAAGTACCTTTTTCATTCCAGGTTAGACTCGCATCAATGGGATTGTAATCCTCCAAAAGCCCTAGTTTTAGTAGTACTTGAAAACCGTTACAGATCCCAATCAAGGGCTTACCTCCATCAACGAATTGTCTTAGTTCATTAGAGAGGTTGAGTCTAAGCTGCAGTGCTAATGCGGTACCGGCTCCCAAATGATCTCCATAAGAAAATCCACCGCAGATTGCCAATATTCGATAATTCTGAAGACTTTCTGGTTGGTCAATAAGATCACGAATGTGTTTAACTTCGGTATCAGCTCCGGCGCGTTGAAATGCATGTGCGGTCTCTGATTCACAATTTAAGCCTTCACCGGTAATCACTAAAGCCTTTTTCATAACTTATCTCCCGGTTGTCGTGCATAGGCAAGTTTTATCTTATCTGTATCCCAATGGTATGTTTTCCGATTGCCTTCAATAATTAGACGATCATCATTGCGTACAATACCCAAACTAGAAAAGGGCACGTTAAAACTTGAAAGTCTATTATCAATGGCTTGTTGATTATTTGGATCAAATGTAATGATCATACGACCGGAATCTTCACTAAAGAGGTATTCTAAATCTGATAGAGTTTCTTTCTTATCAAGTTTTATTTCTAAACCAAAACCTGATGCAATAATTTTTTTACATAGCCCCGTAATTAAACCACCCATACCGGGTGCATGGCATGAATGAAGAAGGTGTTCTCTGTTGATTTCGGAAACACAATCAATCAAATTTTTTGATTGATTCAGATTGACATAAGGCAGCGTTCCACTCAATACATTATCGCATTTACCAATTGTAGCTAAATAATGATTAAGTTGGCTAGCAGCTAACTGTCCATTGTTACTACCTAGCACATATAATAAATCACCTTCTTTCAACGGTTCTAATCCGAGGATTTGCTTAATTTCAATCGGACCTAAAATGCTAAAAAGCAATGTTGGAAGAATACTTATTGGAGGGTCAACTTTAGTACAGTCGTTGGCCATACTGTCTTTTCCTGAGATTAGTGGAATTTCAAAGGCCATACAGGCATCAAATAGACCTTTATTTGCACGAACAAGCTGAGCAGTCTTTTGCTCTAGTCCGGGCATTCCAGGGCGCACTACGCTAGGCCAGCAAAAGTTGTCTACGCCGGCTAATTTTCTCGGGTCGGCTCCACTCGCTACGATTCTACGAGTCGCTTCCTCTACCACATAGAGAGCCATTTGGTAACAGTCTAAAGCTCCAAAAAATGGTTGTACAGATTCACTTAATGCTACGAATTCAGAACCACTTTGTTCAAGTGCTAGGATACTAGCATCTGGAACAATATTTTGATTAATACCATGTAGAAGTTTTACTGCAGAAAGCCCTTTGACCTCTTGATCATATTGACGTAGTTTCTCTTCTCGGCTACATAAATTGTTTGAACTTAACATGCCGATTAACGTTGTTTCTAAATCAATCGCCTCATCGAAACTTACAGGTTCTTCAGTAGGGGCTATATAGCTAGCTCTAAGCTCATAACGAGGATCTCCTTTATGCAGAAAATTCATATCTAAACTAGCTTTTAATTCATTATTTACAAATAAATCTAGAGTCTCGCTATTTGTAAATTCTCCGATATTTGCAGCCTCGACTCCGTAGTGGGTACATAATTGCAAAAACTCTTCAAGCTGAGATGGTGGTACTGCCAGTGACATGCGTTCCTGTGCTTCTGATAAAAAAACTTCCCAAGGCTTTAAACCTGTATATTTTAGAGGCACTCGCTCCAAATACACTTTAGCACCACCGCAAAGCTGAGCCATCTCACCTATACTTGAGCTGAGTCCGCCTGCACCATTATCAGTGATTGCTCTGTAGAGGTTAAGATCGCGAGCTCGATGTAACAAATCACTCATGCGCTTTTGAGTGATCGGATCACCTATTTGTACAGCCTGAACAGGACTATCATCACTTAATTCCATGCTTGAAAATGTGGCACCATGAATGCCATCTTTGCCAACTTTTCCACCGACCATGACAATTTTGTCACCGGCATATATTTCTTTCACTGTAGCTTCTCGAGAGCCTATTTTTTGGGGTAAACGACCTAGGGTTCCACAAAAAACAAGTGGTTTTCCTGCGAAACTTTGATCAAAAAATTCCCAACCCCTTATAAGGGGGATTCCAGACTGATTACCTCCATCAATTACTCCCTGATGAACTCCATCGCGAATTCTATTAGGGTGCAACAAATCGGCGGGCATTTTTGTTAATCTATCAGGATGTCCTAGACAATATCCCTTTACATGCGCCAATAATTCTGCTCCTAAACCAGTTCCCAGGGGATCACGATCAACTCCAACAATTCCAGTCATAGCTCCACCATATGGATCTAAAGCGCTTGGAGAGTTGTGGGTTTCTACTTTGTATACCAGATCATACGAGTCATGGAGTCTTACGACTCCAGCATTATCATGGAATACACTTACCAAATAATCTTTATTAAGTTTTTCGGTTAGACCCTTAATGTAAGTATTAAATAGTGAATCCACCTCAAACTCTTCGTATTGATCTTGATAAAGGATGCGAGCATTGAATATTTTATGATGGCAGTGTTCACTCCAAGTTTGTGCGATACATTCTAATTCTATATCCGTTGGCCATTCTGGTAAGCCCAATATAGTTCGTTTAGCTCTAACTTCTGGCTCGCTGTAATGATTTTTGATGGCCAGCATTTCTCTTTCATCCAGTGCTAGAGTCATGGATTTAGATAGCTGCAGAAGTTCCTTTACATTCAAATCTAGCGAAATTATCTCAACAACAGGATCAAGTTCGGGCACTGTGTCTTCTAGTTCTGGTGCAGGGGCTTCCTGACCAGGACTCAGAATAAAACAATCTTCAATCAATGGGTTGTACAACTTATCTTTAGCAAAACTACTTAAGCTAGTTGGTTCAGCACCCTCTATGATCAGTTCTCTTGCTGAAGCCACGACTTGGTGTGTGGGCATGCAGTTTGGATAAGCCTGTAAAAGCATTTCTTTTGCAGTATTTCCCAAATTGTCAGTTACACCTCGTTTGAATCGAATATGCAGTCGAGTTTTGAGGGTATCTGATTCTGAGCTTTGATATTGTAAATGTTTATCACAAAAGTTTTGAGCAGCAAATTTAAGTACTTCTTCCTTCACAATTGGAAGGTAATAAATGTCAGAGCAATCTACCTTACAATTGAGGAGGCCAACTTCTGAAAGTTGCTGCTGAATTTTCAAGGCTTGTGGCTGAGGAGCTCCCGGCTTAAAGTAAAATTGAACTTTAGAGACCATTAAACCTTACTCCTTGAGCGCCGTTCTGAATTCTGCCTATAACGGGACACTTACTCTGAAAAATAGATTCGCTAAAATCCTGTATAGATTGGGATTGCGAACTTTCTACAGTAATGACCATACCGATTCCCATGTTGAATGTTTCTAGCATTCCTTTATGTTTAGAGTCACTCAAAGGCACATTACCCATCGTCTGTAATTGTGTGAAAATTTCCGGTACGTGCCAGCTGCCCCATTGCAGATTAGCTTCCAAACCTTCAGGTAAGATTCGCACTAGATTTTCTGATAAACCACCACCAGTTATATGAGCAATAGCGCTGACCGAATTCGAAAAATTTTGCAATAACTTCCGTACATAGGGACCATAATTGCGATGCGGAACCAACAATTTCTCGCACAATTCTAATTTATTATTAAGATTGCGGGACTCTAGAATCCGTCTTACAAGACTGAAACCGTTCGTATGTAAGCCATTACTCGGAATACCAATACATACCTGTGAAGAATTTACTCTACTTCCCGTAAGCGCTGAGGATTCCTTGACTAAACCTATTATGGTTCCACACAAATCGACTTGACCTGATTCGTAGATTTCCGGCTTACATTCAGCTCTAAGTTCTAACAACTTTAATCCATAATACTTGCAAATATTATCAGCTCTTTCAATTAAATCGTGTGGTGCAATGATTAGGTCTTCGTTATTTGTGCCTACGTATAAATTGACACCTATTCCAAATGCACCTAGGCATGCTATGTCGCCCTGTGAGTGTCCAAGAATATCACCAATTATGGAGTCAAATTGGTTGAACTCCGATGCAAGAATCGTTTTGGTACCAACTCCGTCAGAGCTCATTACTAAACAGGACTCAGGGTATGTGGAATTTAATTTTGCTAAATCTAAACTTTCCCCACGATAAACAAATCCTTTATCAAGAGTGCGTAGTTGGGATTTTTGTACACTTCCAAGACCAAAAAAATGAGTGACGGCTTCCTGTGAAGCTTTACGAATCACACCTGGCATTTCAGCAGTTTCTCCACCCAGAATAGCAATTTTATTATTGAGACAAAAAGTTGCTAGTTGTTTCACAAAATCAAGAACTGAATTACTTTCGAGTGGTGTTGCTGCGAAGTAGTCTAGACACGCGAACCAATTTACAGCTTGATCTAATTCAAAAGATTCAAATGATTGCTTACTTAAACTGTCACAGATTAAATGATTTTGGTTTCCGCGTAAGAGACTGTGGAGGCGGATAGCCCCAGAAAAGAACCCTGGTTGAGATACTACCCCCTTATTGAGAGTCTCACGAACGATATCAGAGATAAGCCTGTTAGCTTTCTGATTCTCGTCAATATCCACACCAGAGGAATTATATGTCAAAGCTTCTTCGCTTTGCATAGCCCCCTGCTTCTTTCAGTTAAGAACATTTCTAGTCACTTTTTATGCTTGTAAAATGTCTAGAACAGAGGATTCGGATACTAGGATAGTCTCACATTAAAGTCAATCAATACTTAATTTTAATTGTAAGGATTTGTCTGACTTAACCTCAAAACCCCGATTAAATAGCGCTTTTCAGCTTAATCAGTGTCTTTTGAGCCCCTAATAGGTGTCTTATTATTTAGTTTCAGAGGTGTAAATACTCCAATTTCAAAGCCTAAATCCTGCATTTTATTTTTAATAATCTGAATTCTTTTCTTTGTGCTAGGGTGAGTCGAGTTGTGGCTTAAAAATTGTGAGGCAAAACTTTCCTTTTTACGGATATTTTCTAAGAAATTAGTTAGACCGGCGGATTGTTCTCCATATTCTTCACGCATTAGAAAAAGACCGAAGTCGTCAGCTGCAATTTCCTGCTTTCGCTGATAACCAAACGCTACACCATTAAGAATCATCTGCATTAATTCGGCACCTAATTCCTGACCAGTAAATGGAATCATAAGAAACATTATTACACCAATTCTTCCATAAGCTTTGAGATGATGACGAAGCTTAAAATGTCCTAATTCGTGAGCGAGGACCATTGCAAGCTCATTTTCACTGTTAACCGTATTCCACAAACCTCTCGTGACCAAAATTTTATCCCCGGGAATAGCATAAGCATTTATTTTATCGCTGTTGTCGTAGATAACTTGAAACTCTATGTCTTTAAGCTCATCCTGATGACGTTTAAGTTTGTTAATTATCTCTGTCAAATAAGCTTCAATATCCTTACTCCCGGATTTCGATTGTGGAAAAGCCAATTTTTGTAAAGCTGATTGAATTGAGCGATCAAAATGATATGGCATAAAATCGATAATGAGGTTCGCCATTGATATTAGAAGCATAGCGATCAAACCAAGCCCTAAAAGTATTTTTGAAAAATTTTTTCCAAATGTAAGAAGTAGGTTTTCGGGAGGAGCGTTATGATCCGCTGTGATCAACTCTATCTGCCGGTCTTTCTCATTATGGAGCATGTTTAACTGTCGAAGTAGATTGCTGTTCCATAGGCTAATGCCTCGACTGACCCTACTTGATTTTTATCGTTAGCAGATTTTCCGATAGATGATGTTTCAACTCTTACGTTAATAATCAGTCCGTTCTTCATTCTACATGATTGTTTCATTCTAAGGACAGCTTCCCTGCGAGCACGGTCAATTAAAGATTCATAGCTTCGGACTCGCCCACCAAGTAGCATTCGTAGGGAGGCGAGCACCCGTTTGAAGTAGTCTAAGCTGATAACTGCGGAACCGCTCACCATCTGAACACCCACAATTTTTTTTTCTCCAGGAACCTTTTTCAGATTGACTGCTGGCAGATCAAGCATCTCAATTTCACGCTTTTTGATGCTACTGTAATGGCGTTTTTCAAAGAAAGTACCAACGGAGTAGGCGGCTAAAAGGAGGATAAGAAATACAGCGAGGCTCATTGTTACTCTTCGATTTCAACGATTACGGCGGTACCGTATGCGTATAATTCGGCGGCACCTTGCGCTACGGAACTAGTGGAAAAGCGAACATTGATCACCGCGTTCGCACCGAGAGCTTGCGCTTGTTGTTTCATACGATCAATAGACTCTTCCCGACTTTGATTTAGAAGGTCTGTATAGCCTTTCAACTCACCACCAACAATATTTTTGAGCCCTGCGAGAATATCGGCTCCGACATTTTTTGCTCTTATTGTACTTCCACTCACTAGTCCAAGATGTTTTATTATTCTCTGTCCTGGCACGTACTCAATGTTTGTTAGCAACATATCTTCTCCGTAACTAGTTTCAGCATTTTACGCGTTTCCAGACGCTACATTATTTTGCAAACTAATACAAGTAGAGATACAAAAAGTGTATTAAAATTATCAATATTGTTATGTTGGCTTAATGAAACAAGGTAAGTTAACTCGATGGTACTTTTTGGTATGTGCCGGTTTTATAGTCATCCAAGTCTATTTAGCTCAAGGGTTTTGGCAAAATTGTTTAGATGATGCCGCAGTTAGTTTTCAATATGCCAAGAATCTAGCTTTGGGCCACGGCCTATGTTTTCATCTGAGTATGCCACCGGTAGAAGGTTTTTCGAACCCTGTGTGGACACTTATTTTATCTGCAGTTTATAGTTTAGGATGGCAGGACCTTATACAAGCTTCAAAAATTTTGGGCCTCATATTTCATGTAAGTACCGGATTACTTTTTTGTTTCTTTGGTTTCAGGCATTATTGGCCCCTTTTAATATTATTTGTTTTGCTATGTTATCCATACAATACTTACTGGGCAGTCACCGGTTTGGAGAATGCCAGTTATGGATTTTTCATATGTCTTGCTTATTTATGTGTAAAACGAAAATTAAGTAAATCGCTTTGGATTGTTCTAGGTTTGATAATTTTCAGTCGACCCGAAGGTTTTCTATTTGCGTTTATCTTTGCCATAGCCGATCAGCAACAAAGACGAAAAAGTATATTAATGAGCACTATATTCGTTTTGGCATTAACCTTACTAAGGCTTCTATATTTTCAGGATTTTCTTCCAAATACAATCTGGGCTAAATGGGGTCTTGTTCATAGCACTGATCCGTTGCTGAATTTTCAGTTAGGCCTTCGATATTTTTGGGATTACTTAGGTAGTTTTCTTAAATTTCCGTATCTATTCATCCCGGTCATACTTTTTCTTCTTACAAAGCGTCAATGGCTGCTCTTGAGCCTCTTCTGTGTCCACATGCTTTTTCTACTGATGAGTGGAGGTGACTGGATGCGAGGTTGGAGATTCATGTCGCCGATTGCACCACTTTATGCTTATGCAATAGCTAGTCTTCTTTGGTCATTGGTGATGCGCTTTCAAGAGGCATTAGTGCTTTTACTGATTATATTAGTGAACTTACTGATGTTACTGTGTTGGACATGGCGAGACGATTATTACCAGTTACAGCAGGCTTATATTGATGTCGTCCCACGTATTCAGAGGTCACAAAATTTTGAGCGGATTGCGCTTAAGTATAGTATTCAAAATGCGACTCTCTTAGACGTGGATGCAGGCGGAACAGCATACGGTAGTAATTTGAGAGTTTATGATTTTGCCGGGCTAACTGTTAAAGAATTGGCGCATTCAAAAAAAACAAAAGATGAAGTGCAGCAATTTGTTGAAAATCTTAAACCTGATTTTATATATAGTACAGGATTTTGGACTCGAGTTTTTGGGCTTAATCGTTGGAGCTGGTTGAGAAAAAATTACATCCCGATTCAGACTAATAGTAGGTTCTTTGATGATCAATTGAGCTGTTCATTGATGCGTCGAGATCTTGTCTCTAAATCTAAATCAAACTATTTGCCATAGTCTTAGTTTCCATTCTTAGCTGTGGGTTGCGAATGTGTGCTCAGCATGTTTCAATACCTTACATATTTATATTAAAGGCAAAACTAATGCAACAACTCTTATCAAGCTCACGTTTTCTTCTAATCTTGCCAATCCATCTTATGTATTTGGCGATTTTCGTACCCGCTACGATTGGAAAATTTGCGAATATTGGCGGCAACGCCGCTTATTTCACAAATTTATTCAAGGATACAATAATTATGAGTTTTCCTGTCTCAATGGCTGGCCATGTTATCATCATTGGCTTACTTGAGGGCCTCGTCTGTCTTCTTTTCCTGGCGGCATTACTCCGCAGAGAATGGTTGCCAACGGCAAGCTGCATGATGTTCACAAAGTTAGGTTTGCTGACCACTGGAATTGTCTTCGTAAAATTGGGTCTAGGGATGCGTCTGGCCAAACAATATGATGCGGCTGCTAATCTATTTTTCTATTTTGCTCTAACTCATCTCATCGCTTTTGCAGTCCATGGATTTTTTGACAAAAACAAAGAATCTTCAAATTAGTTCGAGTCCAACTTCTCAAGTCGAGACTTGACCGCAACTTCCTTATAACTCACAATGAAGTAATGTTGTGGTCGGCTGTGGGTTTTGAAACGTGTCTTCTTTGGCTGTGTTGTCCATGGATTTCCTATCTACTCGCCTTGGTATTTTTCGAGGAATTTAGAGCTTGTAAAATTGGAATTTATTTAGTCTCTTTAATAGTCTGTATACCTACCTACATTCTATATGTATATTTTATTCTTCCATTGCAGAGATCGCTTTATATGGAAGTGCCTATTTTGCTGTCATTTCTAGTCTTTGTAAGTATTTCCAAATGGTCTACTCGTTGGAATAGCAAAAGTGCTGGGCAGCCAAAAAGTAATTTTTTCGCGGCTGTTGCCCTAATATTATACTTGATCTGTGGGATTACAACCTTATTCTCATTGGCATGGATGGGAATGTAAGGGTAGATTAAAATCGAATATAGTGTACTTCCATCTCACCTGATGGTTGAATTTTGACATATTCCTCTTGACCACTATTTGTTTGGAGTTTAAGTTGGTAAAGAAGCCCCTCGTCCATTAGCAATTGTACTTCTTCTTTTTCAGATTCGGCCAAAATTACTTTTTCTGGTTTGATCATACTGAGCTTAAACGAAGTATCTTTTGGTGTAACCTTCAGAATAACCGTGACCTTCTTAGGTTGTGTCGAATCAAGTTGTTCAAATTCTTTTTGTTTGGTCTCGTAATATTTCATATTAGTTTTTTTAGGATAAATGGGTTTTGGCACATCGGCTTGTAATCCTGAAAGGTAGTTAAGTAGCCAAGCAGACGAGAGCATCAATAATACTACTACCCCTATAATGCCCAATTTTGTTAATGATTTATTTTCTAGTGAACTTGACATGCTGTACTCCATTTAATCCAGTCTTTGCGGAAAAATAGATTATATTAAAAAGTATGTAATACGTAGATAAAATTGATCTAAATGATTGAAAGTGAGCATATGTTTAAATTTGATCAATCTATATATGATTAAAAATAATCACTTTCGGCTAAATTTTGACCGTTTTGGAACTAACTTGAGCTCCCAGATTAGTGAAGCCTATCAATACCTTACAATAATTTCGGTTATGGATCGATTTTTTATCTTGGCACGATTCTTGTTTGAGAAGGGGTGTGCTAGTCACAAGGTGGGGGATATGGGGACAAGTACTTGTGTTCAGGCGGTTTACTCGTCGGAACCCTTTTCTTCATACGCTCTCGATGTTTAGAATTTGATGTGAGAAAAGTCATTCGCTCCCAATTTTTGACATTTTCTCACCGGAAGTCTCTGTGTCCCCCCTCCTATTTTTCATTCACTAAGCTTTACAGGGTTTAGAAAAACTGCCCGCTTTGTTTTTTTCCATTTTCCATTCCCGTTGATTTTACTCTCAAATTCATAGTGGAATATTAAAGCTCTAATAAAACGAGGTTTCTTTTGAAAGGGCACTGATCTCAATAGCTTAGTGACAGATTTTTCACCCTGAAGTAATCTTAAAATAAAGTTTGGCATCCAACCACTCTGTGGAAATTTACCATTTAAGGCCGAAAACCACATCTGCCAGTCGAGTCGTGGTTGATGAGGAGCCACTTGGCGTAATACTTCATTCTCGTTGTTGAGTTTATACTTGAATTCATAATCTTTCCATATTTTGCCGTCCATACTGGCTTGGATTTGTATTTCAGGGCGATGGGTCGTCATTCTGGCGAATAAACCATAAGAATTTACCAATAAAAAAGGTCTTACTTTTTGATGATAAGTTTCTTGATGATCTAGTAACTTACCAACTCGTTTAGAAATAGACGTTGGCAGCAAATTCCCAAATTGGCAGGTAATCCATATAGCCTTTAAATTGAATAATATGATAATTACTAATATTGCGCTAACTGAGAAAAATAAGCATTTATTGACAGCTGTAAGTGGATAAGTTGTTAGTTTGAGATATTTATCAAGTCTAAATGATTTAATAGAGAGTAATGGAATAATTAGAACGATACTCAATAAATTGAAAAATGCAAAATTTCCACTAAGTATAAATAATATTTGGAGTGTTATTAACTGTAACGCTGCCACATGACGCAATGGTCTGGAAGGGATAAGTATGGTTAATGGAACTAGCAATTCTAAGTAAAAAGTTGTGGCGCAGGCAAAAGATAATAAGGGTTTCGGTAATTGGTGAAACCAATGGCTTAATGGCCCTGGAATAGGTTGCGTAAAAAAATGATACTGTAATGCAGTTAAATTTAACCAACTACCTCCACCAAAGATCTTAACAACTCCCGAACTAAATATTAGTTTGAAAATTAAAATGATAACGCTTAATTCGAGTAGTTTTGAAAGAACTTTAGAGGCTATACATTCATGGTTTGGTTTTATTAGCCAACAGCATATCCAGATAGCTAGAAATCCATATTCAACTAGCAAAACATCCCATTGAAATCCCATGAAAACTTGGCCAGCATGAATCAAGGATAGATATAGAATCCATGCGCATATTGAAGCTATCGGACTTAGGTAATCTAGAATTAAAAAAATGGCTGAGGCACAGCCCATAGCGCATAAAATATGCAGTCCTAAATCACTTGGAATAAATAATAATAGACTGGGCAGTTCAGTAAATGATACATGTGGAAAAAGACTTGAGAATCGGATGGGAGCCGGTAATATGCCCTTGGACCCTATCAAGCCATCTACTTGAACCCATAGTGAACTAAAGGCAATTAAATAAACTATCCCTAAACCACGCATACTGTACCAAAACGCTGGTAAAGTCGGTGATAATGTTCTTGAGGAGAGTATCATGGTATTCGTATGAAATTCTTAAAACTTTCTACATTTACCGCGCTGATAGCGCTTCTTTGTGCGCCGAGAAATGATTGCTCTGGTATCATTAAGAGATTGTGACAGAAACCACTTTAAGTAAGAGTTTACTCTTTTAACGGAAAGCCATCCTGGAGCATTAAGATGATCGCGACTAAAAGCAAATTTATTCATTTCAATATATTCTGGACGCATTCTCAATAATCCTGATAAACCATTTTGAATATACACATAGCCGCCCGACTGCTTGCCTAATTCAAAACAATTGACATAAGTTATTCCTTGTAAGTCTTCGGGGAGTAGTTGACTCCCATATCCCTGTAAATCATTTGATATAAATTCTGAAAGATCCTTTAAAACTGAGAATCCCAGCGGATACTTAAGACCGCTACCTTGATTTATATTGTCATTAGTATTGTAGGCGTACTTTTGAAAAACGTTTAGTATGCTTGTTTGGATGGAGGGTAGCGAATCTTGCGTCTCATGAAAACGAATGAAACTCAATTTATCTACTTGTCGTAGTGCTTTCTTCCAATTATTTGTAATCAAATTTTCGCGTCCAATTATTACACAAAGTATACGGTGACCCACTTTAAGTGGGTGTAATCTTATGAAGTTTTTATAAGCTTCCAAAAGGCGAGAACTTTGAGAATTTCCTGAGTGAATCTCAATGAGTAAGGTATATTGATCATTTGTAATTAGTAAGTCCAGCGGCACGCCTTCGACATCCAGCTTACTGGCAATAGAAATTTTGTCCGGCAAGCCTCTTGAGGAACTGTCCAAATGTTCTCTTATTTTCCGTAAAGTTTCAGTAAGAAATGGTTCCCCTCGCAGAGTTCTCTGTATTTGCTGTAAGAAACTGTACAGGTAAAGACATCCTAATTGATGCTCACCAGGTTCAAGTAAGAAGTGTAAGTAAGTAGCTAAGATATCAGGTTCAATATCTCGCCGGTTAAATGCCATTACTTTAAGTGAATTGAGAGATGTATTCGCCATAGTACTTCCAGCCAATTATATTGCTCTTTTAGTAAAGTATCGATTTGAATCTGAGCTCCTACATTTAACATTGTATGCTAAACTATATATATGGAGCATGTATTTTTCAGTACGGTGATTTTTTCGACCTGCTTTTTCTTCTTAAGTATAGGTATTCTTATCAATGGTAAGGCCCCTTCGGGTTCATGTGGCAGACGCAAAGGTGAACCTCCTCTGATAGTAGACGGCCGTGAAGTAGAATTAGACTGTATTTGTGAGACGACCGGTCAGTTAAATGCATGCGAAGGCGGTATAAGCGAGGATCAACTGATCGAAGCAATGCAGAGGGCCAAAAACGCCCAAACGGATATCCCAGATTTGGAAGATGTCACCGAACTGTCGTCCAGGAATCTAGGTTAGGATTTATAATTGATTACTGGGGTCAAGCAGCCTAGGATTCGTGCTTCAGCCACTTTAATCTTTGGCTTCGGAAGATTTTAGCTTTACCCGTATTTGGTTCTCTAGTTATTAGCAGATACTGGACATTTAGTTCATCAAGAATCCCAATCGCTTTGCTTGAGCCCAGACTCATCGCCATAGTTGCGATTGCATCCGCCTCTGCACACTCAGAACTAATGATAGACGCGCTCAAGACGTCACTTTTTTGAGGTTTACCTACCAAAGGATTCAATATATGGGCCCATCTAAGACCCCCATCCTTTAACATATTACGATAGTTCCCAGAGGTAGCCAGTGCTTCACCATTTTCTAGTAGTAATATTTCAGCAATATCCGTAGTCGCTGAGTTTTCATCTGGACGATTGATACCAATGTTGTAATATTTGCGTGACTTTCCAGGTTGACCAGATACTCTCAATTCACCGCCTATTTCAACGATGAAATTTATTAATCCTTTGGACAATACAAACTTGTATATTTCATCAACAGCTAAGCCTTTGGCAATCGAGCTAAAGTCCAGCTGAACTTGAGGATTTTTTTTTCGAAGTTGACGACTTTCTTTCAATAATTCAAATTTATCACAACCTACAGTCTGCAGTAGTTCGTCTATCCTAGCGGGGGCAGGTGCCGAGTCAATTTCATGTGGTCCAAACCCCCAAGCATTAACTAGATTTTGAATTGTAATGTCGTAATAGCCCTGGGACAATCTACAATATTGCTGTGCTCTTTCGGCCAATGAATAAAGATTTCGGCTGATCGTCAGTGGACTCGTCGTTTGTTTCGAGTTCCACCGACTGATTTCACTGGTTTTAATGTAAGTGGAGAAAATTTGGTTGAAGTCAATTAGTATCTGATCTATCTCCGTTGCCAGTTCTTTAATCTGAGACGAATCTGCCTTCACAACATAGTAGGTACCCATTGTTTCGCCAGATACACTAAACATGCTTGACGACTTTGGTCCATACAGATAGAGACCTGCAAATATAATGACGACGAATAACAGCTGCTTAAAAGCTAATTTTGGTTTTTCCATGTTGATAAAAACCCGCAGAAAGACTACTTCTGTCTATGGGTATTCGATTGCTATACTTTTACCTGATTACCCGCCAAAATCATCGAGGCGAATCAAGTCAGGTTCTACACCCAAATCATCTAGCATTTGCAGAACGCTACTATTCATCATTGGCGGACCGCACAGGTAATATTCTACGTCGCCCGGATCATCGTGCTGATCTAAATAATTGTCCAGCAGCACTTGATGAATAAATCCTTGGTACCCATCCCACTGGCACTCATCGGTTGCATCAGATAGTGCCACGTTGTAGTCGAAATTGGGGAAATTCTTTTCTATTTCCTTAAATTGCTCATCGTAAAACATCTCCCGTCGAGAACGCGCCCCATACCAGAAGGTGCATTTACGATTTGTTTTCTCCGTATGAAATAGATGAAATAAGTGAGAGCGCATAGGGGCCATGCCCGCTCCCCCCCCGATGAAGCACATTTCTCTCTGAGTTTCCTGGATGAAGAACTCACCATAAGGACCTGATACGTAAACTTCATCCCCAGGTTTAAGATTAAATATAAACGTTGACGCGACTCCGGGAGGTGCTGAATAAGTTGTACCCCCTCGCTCTGTTGGCGGCGGAGTTGCAATGCGCACGTTTAACATTACCATCTGTCCCTCTGCTGGATGATTTGCCATGGAATAAGCTCTGAAGCATTCTTCTTTATTCTCCATTTCAATATCCCACAATTTGAAGGTATCCCAATCAGGACGATACTGGTCCTCAACATCAAAATCTGTAAATTTACACTTGTACTCAGGAATCTCAATCTGAATGTAGCCTCCATTTTTGAAATCTAACGACTTGCCGTCTTGAATGTCTAGAACTAGCTCTTTAATAAAGGTTGCCACATTGTCATTTGATCTAACAATTGTTCGATACCGTTTGATACCAAATACTTCTTCCGGAACACCAACCTCCATATCATTCTTGACTTTGACTTGACAAGAAAGACGAACTTGCTCCTTCTTCTCCGAACGACTTAAATGACCCTCCTCGGTAGGCAGCACATCGCCACCCCCATCAAAAATTTGGCATTTACACATGGCGCACGAGCCACCTCCACCACATGCACTTGGTAGGTAGATATCTTCCTCCATAAGTGCACTTAATAAGTTTGCCCCAGGTTGCGTTTCGATTACTTTCTCCCCTCCATTGACCGAAATTTTGACAGTGCCTGCTGGAACTAGCTTTGCACTAGCTAGATTGAGAATTAATACCAGAGTTATTATAACTCCCCCAAAGATCAAAATACTTAAAGCAACTGTGGTCGTAACCATGTTTTATCCTTTCAGAGACTTATTCCCGCAAAGCCCATAAAACCGATTGCCATTAGTCCGCTGATAATAAAAGTTATGCCTAGACCTCTGAGGCCTTCAGGAACATGACTGTATCTTATCTTCGTTCGTATCGATGCCAAAGCCACAATGGCGAGGAAAAAACCGACACCTGAGCTAAAACCAAACACAACCGATTGAACTAAATCATACGATCTTTCCACCACAAATAAAGAAGTTCCCAAAATCGCACAGTTCACCGTGATTAGCGGCAAAAATACTCCAAGTGCAGAATATAGTGCTGGAAAAAACTTATCTAAAATCATCTCAAGAAGCTGTACCTGAGCCGCGATGATAGCAATGAATGTAATTAAATTTAGAAAACTCAAATCAAGGTCTGCAAAGTCGGCGGAAAGCCATACCATTGCGCCTTTCTGAAGAAAGAAATTATGGACCGCCCAGTTGACTGGAGTCGTCACACTTAAAACAAAAGTGACGGCGATTCCCAATCCCATCGAAGTCTCAATTTTTTTGGAGCATGCTAAAAAGGTACACATACCCAAAAAATACGCCAGCAATATGTTGTTAATAAAAATAGAAGAAACGGCTAAGCCTAAATACTCTGTAACCATTTAAACCCCCTATTCCTCACCCGCTCTGCCGAGCAGCGTATTTTGAAGCCAAATGTACAGACCGAGGAGGATAAAGGCTCCTGGAGGCAAGACCATTAGTCCCATATTAACGTATCCCATATCGTAAGCGACCTGCGGAACTAAGGCTATACCCCATATAGTTCCACTTCCTAAAATTTCTCGTAGGGCTGCGACGATACACAAAACTAGGGTGTATCCAAGCCCGTTTCCTATACCATCTAAAAATGATGGCCACGGAGAGTTCCCGAGGGCGTACGCCTCAGCGCGACCAAGAACTATACAGTTAGTTATGATCAAACCTACAAAGACTGATAAGTCTTTGGATAACTGAAAGAAATAAGCTCTGAGAACTTGGTCCACTAGAATTACCAGAGAAGCAATGACGCACATTTCCACAATTATTCTAATGCGGCTTGGTAAACCCTTCCGCATGAAACTTAGAGTTACATTACTGCCCGCAAGTACAAAAATTACGGCCAGGGACATAACAACTGCTTGTTCAAGCATCACTGTCACTGCGAGCGCAGAACATATTCCTAATACTTGACTGGCGATAGGATTATTTTCAACCAAAGGATCTGACAGTTGTTTAGGTAAACTTTTAAGCAAACCCATTAGGCACCCACCTTTCGGATTTTGGATA
>CAZRWM010000021.1:0-27581 GCA_964603885.1 uncultured bacterium
GCTCTTTTTATGACCTTCTTTTTTCTGGCTTTTGAAGTTATTCCACCTTTTACTCTCATGAGTTAACCCCCTACTTGGCACCATAAGGCATCATTGTTTTTACAGCGTTCTCTGCAGCTTCAGGAACGTAGCCACCTTGGCGGATATTTCTTTTTGTGGTCGTTTGCTTATGAGTCAAATTATGACGCAAATTGCATTTTGCACGCTTGAACTTGCCACTCTTCAGTGGAAAAAACCGCTTTTTAGCGGAACTTTTAGTTTTCATTTTAGGCATTGCGACCTCTCTTTCCTTATTTTTTTTCAATCTTCTTAGGAGCCAGTATCAGAAACATATTGCGTCTTTCGAGCTTTGGTTCTGCTTCTGGTTCAGCCAATTCTGCAAAATCTTCCACCAATTTATCGAGAATACCCTTACCGATCTCAGTGTAGGCCATTTCGCGTCCTCGAAACATCATAGTCACTTTGACTTTATTACCTGCTTCAAGGAACTCAGTGATCTGTTTTTTCTTAACATCAAGATCATGTTGACCAATTTTTGGTCGCACTTTGACCTCTTTGATCACAATGACGTGAGCTTTCTTCTTGGACTCTTTAGCCTTCTTCTCTTGCTGGTACTTATATTTACCGAAGTCGAGAATTTTCGCTACTGGCGGATTTGCATTTGGTGCCACCTCCACGAGATCCATGTTGTGTTCGCGAGCTCTACTTAGTGCATCATCAAGAGTAATGATACCCAATTGACCTCCTTCAGGGCCAATGACCCGAAGATGCGGTGCTCGGATATACCGATTTATTCTGGTTTTGGGTTCACTAGGTCCCTGCTGGCGACCCTTCCCACGTTTTCGCTTTATTATGACGTTCCCTCCTGCAACAATAAAATACCGAGTAAAGGTAGGTTACTATTCGGAGGCACGCCTTGCTTGTCAGAAACGTGGCTCTTCATCTTACGAAGTCCACAATTGGAGCTTCGATTGGGCAATTGTAAACAATTACCAGACCCTTGTAGCCTATTTCAGCCGAGAGGGGAGGTATCATAACCTACTTTTACTTATCAGTGGCGCATAGTAGCATGACTTATTCTTATGGACAAGTCTTGATTTTTGTTATCTACTGGTATCGTTTAAGGGGAATTTCTATCAATGATCAAAAATTTTGAGAAATATTTTGATTCTAACGCTACTTTACCGATGAGCGAGTTTCATAAGCAGGCTTTCTTAGAACAATTCGGGCCCATGGCAAATGCATCTTCTATTCATGGTTTTGGTCGTCGGTCCAAGGATTTACTTGAAGAGTGCCGAGAAAAATGTGCCAGATATCTTAAGGTAGATCACCGAGAAATTTTTTTCACCTCGGGAGCAACCGAAGCAAATCATTTAGCAATTCGTGGTCTGGCTGAGCAGTCTAACAGAAATAGCGTAAAATCAAGTGTTTATTATTCACAGCTTGAGCACCCTTGTGTGTTAGATGCCGTGAATCAAGCCTCATTTAAAGGAGTAATTGAATTAAGTATCAATGCGAATGGGGAGCCAGATTTCCCGAAAATCATAGATCAATTAAAAGCAAATGATCTGCTAATTTGCATGGCTGCAAATAACGAAACAGGTCGGGTTTTTGATTTAGGTGAGATTGCAGAAATCTGTAGATCGAAAGCCTGTTATTTACATGCTGATATGGTGCAAACTCCGGGTAAATTAGATATTTCATTAGACAATATCAGCACCGCAAGCTTTAGTGGGCACAAATTTGGAGCCGCAAAAGGTATTGGGATTTTCTATAAACAGAGAGGACTAGAGTTTCCTCCGATATTTAATGGTTCCCAGGAGAAGGGCTTTAGAGCTGGTACGGAAAATTTACTGGGAATTTTATCGTTATCGATTGCTATCGATGAACTACAGATAAGACAAAGCCAATGGCGTGAGCACAGTTTAATGCTTCGTGAGCACTTTGAGGACCGTATTAAAAATTTTTTTCCTTGGGCTACCATATGCTGTGAAAGACAGGCCCGTTTAGTGAATACTAGTAACGTTTGCTTCGAAGGCCTCGATGGCGAAAGTTTACTTTTTAGCCTAGATTTAATGGGATACGGAGTTTCCTTGGGTTCGGCCTGCAGTTCGGGTTCGGTTGAACCGTCGCATGTGCTGCTAGCTCTTGGATATGACGAAAAGCGCGCTCGCAGTAGTTTACGCTTTAGTTTTTCGCATCACAATACCAAAGAAAGTGTGGATGACTTAGTTGACGATCTACGCAAGATCATCACGCGTTTGCCTCGTAAATGAGAGGTTTTAGCCTGTATTTATCATTTAAGCACTGTTTTAAGTAGTAGAGACTTGATATCCGACTATTGAAGATGTTATCTGATATCTTCGTAAAAGATTATGAGCAAAGCAAGAGTTTTATGTGCAATGAGTGGAGGTGTCGATTCCTCCGTAGCTGCTTACCTATTAAAACAAGCAGGCTACGACGTGGTAGGTATGACCATGAAGACTTGGTCGAGAGATGGTGGCTCCGCTAATCGTTCCTGTTGTGGAATTGATGACGTCGATGATGCTCGAAGAGTGGCTGCGCAACTAGACATTCCCTACATCGCCCTTGATATGGAAGATGTATTTAGAGAAACCGTGATAGAGGATTTTCAATCAGAATATTTGAAGGGTCGCACACCGAACCCTTGTATTGTTTGTAATTACAAACTTAAGTTTGGTTACTTGTTGCAAAAAGCGGATGAAATTGAGGCTCAGTATGTTGCAACCGGTCATTACGCACGGATCGTCAAAAATGATGACCGGCTTGCGGTTTTAAGTTGTGATCACGAGAAAGACCAGTCTTACGTTTTATATAATCTGAGTCAGGACCAGCTCAAGAGAACACTCTTCCCACTTTCAGAATTTGAAAAAGATAAAATCAGAGACATGGCTTGGGAGCAAAAGTTTACTAGGGTAGCTGCGAAACCCGATTCTGTGGAAATTTGCTTCGTGAAAGATGACTATCGCAATTTTCTAAAAAAAACAGTTAAGGATGAATTAAAACCTGGTCAGTTTGTCGACCAGAAAGGCAAAATACTAGGAGTCAACGACGGCGTTGCTATGTACACGGTAGGCCAACGTAAAGGATTGGGAATCAACCTCAACGAAAAGACCTATGTTACCGACATCTTGCCGGAGAAAAACCATGTCAAACTAGGCCGTAGAGCAGATCTTTTTCGTAAAGAAATGCAAGTGAGTCGTGTAAACTGGATGGCCAAGGCGCCCACACAGGAATGTTTTGAGGCGGAGGTTAAGATTCGCTATCAGCATGAACCAGTCAAGTGCTTTGTTGCGCCTCAGCCTGATGGCAGTCTGAAAGTGGAGTTCTCCCAAGTGCAAGAGCAAGTAGCTCCGGGTCAGTCTGCCGTTTTCTATAAGGGTGGCGTAGTTTTGTTAGGAGGATTGATCGACTCATGTTCGTGATGAATAGTTGGGTTAGAAATAGTTATAAAAGAATACGCTTGAACAAGCTGAATAGGGGCGATAAAATTTTGAGCCTTGCTCGAGGTGAACAGGTAGTGGAAGCGGTGGTCAAAAGAGTGACTCGCACAGAAACAGGGCAATCAGGGCTAGTATTTCGTCTTGGTGGAAACCGGGAAGCATCTTTGAGTCCTGATCAGGTTTTGTATTATCGATTGACCAGTCATAAGGGTCCTTTTGTTCATTTGGTAAATTGTGCGGGTAAGGGCTGGGCATTCATGGTTACACCATCAATACCCGAGCATTTTGATCAACAACCATTAGTTTTTGGGTCATGTTTTCAGGGTTATGACTGGCTCGATTTTCATGTATTGAAAAGCTGCGCAACTTTGCAAGAAGCGCATGCTTTGGCCGTAGGTTGGTCCTTAGAGTACCAGTATGCCTTACTAGATCCTGCTCTTTTAGATAAATGGAAACTAGAGAGCGCTACGGTTCACCAAATTATCGCGGAGTCACCAGGAAATCGGGATGGTCTCTTGCCTAAGCATCCTTTGTTTAGAACTGAGGCCGATTTTGTCTTGATGCAAGCGGGAGCGCCGGCTAGTGAGCATGCTCATGCTCTATTAGTTTGGCGTGGAGAGTTTGGGGACTCTCATGTTATCGCACTGATACCAGATTCAACGAAGGTAATAGACACGTCTGAATTTCAAGCTTGTCCCGGCAAGCTCTTGATGGCTAAGCGAAAGTTCTCTAGTTTTTTAGAGGCGCGCAAATTCCTCGATCAACAATTAGACGGTCTTAAAGGTTATAAAACGAGAGTAGAGTGGGATTCCGAATTGTTTTTATTAGATTGTGCCAAGCAGGTGCCTAGCTTTAGTTCTCTGTTGGGCGTAAGTAATGGCAAAATTAATGAAGTTAAGGTTTTTTCGAAAGAGCGTTTAAATAGTGTTAAGACAAGTTATGCTGAATTGGAGCTTGAGTCTGGTATGGATTATGATGCAATCATTCAAGATCTAGTAATTCCAGCTAAACACATTTGGAGTACGTGGAACCATCAAAGTAAAGGCTGAACAAATGAGTAAATCAATTATCAAAACTGCTGTTTTTCCTGCTGCGGGACTGGGTACAAGGTTTTTACCCGCGACCAAAAGCCAACCCAAAGAAATGCTGCCCCTGGTGGACAAACCGATGATTCAGTATGTTGTGGAGGAAGCAAAAAAATCTGGTATAGAGCACATCGTTTTGGTCACTGGACGCGGTAAAAACGCCATTGAAGATCACTTTGATATCTCTTTCGAATTAGAACATAATCTGGTCAGCAAACAGAAGCAAGATCTATTAGATGAAGTTCGCTCAATCTCTAAAATGATTACGGTGTCCTACGTGAGGCAGAAAGAACCATTAGGGCTTGGCCACGCGATACTGTGTGCTAAACCACTAGTCGGAAATCAGCCATTTGCAGTCTTTTTAGGTGATGATATTGTTGATGCTGAGGTTCCCTGTATGAAGCAGATGATTGATGTGTATCAGGAGCTTGGCCAAAGTGTGATTGCCATACAGCAAGTACCAGGAGCTGAGATATCCAGCTATGGAGTGATCGATGGTCAACGTATGAGAGAAAAACGCTGCTGGAACGTGACTGATTTAGTAGAAAAGCCGCCTGTACACGAGGCCCCCTCTGATATGGCAGTAATTGGTCGTTATATTCTTGCACCTGAAATCTTTGAGATTCTTGAGAGTACTGAAAGAGGGCGTGGTGGTGAGATACAGTTGACTGATGGTCTCAAAACACTCCTGAAAAGTCAGAGGATTTACGCTTACGAATTTGAGGGAAAGCGCTATGATACTGGCAGTAAATTAGGCTTTTTACAGGCTACGGTTGAGTTTGCCCTCAAACGCGAAGACCTAGGAGCTGATTTTAGGAAATATCTTAAGAACCTAAGCCTTTGATAATTGCATTAGCTACTCATTGATTTTTAAGTTTGCCAACTCCTGAGAAGCATTGATTTGAAGCTTTAGGTGCTTAACATATGCGAGTAGGCAGTTCTCCATTAACATGGCGATCGTCATCGGTCCAACTCCTCCAGGAACGGGCGTTATACTTGCACACAAGTCATGTTGGTAGAGGGCTTCAAAATCAAGATCACCTACAATACTGCCGTCTTCCAGTCGATTTATACCCACATCAATTAGATGACAATTTCTACCTAAATGTGCCGGTCTCACGAGCTTAGGAATTCCTGTAGCACAAATAATCAAATCAGCATTTTTTGTAAATGCTTGCATGTCTTTAGTGCTTGAGTGCAATACGCTTACAGTACTATTTTGCTGCAATAACAGCTGCGCTAGTGGTCGGCCCACAATATTGCTTCGACCTATAATTACTGCATTGAGCGCCTTAAGAGAGATTTGATAAGCACTCAAAAGACGAATTACTCCTTTTGGAGTGCAGGGTGCCAGAACATCTAAATTTAAACTCAGACCACCGACGTTGAGAGGGTGGAATCCATCAACATCTTTTTCGGGTAATATTTGAGCCAAATGGTGATTAGTATTCAAATGCTTTGGTAGGGGAAGTTGAAGCAAAATGCCGTGGATCTCAGGATTTAGATTGAGATCTTTAATCGTTGCACTTAGAGTTTGCTCAGAACAGTCAGCTGGTAAGTCAATTTGCAAGGAATGGAATCCTAGTCGTTTTGCAGTTTTTTGTTTGCTACCAACATAAATTTGACTAGCGGGGTCAGAGCCTACCAGTATTGTTGCCAAGCCTGGCTTCAATTTGTGCTTTTTGATGATTGATTTAATTGCGGAGCGCGTTTTTTTTGCTACCAATTTGCCATCAAGAATCATGATACTTCCCTCTAGAATTTTGGAAGACCGAAGTATATCAGTATTAATCATGTATTTGACGAATTTTAGACTAAATTGTGTAGATTATTGGACTTTTTTGTAGCTTATCTCTAAAATCCGCCTTAGGAGTATATATGTCAGAGCTAGTAATTGAGGAAAGTCCGCTTCTGGTAGGACTCAATGAGGTACAAAAGCGTGCAGTATCTACAGTAGATGGTCCAGTTTTAATTTTGGCCGGAGCAGGGTCAGGTAAAACTAGGGTGATTACGCATCGTATTGCATACTTAATTCAAGAAAAACGGATTAATCCTGAGAATATCCTAGCGGTAACTTTTACCAATAAGGCATCTCGAGAAATGAAGTATCGAGTGGAGGATTTGCTTGGGGGTATGGGCAAGGGCTTGTGGGTCACTACTTTCCATTCTTTGGGGGCCCGTGTTTTGAGAAAACATGCCAGTGCAGTAGGTTATGACCGCAGTTTCTCAATTTATGATGATTCGCAGCAGAAATCTACAATGAAAGCGGTCATTAAGCTATTGAATCTTGACCCCAAGCGCTACGCCATTCGATATTGCTTGGACATGATTTCTGGTTTTAAGGCTCAGAGTCTTGCTCCTGATGAAGTTAGACCACGCGAATTTGATCCAAAATTAGTAGAAATATATGCAGCTTATCAAGAGGAATTAAAGAAAAGTCAGGCTTTTGATTTTGACGATCTATTATTTCAACTGGTAAAGCTATTTAGATTGAACCCAGAAATTCTGGCAATATATCAAGAGCAGTTTGAATACATTATGGTAGATGAATATCAAGACACCAATGTAATTCAATATCAACTCATAAGACTGTTGTCTAATTTGCACAATAATGTCTGTGTAGTGGGCGATGAGGACCAAAGTATTTATTCTTGGCGTGGAGCAGATATTAGTAATATTTTAGATTTTAAGAAGGATTTTGCTACACCCGAAAAAGGCGTTTTAAGATTTGAGTTATCAATCAATTATCGTTGTCCCCCGGCTTGTTTAGAAGCAGCAAATCTATTGATAAAGAACAACCTTCAACGAACTTTAGACAAAGCTGATTTAATGGCTTCGAAACAAGTCGATGAGGGTATCAGTTATTATTTGGCTCCCAATGCACAGGAAGAGGCGGACTATGTAATGAGCCGAATCGATCAGCTACGTTTTGAAAATATAGACTTATCAACCGTAGTAATTTTATATCGTACTCATGCTCAGTCTCGTATTTTTGAACAAAGCTTCATGCGTTATGGAATACCGTATCAGATTTTCGGAAATGTTCGCTTTTTCGAGCGTAGAGAAATCCGCGATGTACTAGCATATCTGGCTCTTTTACATAATCCATTCGACGCAGATAGCCTTTTTCGAGTCATCAATTTTCCTCCTCGCGGAATCGGCGCAACTAGTCAAGATAAGCTGCGTGTATTTTCGCATAATCATTCCATACCTCCACTCCTAGCTATGGATGGGATTGATACGGTCGGGCCTTCAGTACAGAAGAAGTTTTTGATGTTTTATGAATATTACAATGACCTGCGCGATCGATTACAGTCGGGAACTTCATTACTAGATTTAACCCGTACTCTTTTGGAAGAATTAGAAATTTTGCAGTATTGGGATCAAAAAGATGAAGCCGATAGAGTACAGAACTTACAGGAATTACTAAATACTATCGCCGAATATGAGCGAGAGGAAGAGAATCCTACTCTCGAGGGTTATTTAGAAAAATCGGTTTTAATTTCAGGTATTGATGCTCTCGATGAAACTCAGCAGAATGTCACAATGATGACCTTGCATAATGCTAAAGGCCTCGAATACGACCATGTATTTATTGTTGGTATGGAAGAGGGTTTGTTTCCACATCGAAACTCTATAGAAGATAGTCAAAATCTTGAAGAGGAGCGACGCTTGTGTTACGTGGGAATTACACGAACTATGCAAAAGCTGACCCTATCAGGAGCTCGACTCAGGGATGTTTATGGTCAATTAAGTTATCAAGTGCCTTCGAGGTTTCTGAGGGAGATCGGGGACCCTTTTCTGGCACCGAGCGATTTTGCATTAGGGATTTGAGTTTTTCTAGCTTACGTTTTTCAATAAGTTGCTCTTTCGCACAATTCATACATCCCAAAGAATCAGAAATGGCTCTTGGTAATTGCTCTCTTTGATATCTGAGAGAGTCCATCAGATAGTTGATGCCTTTACCACCAGATTGATCGTAAAGTTTTCGGGATAAATCGACCAAAAGAGCATATGGAAAATCTTTACCATAATTAACAAACTCTTGTTCGCAGATTTTTAATAATCGGTGTAAATCTTCATCGATACGGTTGTCATTGAAAGAGGATTTATACTGTTGGGCGTAATCGAGAGCGGTCCAATAATCGGCTTTAGATTCTGCTAATTTAGTCCTTAGTATTAGACTGGCTGCGGTTTGCTTAGGAATTTGTTCTAATTGGAAAATAAGACTCTGGGCTAGTTTTAATTGACCTTTCTCGATCATCCATTGAGCACCATCAATAAAAAACTGCGGCTTTTGAATAATTAATTTTAATTTGGGGTCTTGAGAAAATTGGTGCCAAATAGAGTTATTAAACATGCGGTGCGCCAAAGCCAGGCTCACAGGTGGATCAGAGATTTTTAATGCTAGGTCTAAAGATGGCGCCTGATCCTGAGGCCAATAATTTGCGAGTACATTATAAGAGTTGAAAACTTGGCTATATAAAACGGCTGCGGGAGGAACCTTCGAACGACTACCAAGATTCAAGGAGGAGGATTCAGCCAATACCAGAAAATCTAAAAGTGAGTGAAACCCCAGAAATAGATCAGTGTTATGCTCACGAAAGATAAAATATAAAGGGTAATGCTTTACCAGGACCGGCTGGATTTTACGAAAATGACTTGAAAATTCAATCTGTCCCTCACCGTTATTAGTAAGACTAGTCTTTGCCAGAGGAATTAATATTGAGCTCGGGACTCCACTAGCAACTTTGAAAGGATCTTTACTCACCGTTGACCAAAACTTAAATCTTGATGGACTTAAAACTTTGGTGCTGGCTTCGGAGGGTTCAAACATTATCTGAATCTGTTGGAATACTTCACCAGAATTGTAAGTCGAATTACCCAGAAGAAATGGCATCCATGGTATAAAAAACCAGATCAGTCCCATGATAGGGAATGTGCGGCATACGTCTGCCGCCATCAAAAACAGTGAAAAGCTGTAGATAATTGCTTGAATGAATAAATTTTGGCCTGAGCTCATAAACGGCAGACCTATGCCTATAATAATTAGAACTAGATGATGTTGATGAGTCTGCTTAGTAGTTAGTGCCTTCGCAATGAGGTGGGCGAGTATCCAGCAGAAACCTAGCCATGGGCTATAGACTACAAGGGTCCAACCAAAGAAGGAAAGCCGACTCAAACCTGAAATGGATTGAAATAGTATCTGAACACCCACAAAAAGATAAAAAGCGTCCACTGACGCGATACCGTAAACTAAATGCTCAGCAATATAAGCTGGCAAAGTTAACAAAATCGGAGCCGTCAATAGACAGCTCAGTCTTAGTTTTAACACTTTACACCCTTGACAGATTAATTAAGTATCTTACACTTGCGCCCAGAGGAATCCTTCGCGTTCAATCCATTTTATTTTATATGGTTCCTATTCAGAGGAGAAGTTATGCGACTTTTAATAATACTTTTTACGAGTCTGTTGTGGACAAATCTTACTATTATCAGCGGTAAGAGTGTCACTAAACTTATAACTACTGCAGGCTATTCACAGCTACCAGGACAAGATAATGGGAATTACCCGCCGTCACATTCACCAAATGAAAGAATACATCGGTATTTGTACTCCGCTTTTCAACATGGTGTAAGTAACGGCAACATGCGATCCCAGATGAGTTCTCATCGATTCTATTTTGATCCAGCGCTAAATCACTACTATGTAATTATGAATTCCCCTGGGCACTCCCGAATGCAGCTGTATTTCAAGAAAAGTTCTCAGTATCGTCTTATATTTGCCAATTTATCTATTTTAGAAAAATTAGCTTTGGGTCCTAAGGGTTACATTAGAGTGTCCGTCAACGGACAGAACGTGATAAGCCGTCACTCAGCGGATACGAGTTACAGGTTCAATGAAAGTACTTGGAATGTAGCCAGATTTGTCCAGGATGGCACTAATACGATTACCATAGAGTTGGAGTCTCAGGGTGGAAAATATTGTTTGATGGGTGTAAAAGTCGAGACTCAGGAAATTCTGAAGAGTGGTGGCAATAGTAATCATCTTGCTAATGTTAAATTTGTACAGCGAGTGTTTCGGAGAGTTCACTTTAGGTATCCAACGAAGCGCGAACTAAATTACTACGTGAGACTTCTTGACCGATTAATTAAGACCCGTGAACAAGTTCGAAGAATGATTGAGCGACTTGAGATGGGCGGTGACGCTAACGATGAATTCGAAACCTTGGTTGAGGAGTATTTTTTAAGATATGCTAATCGAATGCCATCAGCTTCCGAGCTGCGTTATTTCAGTAACAAGTTACGCATGGGTCAAATCACATTGTCTCAATTGCGTAGTGAAATACAAAATTTAGGAAATGGTGGAGGAAATGGCTCCAGCGATGTAGAGGTAAGAATTCGAAATGAATTTCGACAAGTTTTACAGCGAGATCCCTCTAGCGCTGAACTGCGTTATTTTTCTCAAAAAATTCGCTATGGCCAGATGACATGGGCCCAGTTTGATGAAGAATTGCGTAGATTGCAAAATGGTTTCTTTGGGCCAGGTTTAAGTCATCAAGAAATTGTTCAGTTTACCTTCCAAAGAAGCTTACTTACCACAATGTGGTGGAATCGCCTTGAGCAGACTGAACTCAACTTGCTAAACCTTCTCTTACAGCGTTGTAATCATGAAATACTTCATGGTTTTGAGCAAGATAGAAAACAAGTTGCAAAGCAAATTGCAAGCCGCATTAAAACTAAATATCCCGGTCTAAGATAAATAAGCCGTTATGAAATTATCCCCCTAGTCGGATTCGATACGGGGGTTTTTTTGTTTTTTAAGGAGATTTAACAAAATCAGACGCTAGTAAATGGAACTAAGCTATTGTCAGTAATGCTTTAGCGGAGGGTTTCGGCCTGGAACATAACGTTCTGAAATCGAGATTTTAAGCTGCTATTTAGGTAATATAGTGGTAAAATAGTACGCTTGTGAAGTTTGTTTGAGACCGTTCTGCGGCCATCTCCGAAATCCAGTTTCAGCGAAGGTGGTACGGAGTAATTAAACAGTCTTGCCACAGCTTGTAACACAGAAACTGTGAGATAATTTAGAAGGGGCACAAATGCATCTACAGCTTAATGAAGATCAGAAAATGATTCAAGAGTCGGCAAGAGACTTTGCGGCTAAATTCGTTGCACCAAAAGCTAAAGAACTTGACGAAACTCAGAAGTTTCCCACCGATTTAATCGCGCAGGCGGCAGAGATGGGTTTCATGGGTGTGGCAATTCCGGAGCAGTATGGCGGTTCGGGTTTGGATTATGTTTCCTATTGTTGTGTGATCGAAGAAGTGGCTCGCTACTGCGGCTCAACGAGTGTGATTTTATCAGTGAACAATTCATTAGGTTGCGAACCGTTAATGATCGCAGGAACAGAAGACCAGAAGAAAGAGTGGTTAATCCCAATGGCCAGAGGTCAAAAGCTGGGTTGTTTTGGTCTTACTGAACCTAATTCAGGATCTGATTGCGGAAGCATGAAAACTAATGCTGTGAAAAAGGGGAATGATTGGGTAATTAATGGGGCTAAGATATGGATTACCTGCGGAACCGATTCAGATACATTTATAGTTTTTACAAGCACGGATGCTGCAGCGGGTAACAGAGGTATAACGGCATTTATAATGGATCGCTCCACCCCAGGATTGTCTGTGCTTCCAATGCATGGAAAGATGGGTATTCGGGCCAGTGGATTGAGCGAGCTAGTGTTCGAAGATGTGGTGATCCCAGATTCACAGCGCCTGGGTGAGGAAAATAAAGGTTTTAAAATTGCGATGAATACACTTAATTCGGGGCGTATTGGTATCGCGGCGCAGGCTGTTGGGATAAGCCGTGGGGCTTTTGAAGAGTCAGCTAAATATGCCCAGCAAAGAGTCCAATTCGGTAAGCCGATAAGCCGACAGCAATCCGTGGCTAATCATATCGCAGATATGGCAGTTCAGATAGATGCGGCTCGGTTACTTACTTGGAAAGCGGCTTCAATGAAAGATCATGGGCAGAATTATTCTACGGTCTCAGCGATGGCTAAAATGAAGGCTGGTGAATGTGTCTCATGGGTAACCAATAAGGCCGTTCAAGTCCATGGAGGCTATGGCTACATTAAAGAGTATGATGTAGAGAGGTTTTTCCGTGATGGTAGAATTTGTGAAATTTACGAAGGTACAACAGAAATACAAAAATTAGTCGTTAGTCGAGCTGTTTTAGGCTAAGTCTGACGTAGGAGTTATAATGTCATTGAGAATATATATATGTTGTAAGCAAGTTCCTGATGTAGCTATGCCCTTTCAAATTAAAGAAGGTCAGCTCATTAAAGATGGATTGAATTACATTCTAAACGCATATGATGCATCCTCTGTGGAGGAGGCTTTGGTATTAAAGGCAGAGCATGGCGCTCACATCACTTTGGTTCTGATAGGTCCAGATAAGGCCAAGGAAGCTCTGAGAAAGGGTCTGGCAATGGGTGCTGATGATGCAGTACATTTGAATGATTCTGCATTCGATGGCTGTGATAGTCATTCTGCTGCGAAAGTCCTTGCGAAATTTTTTGCAGATAAGGAGTATGATTTCATCCTAACTGGTAAACAAAGTCAAGATATGGACATGGGGTTAACTGGCGGAATACTTGCTCACCATTTGGATATTCCTTACGTAACTAATGCCGTAGGTCTGACTACAGATTTGGATGCCAAATTAGCTCATGTTAAGCGTCAAGGTGATGATGGCCAAGAGATGATCGATCTTCCGTTTCCATGTTTAGTTACCTGCTCAAACGATATGAATGACCCAAGAATTCCGTCCTTGAAGGGGATTATGTCATCTAAGAAAAAACCTCTTGATGTGATTGCGCTGGCTGATTTAGGCCTGGATTCTTCAGAGGTGGGTTCTACAGGTTCTCCTACTCAATTAGTTAGCTGGGCAAAACCTGATGAGCGGCAGGCAGGTCAAAAGTTCGAAGGGGATCCAGAGGAATTAGTTGGAACATTAATGGATAAACTAGCAAATGATGCTAAGGTCATTTAGGAGTTAGTAGTGGGTACAATACTAGTAATTGCAGATCAAAAGAAAAATAAAATTAAGAAATCCACATTAGAAGTTATAAGCGAAGGTGCAAGGTTAGCTAAAAAGCACGGTATGGACTTAGTGGCCGCTGTCGTAGGTACTGATATTTCTGCGGAAGCAAAAACACTGGGGTATTACGGTGCTAACAAGGTTTATATTGCCGAAAATGAGGCTTTCGGTCAGTACTTAAACCCGCCTTTCGTCAAAGCTTATTCACACATAATTGAGCAAGTTAAGCCTAAGTTAGTGCTCACTCCCACATCTGAGGGAGTAAAGGACTTTCTACCAGGATTGATTGCTAGAACAGGCGCCGCTGGAATAATGGATTGCTCAGAGATTTCAATTGAGGGTGACACAGTTAAAGTGAATCGACCATTGATGGCTGCGAAGGCAAAATCGACAGTTGAAAGTAATGCGGATCTGGTTCTGTTATCCATCCGATCTGGGTCATTTGACAGAAATGAGGCCGACGAAACGCTTGATGCTGAATTGGTTAAATTGGATGTAGATATACCGGATGTTAAACAAGTATTCAAAGAATTGTTGGCAGTCGCTTCCGATCGAGTTAGTTTGGATGAAGCCTCAGTCGTTATAACAGCTGGTCGAGGCGTCAAAGATGCTGATGGGGTCGCTCTAGTTGAGAAACTTGCAGATGCTTTTGGTGGTGCGGTAGGCGCAACGCGAGCCCTCACTGAACAAGGTATAGCTCCGGCAACTTTACAGATCGGACAAACTGGTAAAGTGGTGACTCCCGAGCTATACATTGCGTGTGGTGTATCAGGGGCTGTTCAGCACACTGCTGGAATGGCTAACTCAAAAGTAATAGTGGCCATAAACAAGGATTCGGAGGCACCTATTTTCAACATTGCTGACTATGGTCTGGTCGGCGATTTATTTGTGATCGTTCCAAAGCTAATCGAGGCCGTACAAGAATTTAAAGCCCAGCAGGGATAGGATAATATGGAAGATGAAAAGTTTGATTGTATCATAGTAGGCGGTGGGGTGGCCGGCTGTGCTGCCGCTTACATATTGGCGCAAAATAACTGCAAAATTCTTCTCATCGAGAAGGGTGAATGGACGGGGAGTAAGAACGTCTCGGGCGGTGTTCTCTGGGGTCCAACCGCTTGGGAAATTTTTCCTGAACTCGCAAAAGAAACTGATGATCCACCCTACGAACGCTATGTCGATCGAAGGCGACTCAGTTTTTGCTCTGATGATGCAAGCTTTTCCATAGATTACAAGAGCGATAAATTTGCGGAATGCCCTTATAATGGCATCGCTGTATTACGTGCGAAATTCGATAAATGGCTCGGCGAGCAGGTAGAGGAAGCGATTGCAGCAGGGGACTTTGCCGAGGAATCTTTCGTAGCGACTTCAATCGTAGTTGATGAGTTATTACAAGAGGGCGGAAGTGTAATCGGAATCCGCAGTGGCGAAGATGAATTTCATGCCGATTGTGTAATTCTTGCTGAGGGTGTGAACAATTTACTGACTCGTCAGGTAGGACTGATGGAAGAGACCTACAATGCGGAAATTGTTGGCACTGGTATCAAGGAAGTTTGGAAGTTTGACAGAGAACTTCTTGAGGCCAAATTTCAACTGGATGGTCTAGCAGGTTTGAGTAATGAATTTGTGGGCTGTACGCGGGGTGTTGAAGGCGGAGGTTTTCTATACACCAATCGGGATTCGATTTCCATTGGGCTTGTGCTTGGTCTTGCTTCACTCAGGAACTCTGGCATAGCAATCTATGATTTGTTGGATCACTTTAAGCAACATCCTAGTATGAAGCCAATTCTTAAAGGTGGCGAGATGGCGGAGTACTCCGCGCATGTCGTTCCTGTAGGAGATATTCGCCTTGTGCCCAAAAAACTTTATAAAGATGGTGTAATGGTTGTGGGTGATGCTGCTGGGCTACTGATGAATACCGGTAAGTCAATAGAGGGTATGAATATGGCAATGGAGTCCGGACGACAGGCTGCTCTGACGGTGCTGGAAGCTAAAAATAAAGGTGACTTTTCGGCGCATACCTTAGCAAGTTACCAGTCGCGATTGAGTGAAACCTTCGTCTTACAGGATATGGTCAACTTTCAGGGGGCTGTAAAGTTCATTCATAATCCTGATATGTTTGGCACCTACCCGGATTTTGTTAACGACCTAATGTACAAGGTATTTAACGTGGACGGATTGCCTAAGAAAAAAACAAGAGATCTTGTGAAGGAAACTATAGAAGAGTCTGGTATTTCTTATTGGGAGCTATTCAAAACTAGTCTGGCAGGGGGGATGAGTTTATGAGTTCTGTAAAGGATCGTTTGGCCAAATTAAAAACAAATATTTCAAAGAAACCACACATCATTGTTAATACGGATATTTGCAATAGCGGTTGTTATCACAAATGTACCACCTATGTTTGTCCGGCACTTTGTTACACAGTGGCTGAAGAAAAAGTACACTTCCAGTACGAAGATTGTATTGAATGTGGAACTTGCATGCATGCTTGCGACCAAGGTGCAGTTAGTTGGAGTTTTCCTGAAAGCGGCCATGGGGTTACTTTTGGAATGGGTTGATTATGGATTTTAATCTCAACGAAGATCATAAATTGATTCAGGAATCCGCTCGCGACTTTGCTAATGAGGAGTTAGCCCCGAATGCATTGCTTTGGGATCAAGATCACAAGTTCCCGTTTGAAATTTTAAGACAAATGGGCGATATGGGATTCATGGGCATGAATTTACCAGAGCATTACGGGGGCGGAGGTGTTGACACCATCAGCTACTGCTTAGCTACGATGGAGATAGGCAGAGCTGACAGCTCCATCGCCGTAACTATGGGCGTCAATCACCTGGTGTGTGAGGTCATTAATCTTTATGGTTCTGATGAACATAAGCAGCGTTATCTGCCCATCTTGACCAGCGGAAAGGGAATCGGTAGTTTTTGTCTTTCCGAACCCCAAGCCGGTAGCGATGCTCAAAATCAAAAGACCCGTGCCAAACAGGATGGTGATGACTACATCATTAACGGCAAGAAGGCCTGGATTACTAACGGAAGTTTTGCTCACGTATTTGTTGTTACCGCTGTAACCGGTGAAGATGACAGAGGGCGAAAGGAAATCACTGCTTTTCTCGTCGATGCAGATACCAAGGGCCTAATTCTAGGTAAACCTGAGCATAAGATGGGTCAATGTGCCTCCAATACTGTTGAGGTTACCTTCGATGAAGTAAGGATACCAGCCGCAAACATGATCGGTGGCCGTAATGGATTCAAGGTAATGATGAATGGCTTAAATTCAGGTCGTATTGGAGTCGCTGCAATGTGCTGCGGTATAGGTCAGGCAAGTTTTGATGCGGCACTCGAATATAGTCACGACAGAACCGCTTTTGAAAAGCCCATTCACCAATTACAAGCGATTCAACTTAAACTGGCCGAGATGGCGACCGAATTGGAAGCTGCTAAATTACTAACCTTAAAGGCAGCTCAACTGAAAGACCAAGGAGACAATTTCATAAGTGCTGCAAGTATGGCAAAACTATTTGCTAGTGAAGCATGTAATAGGATTGCGGCAGAAGCAGTACAGATTCATGGCGGAAATGGATATGTTAAAGAGTACGTCGTAGAGAAGTTGTATCGCGACGCTAGAGTCACAACAATATATGAGGGTACATCGGAGATTCAGAAGATCACCATTGCTCGACAATTTATTAGAAAAACTTAATTTGAGGTGTAACATGCAATACGAGCTGACTGAAGACCAAAAACTCATCCGAGATACCGCACGGGAGTTTGCAGAAAAACATGTTCGTGAGGGGGTTCTGGAGCGAGATGAAAAATGTACTTTTCCGCATCGCCTTGTGGAACAACTGGCTGAACTTGGCTTCATGGGTATGGTTTACCCTGAGAAGTACGGCGGTTCCGAAGCGGATTATGTGAGTTTCTCTTGCGTGATTGAAGAATTAGCTAGATGGGATGCTTCCCTGGCAATCACTGTTGCCTCTCACACTTCTCTGTGTACCGGTCATATCTATGAATTTGGTTCTGATGAATTGAAAAATAAGTATTTACCCGATCTGGTTAGCGGAAAAGTTCTTGGCGGCTGGGGGTTGACAGAACCTGGTGCAGGTTCAGATGCATCTGGTACCAAGACCACTGCTGTGTTGGATGGTGACGAGTGGATCTTGAACGGTGCCAAAACTTTCATAACTCAGGGTCGTGTGGGTGGAACTTTTGTTGTAATGGCTTCTACAGACAAAAGTTTAGGTTCCAAAGGAATCTCAGCTTTTGTTGTTGAGAAAGGTACGCCTGGTTTTAGTCACGGTCCAAAGATGGAGAAACTGGGGCACCGAAGTTCAGATACAGCCGAATTAATTTTCGAAAACGTCAGAATTCCTAAGGGTAATTTAATCGGAAATTTGAATGAAGGATTCATACAATCTATGAAGGTTTTGGAGGGGGGTCGCATTGGCATAGCGGCTCTTGCTACTGGTATTGCGCGAGGTGCATTGGAAGATAGTATAATCCATGTTAAGGAACGTGTGCAGTTTGGAAAACCATTAGCAGCGCTGCAGTCGATTCAATTTAAGATTGCTGATATGGCGGCAGAGATCGAGGCAGCTAGATTGTTAACTCATCGAGCAGCGTTTACGAGGGACCAGGGTCTACCTTATAATCATTACAGTTCCATGGCCAAGTTGTATGCTTCCGAAGTGTCGATGCGTTCATCTAACCAATGTGTTCAGATGTTAGGCGGTTCGGGATATATGGAAGAATATCATGCCCAACGATACTTCCGCGATGCTAAGTTGATGGAGATTGGTGAGGGTACAAGTGAAATTCAGCGACTAGTTATTTCTCGCGAGGTGTTCAGACAATTCAGTTAGAATACAGTCTCAAACTTTTCAATTTTACTAAGTGAATCAGTTTTTAGGAAATCCGGGTAGCTGGATCATGCCGTGCTTGTAATGGTTATTGATTGGTATTGGAACTTCGCGTATGACGGTTTTTAATTGTACTGGATGCATCAATTTAGGAATCGGTAATTCATCAGAGATAATGGGGACACTTCTCCATCTATCTGAATGGCTAATCCATCGGTTCCACTTGGCTTTGTCTTGAATTCCCTCTTGTAGGGCTTTGTGGTGAACGAAGGCCGCCAAGCAATGTTGTGTCACATCAATACGAGTATGATACTTACCTTTAGCTTTATGCCAAAATCCTCCCACATGGTACTCGGGACGCCTCAGAGGTAATTGATCTTGTTTACCATCCGTGATAACTCTTTTCTTGGTGGTCTCCTTGAGCTGAAAATTCTTAAGATGTCTAACAAAGTCGCTCATTTTATAGAGAGCTCTACGTTCTAGCTCTTTTTGATCCCACTTATATCGAAGATAAGCACCGTAACCCTCTACTTGAGCACAATAATTATTATTAATTTTATGTATAGGGATTTCTTTTTCAGCTGCGGTCTGAAGATTATAAACCATATCAGGTAGCTCTTTCTCTAAATCTGGATTATCCAGAAGAGATAAGATCCAGTAGGCTTGCATTATCCAATGATAGCTGGGGACCAGATCAGAATACGTCCACCGACGATCATAGAATTCGATGTAATCTTTCAAGCTAGGACTCAGATGTTTACGTTTGAATACAAAGTGAAAGAAAGCCAAGGCCAGGAAATGTTGGGCACTAGCATAAGGCTCGGCAGGTCGACCTAGTCGATCAATATAGCTTTCTTTGGCATTCATGTATCGAGTGATTCCTCCGCCGGGAAGAACATAATATTCTAAAGTATCCATAAGCTCTTTATAGATTGTTTCATTTACTGGAAACTGTTCTGGCCACTGATGATGAAGATAAAAGAATGCGCAAAGAAACAGAGCGCTTGTACCGGTATAGCCTTCATGATTTTCAGACAGTAATCTTAGTTTGAAGCCCCTACGATCAAAAGGTGTGGAGTGAATTTGAAAATAATCCATTGCCGATTTAAGCATATTTTGCACTTGCTTATTTTTTCCATCGTATGCCAACGCTGCACCGAACAAAGTACCCGCCTGACGGACTATACTTCCTTTGTAAGTTATCTTTCCGGTGAATGGTTGAGCATCGTAAATCCATGATCCATCTCGTTTCTGTCTATTAACTAGAAACTGTAATGCCTTCACGATTACTTCATCATGAGTTTCGCTTAGAATCAATTCGCTTTTGGTTAAACTTGAGTTGGACCAAGATATACAATGAAATAAACAAAATGTTGTTATTACAAATCGCATTAATATGGATTCGACAGTACCTGCCTGCAAACAAATCAATAGCTATCGAATGATTTTATGAATTAGCGGTAGGTGTTCAAATTCACAGTAAAACCTGACAAAATTGTTTATCAAGCTTCTTCTCTGTCACCCTGACGAAGTTTGAGTTTCATCACATTCAGAATATACACAGGTAATTGTAATACGCGAGTTAGTCGCCAAGGTTGTTTGAATGTTCGATAAGCCCATTCCAAACCATAATCCTGAAAGAACTTAGGGCATCTCTTTAAACGTCCAGATATTACATCTAGAGCTCCGCCTATTCCCATGACTAAATTTACTTTAAGGTTTCGTCGGTTGCGATCAATGAATTGTTCTTGCAGAGGAACCCCCATTGCGACGAACAAAATTCGAGCACCCGATGTATTAATCTCCTCCACTATTCTCGATTCATCCTCTAGGGTAAAATAGCCATTACGCTGACCCACTATCATTAAACCTGGGTATTCTGATTGAATAATTTCTACCGCCTGATTTAATGTTTCTTGTCGTGAACCCAGAAAATAAACGGGATATTCTCGTTGCTGGGCTAGATGACAAATATCAAGAGTGAAATCTATGCCTGGGATCCGTTCCTGAATTGGCCTTTCTTTTAGGAATATAGAGGCCCATAACACACCAGCACCATCCGGGATTGCCATGAAGGACTTCCGTAAAATAGTAGCAAAGTGCGGGTCATGGGTAGATCTTAAAAGACATAGAGCATCAGGAGTTATGAGGTGATGACAACCTTCTTCCTCAATTTTATGACTGACTATATCTAAGGCTCTTTGCTTACGATTTCGAAAAATACGCGTACCAAAAAGAATTATGTAATCTTGATGAACGTAGTAGATGTCTTTCAATTTTACTTTTTTCTTGATGAAGATAATTCCAGCGAAGCGGGCAAACATTAAGACGGCAAAAGCACTTAGAGAAACGGACCATGTCCAGGTTTCGGATAGGAAAAATACTAGTAGAACAAAAATTTGGGTAACGCAGGCTACTACGATAAACGCGTTTACACTACCACTAGTAAATCGCCAGAGAATTTGAGTTTGCTCGAGAAAGCTTGCGGCTTTTTTGATCTTATACTGAAAATGCGTGTGATAAATTAGAAATGCGAAGAAAATTACAGGAAGCGCAAACAGACCTAATATCATAGTTAAAGAAACAAGAGCGATGGTCTTGCTGGTTGAAACGATTGACACCAGTGCTACAACCAAAGCCAGCGCAGACCCTAAGCTAACGGCATTGTGAGACGTTCGTTCCTGCATCGATGTAAACAACCAAAACATTGTACAGATAGCTAGCAAGGTAACACTAAGTGGTATGGCCTCTGCATTAACCCAGGGTTGTACGGCAATCCCGACAATGAAGGAAGCTGCCATAACCATTGATATTCCATACAGAAGACCCTCAACGACATTGAAAAGATTGATTAGAGAAACAACTAGTATAAGCCAAAAGAATGTAACATAGCCTGCACCTTGACCTATATTAAAAAAGCCACCTTTTAGATCAGAAAGGAGTGGAATTTTAAGCTCCTGTTGAACAAGCACGAAAATAATAACAAGCTCCAGCCAAAAGTAAGCCTGAAGGCGCTTGTTACGTCTTTCTATAAAAATGTCTAAGGTGATTAGCGGCAGAAAAACTGAGTGCAACCATATGTTTATGGACGGGCCAGAAAAATATAGTAAAAGGCTATAGACAACAACACAATCAAAGGTGCCTTGATTTAATAATCGTCGTAAAAATGGACGGAGTTTGACGTGTTTAGTTAACAACTGACTGCTTTCTATCCACAACCAGATAAGAAAGAGAGTCTTGATAAAAATAGGGACTGCAGTTTCTAACACTTTAGCCTATATTAATAGGAACCTTCTGTGCAATCATCGGCAATTTTTAAGTTGGCTTCCGTTTTATTCTGTACCTCAGAGATGCTTACACCTTCAGCAGTCTCGCGAAGAATGAGACCCTCCAAACCCACTTCCATCACAGCTAAATCTGTAACGATCAAGTTGACACAGCGTTTGCCTGTAAGTGGTAGGCTACATTCTTTTAGTATTTTGCTGTCACCTGCTTTGTTCGTATGCATCATGGCTACAATTACATTTCGAGAACCAGCCACTAAATCCATGGCACCACCCATTCCTTTGACTAGTTTACCCGGAATCATATAGTTGGCAATATCGCCTTGTTCAGAAACTTCCATAGCACCAAGAACGGTAGCATCAATATGACCTCCACGAATCATAGCGAAAGAATCGGCTGAAGAAAAAAATGATGAGCCTGGTAGAGTAGTTACTGTTTCCTTACCCGCATTGATTAAATCTGAGTCCTCATTTCCTTCCAAAGGATAGGGCCCAATGCCGAGAAGACCATTTTCGGATTGCAGAAAGATATCGTATTTCTCTGGGATATAGTTCGCTACCAAGGTTGGTATACCAATGCCTAGGTTTACGTAGAAGCCGTCTTGTAATTCTTTAGCAATTCTACTTGCGATTCGTTCTTTTTTCGATGCGCCTTGCATAATTTTCCCCTTTTACAAGATAGTTTACATAGACAGAAGGTGTGTGAATTTGATCAGCTTCTAACTCACCGTTTTCAACAATTTCTTCTGCTTCAACGATGGTAATTTTTGCTGCAGTTGCCATTATAGGATTAAAGTTACGCGCTGTCTTTCGAAATAGTAGATTTCCTTTTCGATCAGCTTTGTATGCCTTTATTAGGGCAACATCTGCGGTAAGTGCGGTTTCCAAAATACATCCACGGCCATTGAACTCACGGGATTCTTTACCTTGCGCAATCGCTGTACCGAAACCGGTAGGAGTGAAGAAAGCTGGTATACCTGCTCCGGCTGCTCGAATACGCTCAGCTAATGTTCCCTGCGGAACAAGTTCTACTTCTATTTCCCCAGCAATCAGTTTACTGGTAAGAATATCATTTTCGCCGATGTAGGAAGAGTACATTTTTCGCACTTGATCGTTGGCGATAAGCCTTCCATTACCCCATCCATCGACACTGCCGTTGTTAGATATTAAATTGAGATCACGCGTATCCGTCTCAGCCAACGCATGCAACAAATTTTCTGGTAAACCGCATACTCCAAAACCACCGACCATTATAGTCATACCACTTTCCACAAGTTTTACGGCTTCTTGGCTAGATTTTAGTAACTCGGCCATGGTTGTTCTCCTCAGTTTATATTGGACGAAGCTGCGATTGTACCAGAGCATCGGTTTGAATTAAAGCATCTACAGTAGAGTTAACGAATAAGTTTTGAGAACAAAAGTGCTAAGTAATTAGGCACTTTTGTCACGCAAGTGTTGTAGTGAGCCACGCTCGAAATATTGCATTTCAGTTCGAGTACTGCCTAATTTTTGTGCCAGGTGCTGCATAGCTTTTTTTGGATAAGTCTTAAGTGAGCAAGTAAAAAAATCTACAGCCGCGTAGCCATGTTCAGGCCAAGTATGAATTGATAGGTGCGATTCTTTAATGACCACTACTCCCGACACTCCTTGAGGGTTAAACTGATGAAACACATCGTTCACAATACTGGCTCCGGAACTCTCAGCAGCTTCGAGCATTGCTTGTCGCACGGGTTCAATTAAGCTTAATTTATCAGATGGGCAATCATAAAATTCAAAAAAGTAATGATAACCGAGTGATGTTGCGGAGTTAGACATTGAGACATGGTACTTAATACTAACAATTAAGACTAGCTTAATTTAGATTCTAGCGATTCTATAACTATTTGCACTACAAAATCTGGCGGCTGCTGCAAATTAGTTAAAGACTTCAAGAGGCAGAGTTGTTTAGACTGTTTAATTTTTTTAAGAATTTCGGATCTATTTTCAGTAGAACAAAGGGCCAAGATAAGAGCTCCCGCATTATCATTTTCCTGCTTTATGAATTTGGCCAGTGCTTCGCAGGATTGTTTTTCGACAAGTCTCTTTAGCGAGATCAATGTTTGTGTGTACCGTATCGCCATACCTTAAGTTTAGCGCATTTAATGAACCAGAGTGAGTGTAAATTGGCGATTGAGATAAATTTGTGGTTAACTGAGTGGCTAGGGCAGGGACCGTCAAGGTCTACCTAGATGGGTATTCCGGGTCGCTGGAGGCGGTTGTAGGAGGGATTCCCCATGAATCAAAACTTTTCATTCCAGGCTTTAGGTAATTACATTCACGGTAATTTTCGAATCCCAACAGGACACAATGAAGTAATAAAAAGCGTTTCTCCTGCAGACCTTCAAGATAATTTGGGTCAGTTTGCAACGGACATAAAAGAAGTAGATTTGGCAATCGAGGCCGCATCTCAGGCATTTAAGAAATGGAAGCGCTTAAACACAGAGGACCGCATTAATTTTCTCACAAAATTCCAAGAGATCGTAGCTCACCGTCAGGAGGAATTTGCGTATCTTATCTCCAGAGAGGTGGGTAAGCCACTTTGGGAGGCACGAACGGAAGTGAAGGGTGTTATTGGTAAGGTAGCTATTAGCATAAATGAAGGTTTAAAGATTCTAGAAGACTTAAGGATTGAAAATATCTTACCTAACACAGAGGGAGTTATGAGGCATCGACCTCTTGGTGTGTTGGCGATTTTAGGTCCATTTAACTTTCCTGCGCATTTACCAAATGGTCACATCATACCGGCTCTTTTGAGCGGAAATTGTGTGGTTTTTAAACCTAGCGAAAAAACTCCAGCAGTAGGTCAGTTTCTAGTAGATTGTTTCCATAAGGCCGGCTTGCCTCCTGGTGTAATCAATCTGGTGCAGGGTGGCGTTGATATTAGTAAAGCTCTCGCTCAACATGAACACATTCATGGGGTTTTGTTTACGGGATCATATGTTGCTGGAAAGGCTATCAAGCAGGCAACTATCGAACAGCCCGGGAAGCTGCTGGCTCTTGAGATGGGTGGAAAGAATTCGGCAATTGTTTGGGAAGATGCAGATATTGATACGGCATTGTATGAAACCATTACTGGCGCCTTCATGACTAGCGGTCAACGATGTAGTGCGACCGGAAAAATTCTAGTACATCGCAAGTTACTAGATGAATTTATAACTCGTTTTGTAAAGCTCAGCCAGAATTTGGCTGTCGGGCATCCTTTACAGGAGGTATTTATGGGCCCTGTAATTGATGCACAAGCATTAGGTAAGATACTTAGTGGTGTTAACAATGCCGCTGCGAGTGGCTTAAATAATCCGCTTAAATCAACTAAACCAGAGCTGGAATATGAAGGTCATTACATCACTCCAGCGGTATTTACAGCTGATAATTTGAGTGTAGATAAGGTAAAATCAAGCAAATATCTACAGGAAGAAATCTTTGGTCCAGAGACGATTATAATTGGCGTAGATAGTCTGGAGTCGGCTATAGAAATTGCAAATGCCAGCCCTTTTGGGTTAGTCGGTTCAGTATTTACTAGTTCAGCTGATATTTTTGAAGAGTGCTGGTGGGAGTTGGAAACTGGTTTAGTAAATTGGAATAAATCTACGGTAGGAGCGTCTTCAAAACTCCCATTCGGAGGACTTAAAGCTAGTGGAAATCATTTCCCTACTGCTCTTCATGCAGGTCGATATTGTAATGCAGCAATTACTAGTATGAAAGTTGCTAATGCGCCAGGCAAAGGAGTTGATTTACCGGGCTTAAATTGGAGTTGAGGAAGGGATTATTATGTGTTCGATGAAACTTGTAGACGGAAATCTATCTGATCAATCTATAAAAAAGCTTCAGCAGCGCTATGATGACGTTTTGTTACCTGCCGAAAAAAAGCCTTATCTTACGCAGTTGAAAAATTCGTTTGGTCCCTTTATTGCCACTGAATCCGATCGATTAATACTGGATGTGTCATCTCAAATAGCTACCTTAGCACTCGGTTTTTCTGCTCGACCTTTATTCGGCACAGTGCATCATTTAGAGTCTTGGACAAACCGTTGTGATACCAAGAAAATACAAGATCTTAGGACTGAATTTACTAAGTTTTTACAAGTAAAACTCGGTTGGAGTGAGTTTCACTTGTTTTTATGTAATTCGGGCTCGGAAAGTAACGAAATCGCCTTGGGCGAGTGTTATCGTACTAGAAAGAATCCAAAAGCTAAAAAAGTTCTGGCCTTTGAAGGATCATTTCATGGTCGCTTGCTACTGGCGCTGGCATCGACGTGGAACCCAGCGAAGCGTGTCCAGTACGAATGGCCTGATTTTACCTCGGCGTTTGTGCCGTATCCAGAAATGAAGGGTGACCTTGAAACTGACCCTGGCCTGCCTGCGCAATGGATTGATCTATTTGCCTCCGCTGCCCGTTCAGATTTTATCGAAAAGCTTGATGAACTTGAGGTTGAAGATGGTATTCACGAAGGACTATTTCAGAGAGAAAAATTAGTTCTTAAAGAAGTTAGAGAACACCTCCTTAGTGGAGATATTTTTGCCATATTAATGGAACCAATTCAATGCGAGGGTGGCGATAGATATTCAAGTAAACGATTCCACAATGCATTGGCTAACATGGCGCGTAATTTTCAAGTACCTTTAATATATGATGAAGTACAGACTGGTTTTGGTCTCGGTGGAGACTTTTTCTGGTATCAATTATTCGATTTGAAGGATCCAACTGGACAAGAGATTTACCCTGATTTTGTGGTTTGCGCGAAAAAATCTCAGGTGGGTATGGTGCTATCACATAAGCCAATACCATATGATGAATCATATGGAGTACATAGTTTTATACGAGGTTGTTTGCAAGGCTGGACAGTTGATCAAAAACAGGATCAAATTTTTGATTTAGAGGCGATCGTAAGAGTTCATTTAAATGAATTAGTGGATGAGTTTAAGGAGCAACTTCACTCACCGCGAGCACGAGGTCTATCATTTTCATTTGATTTCTATGATAAAGATGCTTTGAGTCGTTTTATAGCTTGTCGTTTTGAACACGGAATGCTGTATTATCCTGCTGGTAGCCATACGGCTAGATTTCGCCTTAATACCAGTTTTAATGATGGGCTGCTAAGGTTATTATTCCAGCAACTCGGCATGGCACTTAAACAGGCCTTCGGAATTACATACCAGCCGGTGTCACCACCAAAGATTGAAGACAAGGGTAGCTTTTCACAAGATTTTCACTTGATGTTTAGTCAACTTAAAATGAGGCAACTTGGCGGGCAGCAAGATTTCTCTGAAGAGGACTTACATTTTCATCTCACCAATCTCTTTAAAGCAGCCCGTAGTGAGAAAAACAGCAAACTTAAATTCGAAGTCTTAAGCGGGCAGAATTACGCCAATTATCGTGAACAGATTGCGGCTCTTCAAGAGGAGGTTTACGAACCTGTAAGACAGACTCCAATGCATGAGTTTGATGACGTATTCAATAATTATGATGGGTTTGGTGTTGTAATTCTAGACAGCTCAAGTTTAATCGGATTGAGTGTTTGTAGTCCCTTAGAATGTTTTGCGAATGTACCCGGTATCCGTAATTCTGTAAATTATGGTAAGCGAAACACCCTATATTCTGCAGATATTACGGTAGCAGAGGGTTACAGGAGCGCTAAGCTAGGAAGTTTTTTGAAATACTCACAGATATTACAAGGTATTGCGAGAGGTTATGAATTTATTGAGGGGCGTAATCGAGATCGTCTCGCTAATCGTATGCTCGCTCACAAT
>CAZRWM010000022.1:0-26736 GCA_964603885.1 uncultured bacterium
CAATGGACGGAGCTAATGTGGAAATGGCCGAGGAAATTGGTGAAGAGCATATGTTCATATTTGGCCTCAGAGTTAATGAGATAGAACAAATACGTAATTCAGATTCATATAATGCTTGGGATATATATAATGAGAATAGAGAGATTCGTGATACTCTCGACCTAGTACGTTCGGGATTCTTTAACCCAAAGGACCCCGATCTGTTTGAACCTATCATTAATAGTCTTCTCAATCAAGGTGATCGGTTTTTCGTTCTGAAGGATCTTGAGGATTATGATCTTGCTCGTCTGAAAGCTAACAAACTGTATAAGAATCGTAAAGTTTGGACTGATAAGGCCATTATGAATATGACAAGGATAGGTAAATTTTCATCTGATAGAACGATTAACGAATATGCAAAGCAAATTTGGGGAATTGAGCCAGTACCTGCCAAATTAAAATAGTATTTTATCGATTTCTGAAAATTTTTGATCTACAAGTTCAGTGTAGCTAAGCACGTTGTGATTTTTGTATCCTAATTTAATTATGTATAGCTGGTGACGCTCCCCAAAGCTCCTCACGGTAAGTAAGGATTTCATAACCACTCTCTGTGACCAGGATAGTGTGTTCAAATTGTGCAGATTTTTTTCCGTCGCGAGTAAAAACTGTCCACCCGTCGGACTTATCTAGGTAAACGGCGTAATCACCAGCATTTACCATAGGCTCGATAGTGAACACCATGCCAGGGAGTAGTTTAATGCCGCGATTTGGTCTTCCGTAATGTAAAACTGTTGGGGGCTCATGAAACTCTAGCCCTACGCCGTGGCCTGTGTAGTCGCGAACTACGGAAAAACCTTTTCGTTCTACATATTTTTGAATTTTAAATCCAATGTTACTGAGCCTGGTACCAGGCGCAACTTGTTCAATACCCTTGAAGATGGCATTACGGGTTACCTCTACAAGTTTTTTATCAGATTCACTAACCTCTCCGCAGTAGAAGGTGTAGTTAGTATCTCCATAGTACCCTTCCAAAATTGGTGTAACGTCTATGTTGACCAGATCACCATCCTTTAAAGTGTAGTCTCCGGGTATGCCATGACAGACAACATCGTTTACAGAGATACAACAAGATTTCGGGAAACCTCTGTAGTTGAGAGGTGCCGGTACGGCGCCATGTTCCAGCGTCATTTCATAGCATGCTTCATCGATAGTATCCGTTTTCACTCCTGGTTTGACTAGTTTACCAACTTCGTGAAGAATTTTTGACGCAAGTCGCGCAGACTTAGTTATTCCTTCAATTTGTTTTTTGGTTTTTATATAAACACCCTCTACGATACGTTCTGGTCGATGCTGATTCATGCGTTCCTCCAAGCTACATGTTTGCCTCAAAAGGTCTTTTTTGCAAGATTTTTCAAGCGTCAAATAGGTGATTAGATCGACTTAATTATTCAATCCTAGGCTTAGGAAGGCTGTAGAAAAAATAAAAAAAAAGGTTTTTTTTTGAATGCTGTACAACTTTTTTCTGATAATTTCGTCATCTATATTGTGACACGCACAGTATCGTCTTTGGGTTGCTGTGTAGATGCGGTTTTGAGAGGAAATGCTGATATGATGAAATCAATAATAACTAGCCTATTTCTGGGCATTACGCTCGTATTCAACAGCCTAGCAATATCTGTTGAGGAAAGACTCGAGGATTTTGAGCAATTCTGGCAGACTTATGCAGATGCCTACGTTTTCTTTGATTTGAAAAAAGAAGATCACGGTATCGATTGGAAATCGATTAAATCTGAATTTATAGAACGAGTAAGGAACTCTGAAAGTGATCTAGATCTCTATGCGGCGGTGACTGAGGCGCAAACTTTATTACGAGACGGGCATTGCTACAATAGTAGTTTCGCTAAGATCCGCGAAACTGAGCGTATCTATTATCAGCGCATTGGATTAAAACTAGTGGACGGTCGTAAAATTGCTGTCAGTAGAGTTCCAAAGGAAACTCCTTTCGCAGAAGCAGGAATTAAAGTAGGCGATGAGTTACTCAAGTTTGACGGTAAAACGATCCGGCAGCTGGCAAAAGAAGCCAGAAAATTCAGCGCAGCATCCTCTGAGGGTCAATTTTGGAAAGTTTTTTCATCACAAATGTACATCTACAACCCTATGAAAGGTAAACCTAAGTCAAAATCCGCTGAATTGGTTTTTCGCAATGGTCAGGGCCAGCTGGTTTCTGTAGATGCTGATTGGAAGAGCGTTGAGCCTACAGGATCTCAGAATAAGGCAACGGATAGCTGGATTGACGATGAAAAAGGGGTTCAGCTCAGCGAGTTCGATCAGAAAAAGGTTGAAGGTCCCCTTCCGATTGAGGTCGCAGTGTATGACGGTGGTAATTATAAAGTTGGGTATGTAAAAATTGAAACCTGGATGAAAACTGAAGATCCAATCGATCAGTTCGAGAAAGTCTTTAAAGCTATTGAGAACACTGATGGTTTAGTACTCGATTTGAGAGGGAATGGCGGAGGAGTGGGGCCCTGGGGTGTCCTTTTCACCAATTATTTAATAGAAAAAGAAGCTGATCTGAACCCTAAAAAAGGTGGTTTAGCTGGACTCATAAGCCGGGTTACTGACCGTTTCACTCGTAAAGAAGAGTCAGGAACGAAACAGCCTAATGATTCCTGGTTTGAAAGAAAATTATCGAAGACTTTTTTTAGAGCAGCTTATCCTCAACTGGACGAGGAGAGTCTAGAGCAAATGTTCTCTGATCCAAAATTCATGAAGGTTGTTCTCAAGAAAGCATTTGGTTTGAAAGTATCTTTAGATGAATTAAAGAAATATTTCAAGGATGGTCAGTTTGAAAACTTTTACGTCAACCTTAGTTTGAATGATCGGCTTAACAAAATTAAACCGTATACGAACCCTGTATATGTCTTGACGGATGGAGGATGTTATTCAACAACAGATATCTGTATGACTATCCTAGCTGAATTTAAGAGAATCAAGTTAATCGGGACTCCAAATGGAGCCGGGTCTGGATCTCCTATTCCATTCGTACTAAAGAATTCTGGTCTGCAGGTCTACGTGCCACACGCTAGAGCTTTTCCTCCCCTAGGTACTATGATCGAGGGAAGACCTCTTCAGCCCGACCTCGTACTTACGCAAAGCAGGCAAGATTTGATTAATGGTAAAGATACAGTGCTAACTGAGGCAGTTCGTCAGTTATATGAGGAAATTGTGCCTCTAACGAATACCTTTGCTGACGGAGAATTTGAATTGCCTGAAGCGATAAAAGCTTACTCCACGATTAAAGAACAAGATATTGAGTGGGGAGTACTTCAAACACCTGATTGGGCTATTAATGCTACAATTGAGCATCAAAAACGTAGTAAGCTGAATCTCAAGTAAGCCATTAAAATAGCGTTATAAGATAAGGGCCGGTAACTTGACTGGTCCTTTTTGTTTTAGAGATACCTAAATCAAATTAACTGTGCTTAAATGCTGAGCCGTAATGTTCTGCCGACTGACGAGTTTTTTTACCCTATTTTTTTTGAGCCTTCATCTACCTTGGGGTTTAAGTATTCCTGAGGGGTGGTCTTCTATTAGTTTTGCCATAACGACTCCTAGTTCTCCGTCTCAGGTATTAGGTTCAAATATTTCAAAGGTGCAACAAATTGTAGGATTGCAAAATCAGCGTTTCACTTTGTGGGAGACAAACTCAGTCCAGAATTTAAACCCTTTGACTGAATTATTTCCTGACAGAGGCTACTTTATAAGGGCAAGCAGTCCCTTCGAACTATCGGAAACAAGTGCGTATAGTCTCCCTAGTTATGCTTTAACTACTGGATTTCAGCTAATCCCTCTTAAGTCCGGAGAGACTCTGACCAGCTTGACTGACCCACTGAATCATTTCGCTTCTAGAATTTATGCTGTGGTTGGTCTTTACGCTAACAAGTGGCATATCTATTACCCCGGAGAGGATTTAAGTTATGCTACCGCTGTTTCAGAGGTTATGAGTACAACTTCAGTTAATCCTTTAATAGAAATCACGCCTGGATTAGCCTACTACATTGGATTGAGGCCATTACTTAAGAGAGTGAGAATTGAGTCCTTTAAATTAAGTTCTAAAGCAATTCAAGGAGCTAAACTGAATTTTGGCACCCTAGAACAGCTTGATACAAGAGATAGTTTCTTTGTTAATAACACAACTTTTAGTCTTGGTGCGTCTCTGTCAAACACTCAAGGAAAATGGTCGGGTGATGTATATGTACCTTTTGAATCTAAAACTCTCATATCTCAATGGCAGGCAGTGGACGGGGCTACAGCTGTCGATAACTCTGATATTGTTTCTAGAGAGTTTATGTTATCTACCTATCGTTTGGATGTCACGACTTCTGTTGAAACAATACCGCGGATCAATTTTTCCCCTCTTACAAATTTAATTTCCTTTCAAAGATTGAGGGATAATGACAATCGTCAAGATAGTCTGGCTGGAAATTTTATTAGTCAGTTAGTAGAGCAGGAATCTGTCGGCTTTAGTGACTTTAACACGTCGCCTCTTAGACTATTTGAATCTTCATCTCCTAGCCTAAACCCTCTACATAATCTTAGTTTTAGAGGTCGAACTTCAAGTTCTCTCGAATCCACAGTAGTTAATTTAGCTCACCAATTAGGTAATGGGTTGATACAGCGTAAATTCGATAGTTCAAATCAACTTATAGATGATTTGTCAAATTATACGAAAAGTTACATTAAACCTATTCAAAATGAATCTCAGCAATTTCTTAATTCATTGAGACAGGGATTAGATTCTTATAATGATTTGAATTCAGTATTGGCAGAGTTAAATAATTTCAATGGTCCTAATCTCCGCCTGGTTTCACGTAACATGATAAACGGTGCTTTCCTTACATTGAATGCTTTGGAGGTTGGAGATCAGTCTGCCGTGATTGAAAATATTGTCAATAAAGTCGCTGATTTAGTACCCAATAATGGTGAGACTCAATTTATTTTCAGCGAATATCCCGAATTTCTGAGAATTCCGTTGGGATCTTACAATGCCGTAAATGAAGTTACAGGAAAGATGAGTTTAAGTCTTGTGCGACGTGATCATTCTGGACCTCCTTACGCACATGTAACGGCCACTCAATTTACTATTGCTCTAAAGGATAGGGATAGCTTGTGTCCATTCAATTACAGTGACACTGAAAAATATCAGATGTGTGTTCAGATTTCTGATAATTCAGCAGTAGAATTTCGCTATCAATATTTACATAATGGATATCCTCTGACTGGTTCTGGTACGAATATAAATAGCTTAGACGCTGGTGACACCCGTCTCTCCCAAGCCGGTTATATAGAAATACCCATACTAGCCTATGTTCAAAAAGCTGGTAATATAAGTGATAAATTTCGAGATATCGATCTAGAACTGAGGATAAAGTTAGATGGTTTTAAATTCGCTCTTAACGGTTTTAGTGATAGAGAATTTCACGATTTCCGCATAGGGAATGTCAGAATCAATTCTCCTTAAAGCGGATGATAGTTTATTCTTGGGACGCTTTCAGCTTATCTATTGTAGACTGGACAGTTTCTATTGGAGCTTTGCCCGAACGCACCGCCGAAAGTAGAGAATCAATCTTATCCTCTTCCATGCCAACCTCTGTAAGTTGTTGAGCTAAAACGTCGAAATCTGGCCCGGCTTCTTCCTTATTTTTTTCTTCCGATTTTGCCTCAGACTTCGATTCTTTATCACTTTCTTGAGATTCAGTATCACTAGATTCATTATCTTTAACAGGCTCTGGTGTAACTTCCTCTCTTACTTTTATTGATTTTGCAGATGTGTCTTCTTCACCCGAGGATTTTAGGTTTGCATCCTCACCTTGATTTTCAGGCGTTTCCTCTTGGTCTTCAGCAGATTTGTCAGATTGGTCTTCTGATTCTTCCACTGAGGTGACGGTCGGAGATTCTTCTAGTCCAGAGATTTCAGCATTAGATTCATCTGGAATACTTTCTGCGGACTTCTCTTCGTGAGAGACATCTTCCTCTACTATTTCAGATTCCTCAGTTTCTACAAGATGCTCAGCATTAGATTCTACACCAGGTGATGCTTGGGATTCCTCTATCGTAGACAAATTTGAAAACTCGTCGGCTTGAACCTCTTCTTCGTCAGTTGATAATGTATTTTCATTAAGATCATTTACTTTATCAAGAAGATCCATCGCATCGTCATCTGTCTTATCCTCTTGAGATACGGCTTGTTGTTCCATTTGATCTGTTCGAGCAAAATTTTCATGAGAGTTTTTTTCTACATCAGATGCGACTACTTGAGTGCCAAGTTCGGTGAAGTCGTCTTCATCAAGAAAATCTTCAAAAAAACAACGCCTGACAGCTTCATATGCTTTCTGAAGCTTATCAGGAGATTCGAAAAATGATTCATCCAGCTCTAAATTAAATCCGTCCGTGACATGCCATGATATGCGGTTTTTCGATGTCACATCCTCATAAGCTACAAGCTCTTTCTCTGGGCTAACAAATGAAAGGAAATCATGCAAAATTTTATTATCTGGAAGAGCTTTCAATTGCTGTTTGCGCAGTACCGATATCCGGGTCAGTAGAAATTGCTCTTCAGTTCTGGATAGTATTGAGGCTCTACTTGGTTTCATTAATTTACTCCTGTTACCAAGGAATCACTTGGTTACCAATTATAAACTGACCATGCAGTTTTGATGCTTCATTTGTAAGGCAAAATAAAATTCTGTCGACGGCTTGTTCAACTTTGTCAGGAGCATGCATGCCGCCCATACGAGTTTGTATCCATCCGGGATGAACGCAGAAGACCTTGATATTTGAATCATTCATTTCATGGGCTAAATTGACTGAGTAGAGGTTGATTGCCAATTTGCTATTTCGATAAGGGAGTGAGCCGCCACTACGATTATCTCCCAGAGATCCCATTTTGGAGGATACATTGATAATCCTGCCCCATGATAGAGTTCGCATGTCTGTCTTAAAAAACTCACAAATTCGCATTGGAGCTTTCATATTAATTCTCATTCCCAATTCGATTGCTTGCCAGGATGATTCTATACTGTGATTGCTCACCCTTGGATAAACACCAGCGTTATTAATTATCACAGAAGGTGTGCCATGTTCTTCTCGGATTGTCTCTAAGGATTCCGTAAAGTCTGTATCTAGATCGAAGGAATACAAGGCAAATTTTTCCTCAAAGTCTCCGAATTCAGCATGAAGGAGTGAAAAGTATTGATTACTACGACAACAGGCTATTACAAAGTGACCTTGTCGTAGCAATTCTTTGGCAAGTCCAAGACCAATTCCGGTGTTACATCCAGTTAATAAAATTTTTGATGGTTTTGGTATGTTCATCTTCATCCTCGTAATGAGTGGGTTAACCTGTTCAATAACTCCCTGCAACCTTCTTGCAGAATATCTAGGACTCGTTGAAAGCCGTCTGGACCTCCATAGTACGGGTCAGGAACACCTTCAATTTCCCGGGTTGTCATAAGTTCACGAAACTGAATTAGTTTGGCACGGTCGTTGTCACATTGCAAGGGCAGTAAGTTCTCAAAATTGCTTGTATCCATGGCGATTATAAAGTCAAACTTTTGAAAATCGTGCTTACTTACCTGCCTCCCTCGAGAAGTGAGCTGAAAGCCTCGCTCCATTGCTGCCTGTCTCATCCTTGGATCAGCTAATTCACCGACATGCCAATCACCAGTTCCAGCGCTATCCGTTTCTATCTCATCGTTGAGACCGGCATCTTGAATATACTTACTAAAAACCCCTTCGGCTGCTGGTGAACGACATATATTCCCCAGACAGACAAATAAAACCTTCATTGTTTCCTCCGAATTTCATCATACTAGAGATGTGCCGTAGAATAAAACTCAAAGGCCTAGCTCAATCGAGCTAAAGTCTCTGTCTATTTTTTCAATCACTTCTTCATCCATGAACATATCTGGAGGCCACTCCCTATTGTAGCCCTCTTCAGGCAACTTATATGTTGCGTCAAATAGAGCTCGATCACCCTCTCGGTAAAGATCTCTTTGTGCGTCGGTGTTATTAAAAATTCTCCACATAATCATGTGACCGTCGCTCAAATCTCTATTTTTTTCATCAACCAGAACGAATATCTTGAATGGCTTTAGATTGATAGTTTCAAAGATTCGTTGCGATAACTGGGCAGCAATTCCTGGGTTAGATTCCTTGTGGACGCGCAATAAAAGTACTGGATTGCGCGTTTGCATTCCAAAACTTAAACATCCGGTGATCGCTGGGTGTAGTATCGCTAACTCTTTATCGAGCCATTCAGTTTGCAAAGCGACCGGTTCAGGGGCCTCCAGTTTTTCTCCAAAACCAGGTTCTCCATGTATTGGTAGGCTAATATCTATACCCAGTTTACCTCCAAATAATCGCTGGTTTGCGGAGTGATCTAGAGCATCCACAATACCCTCCGTGACGAACACATCTCTTTCTACGTTAAGATTATTGAGAAAATACTCAAGAAATTCTTCATCGTTATGGATTGGAGCTTCTTCCGAGGCGGTTATCAAACATTTGCAGAAACTGGCTTGTGTAAAACCCCAGATATGGCTCATTAAACGTCGCCCTTGATAAGGGTACTCCTTGTTGATACGGAATATCTGGCAGTTATGAAAATTACCATCCCAAGGTAAGTGTTGGTCAATAACTTCGGGGGCGATTGCCTGTAGTAACGGCAAAAATAATCTCTCGGTAGCATAAGCCAGGTAACAGTCCTCCATTGGGGAGCGACCAACGACAGTTGTCAGATACACTGGGTTGCGCTTCATAGTGACTGTAGTCACATGAAACACTGGGTAAGGCTCTATTGGAGTGTAGTAGCCTGTATGGTCGCCGAATGGCCCCTCATCCCTCAATTCATCTGGATCAATGTAACCTTCCAATACTATTTCGGCGTGCGCTGGTACCTCGAGATCCACACTAACACACTTGACCATCTCGGCCCCCGAGCCACGTAGGAATCCAGCGAAAAACATTTCATAAACCCCTGGTGGTAATGGAGCTGTACCAGAGTAGACCGATGCCGGGTCAGCGCCTATGGCGACGGCTACTTCCATTCGCTTAGATGCTTTTCTGTATTCTCCATGGAAATGTGAGCCATCCTTATGAATTTGCCAATGCATACCGGTCGTGTTTTTGTCGTAGATTTGCATCCGATAAAGGCCCATGTTTTTTTTCTTGCCATCTAGTGATTTCGTGAAAACTAATGGAAGGGTTACAAACGGTCCTCCATCATCGGGCCAGCATTTAATCACTGGGATTTTACTAAGATCGACCTCATCGCCTCTGTAAATTACCTGCTGACAACTTGCAGAGCGAGAACTAAGACGCTTCGGTGGATATTTCAAAACATCCTTTATTTGCCATCCTTTTTTCATCGTGCCCCAGAATCCCTCAGGAATTTCGATTTGAACTAAGGACTTTAGTTCATTCATAAAGTCCTCTAAACTATGAGCGCCAAAAGCAAGGCTAAGGCGTTTGTATGATCCAAACGCATTGATTAAAACCGGTATAGAACTATTTTTCACATTTTCAAATAGTATAGCTTTGCCGCCATCCTGTGCCTTGGAATGCCGAAGATAGATTTCAGAAATCTCAAGTTCTGAATCTACTTCTTTCTGAATTCGAATCAGCTCTCCTGCATCTTCCAGAACTTGGATAAATTCTTGCAGATCTTTGTAGGCCCTCTTCATAATGTTATATCCTTTGTTAGTTGTCTGTGGAGTATAGCATCATGTGGGATTTTACCCATGTATGCTCCATAATCTAAAAGTCAAAAATTTTTAGTAAATTGGAGAGTGAAATGAAAAACAACCTTAAGCTTCTTCTGCTAGTTGCTCTATCAGTATTTTTTACAGGTTGTGAGAACCCTCTGAATAAAAATCCGGTGATTGCTATTATCAAGAATTTATCTGGCTCATTAAAGTACTATCCAGGGGGTTCTGATGAGTTTGTGACACTGAGGACAGTTGATATTAATAATCGCTCTTTGTTCTCGATGGATATGATTGAAATTTCTAAAAATTCTTTTTTACATTTACATTTTTACGGACATGGTGACGCATACTTAGGGAATAGGCAAACCGAAACGAAACTCATAATAACTAAGCCCTCGGCTGAGACGAAGTTTCAAGTACTAACAGAGTTAAAGCGCGGTGTGATGGATTGCTTTATTGAAAAAAAAGGATCGAGATTTGCCGTGCAAACTCCTGTCGCAGTAGCTGGAGTTTTGGGAACACTTTTTAAGGTCAGCGTCCTAGATAATAAAACTTTTGTGACTATGATAGATGGAGACAACGGCACAGAGATTCAAAACTTACAGCAATCAATGCAAGAGCCTACAATTTTGAGGAAAATTCAGCAGATTCAGATAAATCATGACCTTGTTGATCCCTTAACTTTAACCGAGAAACTTTATTCTGTTAGTGAGAAAGCAGCACTTAGCTCCAATGTAGAAAATGCGATTGTCATAAATAATTTCGAGAGTCCTATAAACTTCCAATATCCGGTAGGCGTTAATGAAAAAGGCCAACTAGAATTTAAAGCCTATGTGGATTACGAGGGTAGTAGCCGTACCAAAACTTTTTCAAGGTAGTCGAACAGGAATGATTAAAGTGAATGAATTGGGGTTGATCGGGCGTAAGGGTGTTAGCCTACTAGAAGTAGTAATTGCGACAGTGATCATCATAGTCTTGTCTATACCTATCTTTAGAGTCTTCTCCTCAAGTAATCAAATGTTCGATGTTCTTCGACGAAAATCGATGGCAAATCAATTGGCTCATAAGGTAATTGAGGATATTTCGGCATTATCATATGAAGGGCTTTTTGAAAAAATTCCTGTGCATGATGATTTCAGGGCCGTCGTACCAAATAGTGGAATGGAGTTGAGCCCTTATTTTCAGTCTATGGATGGTAGGAATAAGGGGTTGCCAGAAAAATTTTTCCCTAATTTAGTGCGAGACTTAAAAGATTTTCGATGTAGAGTTTTTATGAAACAGGCTCTTGATTTGCAAAGTGTGAAAAAATTTCAGATGGCTCATGTTGAAGTTAAGTATGCGACGAAAGAAGGTAAATTCAAGGTAGTTAAGATGCAAACTATAATATCTATTATCCCGCAATTACGATGATTTGTTGTAAGAATCCGAAACCTAAATTTCCTAACAAAGCTTTTACGATGCTAGAGATTATTATTGCAGCATCAATTTTAGTAACCGTAATAATTGCGGCCTACTTGGTTGTAAGTAAACCCGGTCAATATAGTAAGAGTAAAATGGACGAGGTGGTGACTTATGGGCAGAGCAAGCGAATAGCTATGATTCTACATGACGAAGTAAAAAGATCTCGAAAAATCTGGTTTCCAAACTCTGAGACGCCTTCCTCGAACTATTTTGTGACTGAACATACAGACGGATCAAGATATCAATTTTATTTTGATGATTCTGGTAATTTTGTCACACGTGGTCGTCAAGGGAGCGGAGGATTGCCCAGAGTCCTAGTGAGGGCTACAAGCCGAAGGGTACGCCTTAAAAGCGCCCACTTTTTGTCTAAATCGCAGAAATTAGAGATTTACCTTAAATATGAACTGATTGAAAACCGTAAACAGATTATGGAGTTTTTTGATAGTGTTTCGATTCCAAAATAGACATAAAGGAATTGTCATTGTACTTGTTCTAGTGCTTCTCATCATCGGAATGGGTGCCGTTATACTGTATTTGTCCACGGTGAGATCACAGCGTAAATTCGATGAACTTTATGAGCAAGATCTCAGAGCTTATTATTTAAGTGAATCAGGATTCCAATATACATCTGGAAAACTTTATGAGTCGGAAAGATATGAGCAAAGATGGTACTACCCTAATCTAAACGTCAGTGTGCAAAAACAGTTTCAAAACATTGGTCAATCAAGTCATGGTGCTTTTCAAACTTATTTAACTCAGATTGATGATGACCAAAAATTTTCGCATTTATTTCTTTTAAGTAAGGGTATTTACTACACGGGAAAAATCTCACCTGGAGGTGGGAGTGAAAAAGTAACGGCAATCATTAAGGGTAATCTTGGTTATTCTCCTAAACCTCCCTCTAACAAAAAACAGCTCCTCTTTATAATGGGCAAAAGTCCATTGAATCAATCGCAATTGTTAGAGTTTATTGGGCAACCAAAACTCAAGCATCTATTTGCTGTTGATAATGGAGTGATACCATCCAAGATTCGATCTTTAATGGAGTTCTTGAAAACTAACAAGTTAGAGGATATCGATTTTTCCTCTGAGCCGGCATTAATGCAAGGAATTGCACAACTCGATCATTTAAATCAAAAGATTAAAACTATAAAGCGACTTAGTAAAGCTGCTGACTCCCAATTTCACACCTTTGTAGAGTATCCGAGCTTTCCAGCGCAGCTCCCTAAAACTAGGGCTTTATCTTTTTTATCTGAGGTCGAATTAAAATTATTTAACGAGCTGGTGGGTTCTAGTCGAAGTATCGAGAAGATACAGGATACATTTAGTGAACAGACCGTATCTCTCACTGATAAATTTAGAGCAAAGTTACTGAGTAGAGAAAGCTTAAATTTGTTAGAGCATCTACCTACTTCAACAAGAGTCGATTTAGATCGTAAAACAGACTTCTTGATCAAAGAATGGGAAGATTTAAGCATTGATCAATTTCGAGATTTAATCTTGGAGAGGTCCTCTGATTTCGGATCACTTAAAGTTTTATTAGAGTCTAAAATTATTATAAAGGCGTCAGGTAATTCGCAGTTTTATTTGAGAGATATTAATGAGTTGGGCGGAGTCTCAAAGACTATAGAAATACTTAGTGGTTCCAATAATCCGGCTGAGCTGGAGGATGAAACACAGGCAGCTGTACTAAATCAATTAAAGCCAAAGGATAGCCAATTACCTACATCTGATTACTCAAATACAGTAAAAGAAGATCATTCTGAGAAATCTGAAGCTAGAAAGGAAGTAGATATTCTCAAATCAGAGAATCCTTTCGGCCCTGAGGGCCAGGAGCGTATATTAGGTACTCTTTATCAGCCAATGTTTAATAATGTCAGTTTGAATGAAGCGGTATACGATGAGAACATTAGTAATGGCTTTCTAAAGGTATTTTTGAATTCTTTGTCCGATCAATTGCATGAATTTGCTTTAGAGACTCAACTCTTGTGGGATCGCGATCCAACTCCTGAAGAATACCACCAATTTCGGAGTGAAAATCCCATACCCAGCCTTACTACAATAACTAAAATTGGAAATATTCTGGATGATCTTTTTTCATCTCCTAATTATTCATTTCATTATGGTGCTAATGTCGATTCAAGTAAGGGTTCATATAATATTAATATATCCGAAGGAACATATACGGTAGTTGAGCGGTCACCTGAGGCTATGCATATGGAATTACAAAATAAATTAACTACCTACTATTTTACTCATGGTGCCACTAATGATAAAAATTTTTTAGAAATGTTCAGAAAATCTACGTGGGGTGATTCTTCGTCGGCAAATTCGATCAGTAAAGGTGATGAATTTCATTCTAGTAAACATAGAACTGATTATTTTATAAGACATAAAACTACGGGCGAGGAAATCAAATTATTCGATTATCTAAAGAATCGTCTCTAAATTAATTACAAAATATATCTTAAATAAGGCAATTTTGTTAAAACTATCTCCTTCAGACTCGATTTAGATTAATAAATCATTAGAGAAATTTATTACAACTCGACTTTCGGAAGGTTAGATATGAAAGTATGTAGGAAATGTAAGTCAAAAAATGACTTACAAGCTCGCTTTTGTTTTCAGTGTGGTACCCGATTAAGTACGACTCTGGCACATTCAAGATTAGTCATGCCGGATTCTCATAAGGTAGCCATTCAGACACCTCTAGACTTGAACGAATTTATAAAACATCCTCTTCAAAAATCTGCCGATGTAATTACCTCTCAAAATCAAGGCAAGCAACTCAATCCTGAGCTTCAAGAAAAAATTCACAAAATAGCTCCGCGAGGACTAAACAAAAGTGATGAGGCAAAAACTAAGCGAGTTATTCTCGATTCTAATAAAGTCCCATTTCCGCGACAGTTAAAGCGCAGTGAACCTAGTAATGAGATAAGTACAACAACTAAAATGAGAATAAACAAAAGAACTTCACCAGAGAATTTAAAGAAAGAAGATACGATTATTAATTCTCGAGTAGATAGGCAAACCGCCCCACAAGGTTCATCAACTACTTCCTGTGGATTGCTTAATCCTGAGCAAAAATTACGCTTACGTGGTGGACTACGCGGTGGGCTAATATCTAATGATAAAACAGACAGTGCTGTGAATGGTTTGCGTCCTGCAAACAAGGAGTTCAGCCTTGCCAGACTGGAGCAGATGGAAAATCAAAAGCGAGAAAAATTAGAAAAAGAGAATCGTAGAAAGCAGCTCAGGCACGATTTAGCTTATTTAGATCAAGTATTTCCCAATGAAACTAGTGAATTACAGCCAAGAACTGAATTACCTACTAAACTCGAGAGCTTCAAGGAAGATTCAGATAGTCGTACAAATACGATAATTTCACAACCAGCGGCAGCACTTGATACAATGACCTCTGATTTGAGAGTACCAACTGAAATAGGAGAGGTTGAGAATGATTGCGGACCTACAAAATCTTCAAAATATCGCTCTAACCAATGGATAAATACTATTGGCAAAGAGGGTCCAGCTCGTCCTGCTGATCGACTAAATCAATCGGCTAGACTGGATAGCGGAGAGTTTATTACTCCTTTTCTAACAATAGCAGCCTTTGTCTACTTTTGCTATGTACTGTATATTTGATGCTAGACAATGAGCCTGAATGACATACGCAAAAGACTAATCGTTTCATTAAAAAACAGAGATCCTAGTATTCGCAAGGTCGCTATCCGCGAGATTTCAAATTCGGTGATTCCCGATCGGTACCGCATACTTGAGAACTGGCTAGAGCACGAAAAATCTTTGTCAATTATTACCCAGATTGAGGAAATTTTACAGAATGCGGATTGGTTTGATGAAGATAATTCCCGATTATCAAAGGCTAAATGGAATGATGAACATCAAAAAATTATAGCTCATTTGCAGAGTGATGATATTGAAACTATTAAAAAAGTTTTTACTTTTTTAGTGAAAAATCGTCGTCGAGACTTCTTGTCAAAAATGTTGACTCTTGAAAAACGATTTGATGATAGCTACTTAAAAATTTGTAATATCCGATTGCTAAGCAGTTGTGGCGAGCAATCTTTAGGGGACTTGAAAAATTATCTTGAATTTCCCGATCGTGAAGTTCAGCGAATGGCTCTGGAGGCTATAAGTAATTTAAAGATTCCAGAAGCTATCAGGATAAGTCTAATTCAAAGCTATGTATTGGGACCTGATTTAATTTCGATAGTCGAAAAATTCCTAGCTAAATGGAATTCTAAAATGATTTTTGATGTGATTCAAGAATTAAAGGAAGATTCTGATCCCAAGATTAGATTAAGTGTGGCCTTTTGGTGTGGCAAAATTTTTCATTCAGTTAGTTTTAATTGCTGTGAGGTATTAATAGGTGATGATGATCGTTTAGTTGTCCAAATGGCTTGGAAGTCGATAGAGGCATTGTCTCAAAAACTTAATGATGCAAAAGATCTTTTAACGAAGGTGGGATCAAAAAATCATGATAGTAAGTTGATTGAGAAAAGAAAAAAAATTCATGATGGGGGTAAGAGTGTCAAAAACTTTAATACCATGCTAATGGAATATAAATCTGGTGATCAAAGGCAGAAAGCTAGTGTTCTTCAGAAAATTGGTTTTCTAGAGTCTTATAATGAGATGGCTATTAGATTCCTTAAAAATTGTATTACTGATGAGGATGCTCGAGTTAGGGCTAATGCAATAGAGGCTTTAGTCCAGCTTCAGTCAAAAACTGACATAAAGATATTATTAGATTGCTTAAAAGATTCGCATAATCGTGTTATTGGTAACGCATGTCTGGCTCTGTACCAAAAACATAGAGAGGAATTGTTTGCAGAAATCTATCGAGCTTTGAACGACCTAGGAGAATCTAACCATGAGGCTCCACGCTTAACCCTGGTATTCTTTGTAGACCAAACGAGAGACGAGCGCTTCTTGCCTCTAATTCGTTCACAGTTCAAGCAGCAAAAATTTGATTTGGTACGAGAAAGGTCTTTGAAATTGTTAGAGGATTGGTCGAAGAATTCTCCAGGAGTTATGTATGAGCTGGAAGAATGGAAAAGGTCATTTCAGATTCAACTTGACGAAGAGGAACCATTGGATGAGTTCCTAGAATAAATTTAATTCATTCGCCAAGAAACTGCGCCTGCCGTTTTTCCAGAAAGGCAGAAGTACCTTCCTTCATATCATTCGTACCACAAACGTTACCAAACTCCAAAATTTCAATTTCCAATGCAGATCCTAAATCTAATTGCGTACCCAAATTGATTGCTCTCTTGGCAGCCTGAAGAGCTAGAGGTGCCCTTGCAGAGATTTTTTTTGCTATGCGTAGCACCTCAGACATGAGATTGTCCGGCTCAAAAATTCCCTGAATGAGTCCATCTTGTAATGCTTGTTCTGCAGTAAACATTTCACCAGAGAAGATATATTCATTAGCTTTACCCACACCTATTAGACGGGCAAGCCTTTGGGTTCCCCCATACCCAGGGATAAGGCCTAACGTGACCTCCGGTAATCCTAGTTTGGCCTTTGAACTTGCGTAGCGTAAATCCGCTGCAATTGCTACTTCCAGTCCACCTCCGAGAGCAAATCCATTAATTGCTGCGATTACAGGGCGGGGAAATTGAGATAAAGCATTCATGAAATTCTGTCCAAGTCTAGCAATGCGGCGGCCTCCCTCACTGTTAGTTTTACTTAACTCAACAATGTCTGCACCTGCTACAAATGATTTCGCACCTTTTCCAGTAATTACCAAAACTTTGAGTTCGGTATTGGAAGATTGATCCTGAAGAAAACTTAAGCCTTCGATCAATAAATCCTCATTTAATGCATTTAAGACCTTTTCTCGAGCAAAAGTTAAGATACCAATACCACTATTAAGTTCCCATTCGAAAAATTTCATGACTCCCCTTTATGTATTAGTCTAGACGAAACGTGGACGTCAGATGTGTTTCAAGAGTATTTCGATCATTGATGTGTTTACTTGTGAAGTAGATAGGATAGTTACGATAAACAAAAGTAGCAACTGCATAGTGTAGTTTTTGGGAATTAACAAAAATGGGTATGATATCCAAGGCTACTTTACAATTTTTCCAAACTGCTACTAATTGGGGTTTGTGCAATCTCTGATCTCCGGGCTGAATTCCTAAAATGTTCCAGTCTAATGCTGCAGAGGAGGCCAAATTTTGAAAGAAAGTACGGTGCAATTCTTCCGCTGTTGGGACCACACTCTCAAAGAAGGGTTTTACACCCAGGTGTACCTGGCTCAACCCGTCTTTGTTTCGAAAACTTCGTAAATAAGGATTTCTTTCAACTTCTTTCCATTCATCAGCTTTAAAGTAAAAACCGGGTATCAGAGTTTTGGTGAAGTTTGACTTCTCGTTCGGAATCTGACTTATGTCCGAACTTGCTTTCAAAAAGTGGGAACAGGAGAGATAACATATAAGTAAAAGACTATGCAAAATTTTTTTTAATTGCATCAGCAAGACTCTCAAGGTTTGGTTTATCAGCGATTATAATTTGCGATGGTGGAACTCCCTGATTAATTAAATGTTTAGCAGTTCGCTGGCCCAAACATGCAATTAAATGATCGCCATATTGGTAAGAATTTAGTAATTGCGCCTGACTTTCAGATAAGCTTACAATTACCAACTGCGATTCTGTGTTTAGAATTTTTTGGAAATCAGTGTCGTCTTCGTTTTGAAACTGCTCGTAACACATTACGGGTCGAAGCGATATGCCCTCCTCCAGAGCCTCTGCTTGACGTTTGCGAGCTAGCCCTTGTTTGCATGGATATAATACTGTGCGACAATTCATCTCAGCGAATTGCTTTATTGCTTGTAGAAAATACCGGTGAGTTTGTATGGGCGAGAAATCAGCTCCGTAAGATTTAGCAAATTTTTCTCCTATACAATGAATTTCTCGAGTTTGGCAGAAATCAAACATATCAGAATTATTGAAAAAGAAGCTGGCTGCGTTTAACGAGGGAATTAAAATGTGGTCACAATCTCGATGCAGGTCAGATAACTGAAACGAACGGCCTTCATATTTGATCAATGGGTGTATGAGAATTTCTAATTCTAGTTTAGTAAAGTAGTTGGCGCTTTCTTCAGCCTGTTCGCGGTCGCGGTATATTAAGAGCTTCGGCATTAGATTAGAGTTTTCCTTATCCGGGATAATTTTTGTTGATCCATGTTGGCTAATAATTCTCCTGCGGCATGCAAAGGATAACCTTGCCCATTTGATTCTACGGTCATTTTTCCGTCAATACTAAGTAAGCGTGCCCACAGGTTAACCTTCTCGCTACCTAAAAATTCTGATCTAACGCCCAGCGGAAGACTGCAACCTCCCTCAAGTCGTTTAAGTAATTCTCTTTCAGCGATGACTCTACACGCAGTCGGTGGGTCTGCAAGACATTGAAAGAGCTTTAGGTCACTCTGACGACATTGAACTGCCACAGAACCTTGACCTACTGCAGGCAAGAAAGAAAGTTCACTTAGATGAGAGATCTGAAGATCAACACGATCTTCAAAGCCTAAACGGATCACTCCAGCTGAGGCAAGTACGAGTGCATCAACTTCACCATTGAGCATTTTTTTGACACGAGTATCCACATTTCCTCTAATGCTAGTAACTTTAAGATCTGGTCGTAAATTAAGAAGTTGTGACTGACGTCTGAGAGAACTAGTTCCTATTCGTGCTCCGTGAGGCAACATTTCTATACTTCTATACGAACTCTGCTGTGAACTGACTAAACAATCAGTACATTTTTCACGTTTCATGAATGCTGCAATACACAGTCCTTCTGGGTCGGCCGTAGGTAAATCTTTAGCAGAGTGAACAGCAATATCCACGCAACCATCAGTTAACGCCTTTTCAAGCTCCTGAGTAAACAGGCCTTTGCCTCCAATTTCTGTCAGTGCTTTGTCTAACACTCGATCCCCTTTGGTGCTTATGACTTGTATTAGGCTATTAATTCCCTGAGTAGCCAGCGCGTTTTTGACATGATGTGCTTGCCAAAGAGCCAGTTGACTTCCACGGGTTGCTATTCGAATCGTTTTAATATTTTCTCCATTTCTCGCTCGCTTAAAGTGGCTACCCCCATTCTAGCAACTACTCTTCCAGCAGCTAGGTTAGCTGCTCGAGCAGCTTGTTCGAAATCTAGGCCAAGACATAGACATGCTGTAAGAACCGAAATCACTGTATCTCCAGCTCCTGTCACGTCAAAAACTTCGCGAGCTTCAGTTTCTATAAAGATTGAATCCTCCTGGTTGAATAATGCCATTCCATCTTTACCTAAAGTAACGAGTAACGCATCTAATTCAAGCTCTGAGCGCATAGTCTTACCCGCCGCCTTCAAAGCATTTTTATCATCGCAGTCGACGCCGGACGCTGTTTCAAATTCCAGACGATTAGGTGTGCACAATGTAAAACCACAATATTTCCCAAATTTACGTTCTTTTGGATCAGCCGTAATAATCTTAGGTCTGTCGATTGATAAATTACGAATTCCGTCTAGCAAGTGATCAGAAAGTAATCCCTTTTTATAGTCACTAATGATTATAGCGTCAAAAGAATCCCAATGCTCCTCTAGTTGGTTTAAAAGCTTGGTGCATTCATCTTCGCTTATACTGAGAAGTTCCTCACGATCAACTCTCACAATTTGTTGTTGGCCAGCAACTATTCTAGTTTTGATAGTCGTCATTCGTTCATTAGAAGTGAGGATTAAATCAGTATCAATTTGACTTCGATCAAGCAGCTCGAGTAAGTGAGTACCCCCTAAATCAGTACCACACACTGCCATCATCGAAGTCTGAACTCCGATTGCAACTAAGTTGGCAGCTACGTTGGCTGCACCCCCCAGCAGATTACGTTCACGGGTTACTCGGACAACAGGAACTGGCGCCTCAGGAGATATACGGTTGACATCACCCCGGACATAGCGGTCCAACATGAGATCGCCTAGTACTAAAATTTTAGCTTCTTCAAGTGGCTTTTTCATAGCTTTGTTTTCCGTTTATTAAAGTAAATGCATTCTAACTGCTTTGAACTTTTTTTAGAAGACATGTCCGAGGGGATAATTATAATCTCATGCTACAATGACTACGAGTAATATGAAACTGATAGGTCGTGAAGAACAAATAACTAGATTGGAAAATTACATCCAAGGGAATATGGGTGGTAATTTAGTGGTGCATGGGGAAGTAGGGCATGGGAAAACTTTTCTCATCCGGTCTTGGCTAAGAGAGCAGAGTCCGAGCAAGCAGATTCTTGGAATATATTACTCTTTACGGAGCGATTTTGAACCAGCTCAGTACTTTTTAAAGCAGTGGATTCAGCAAATAGCAAATCAGTTACCAAGCGAAATTTACAACCAGTGGCAGCTCAATTTGAAGGAACGCTCACGGTTACCTCAAAGCTTAACTGAATGGGTAAATCAAGTTGGCAATCGTTACCAAGTAGATGGTTATATCTTCTTATTAAAGATGAAATCCCTATTAAAGATTTACCCTGGTAAAGTAGTTTTATGTTTGGATCAGTGCGAGATCATGAGTGCTGAAGGTAAAGAACTACTACGCTTAATCTGTGAGTGGAAACCTGAACGAATGTTTGTGATACTGGGGGTACAAACACGGCTCTCTGGCAAAGAGGCTATCCAGTCAGATTTTGGTGTTCAGTTTTTCTTTAAGGGTAATCAGTATCTAGAAATCAATCATATCTCTCCCTTTCTAAAACATTCGTATCAAACCCTCTATGGTATTAAGTCCGATTTCAATGATAATAATTTTATGTTAGGTGCCGGTAAACAACAGAGAGAATGGATCAATCAGCGCTGCTCTGAGTGTGCAGAAACTCTCGAGATTCTCGCCTTTCTAAGCTTTTTTCCAAGCGGTATTCCTCACGATTTCAACCCTATGTGCCAAAAGTTAGAAACGCTAATGGATCGCGAACCACTCCTAAAATTCATCATAGATTCCAATAATGGTATGGCACGAATTGAAGATTTATCGCTAATCACTGACCTAGAGAGCGCCCATCCCAACATTTTTCAATCACTACAGATGCAATGTTTGGACTTAGGGAATCAGTTTTTGGATCCACATGCGCTGTTGGAGTTACAGTTGAAAGTCAGTGGCCAGCCGTCATCAGAATGCTTACAGAGTTTGCTGACTGAATATGAGAGTACCCGTTCACTGAATTTACTTTTGGAACTGTGTGATGCAATGTCCGATGTAAAGTGGGACAGTGAGGAATTGTCTTCTCGTTTGGCGTGGAATTTGAGTATTTTAGATTTATTAGTTAACTATGATACCTCCAAGGCAGACATACTGATTAAATCCCTACCCCCTGCTCTCACGAAGCAATGGGAATTATTACTCGAAGTGTTATGGCAATTTGGAGCTGAAAACCTATGGTTACAGCATCTCGAAGAGATGGATTCTTTGAGTGTTTATGGCTCGCTCGTTCTCCAGGTTTTACTCAAGAAATCACTCAAAGAAAATTTATCTCCCTTACAAATCGAGGAAATGTTTACAGGGCATAAGGTGGCCGAATTGCAGAATCTTTTTGCCTTACTCGGATTTCTTGATGGTCACGAAAAACCTAATAATTGGAATCAAGTCTTAGTTGCATTGCCAGAAATGGCCCATTATGCGGAGGCAGGTTTTGAACTACAGAATAATAAAATTCAGGAATCTTTAAAGCATTTAGATCTAGCGATTGAATCAAGTTTGCAGAATGGTAATTTACATTATCTACCCATGCTCTTAACACTCTTATCTGAATGCTACGGTGGTCTTGAAGACTTTGATAATCAATTATTTTTTTACAGGGAAGCGGTCATTGCTCAACAATTTTTAAGTAACGGAGTTTAGATGGATTCTAATTTCTTAGTAGACTTAGATCAAGATCATCCTGGCTTTAAGGATGCCAGCTACCGAGCACAAAGAGATCAAATTGCTCGATTGGCATCAGAATATCTCAAGAAGCGAGAGTATAATCAAAAATTAGAGCTTCCTGTAATTAAATACGAGAAGTCTCAGCACGAGCTTTGGAACCACCTCTACACAACTATACTCTCCCGGTATGAAAAATATGCAGTCACAAACGTTTATGAGGGTTTGTTAAACTTAAAATTAAATCCTGATAGAATTCCGACTCTTGGTGAAGTTAACGATTCTTTGTATCCGCGGACCGGCTTTAGAGTAGTTCCTGTGAGTGGTTTGGTTACTTCCCGTTATTTCTTCAGCTGTCTTGAGAATCGTGAATTTTATTGCACACAATACATCAGACATAGCAGTAAACCGGACTTCACTCCCGAACCAGACATTTGTCATGATGTAATTGGTCATGTTCCACTTTTAATGGATCCTAAAATAGCGCACTGCTATGTACAATTTGCCAAAGCAGCAGTTAAGGCTAGTGATGATCAAATTAAGAAACTTGAGAATCTGTATTGGTTTACTGTTGAGTATGGATTAGTTTACGAAGATGATCTGCTGAAAACATGGGGCGCTGGAAATTTATCGAGTTACTCGGATTTGCGTCGCTGCGTAGATAGTAATCAAATTCGACATTTAGAGTTTGATATAGATCTGATGTGTAATACAAATTATGACCCTACAATCCAACAGCAACTATTATTTGTTGCCAACAGTCTGGATCAGGCGCTCGATGATTTGAGTGATTACTTCGAATCAGAATATGGAGTTGAGAATTTGGTATGAAAGTGTTTGATAATCTTCAAGAACATACTCTGGATAATGGATTACGTGTTCTCCTATTACCCGAAAAGGAGCATCCACTAGCCACTTTTCAGATTTGGTATAGAGTTGGTTCACGTTTTGAAGACGGGCAAACCAGGGGTTTGTCTCACTTTATCGAACATTTATTTTTTAAGGGTAGTCAAACGATGGAAGCGGGAGAAATTGACCGACGTTTGAACGAAATAGGAGCCTTTAACAACGCAGCGACCTCAAAAGATTATACGTTTTACTACGCTGTAGGACCAGACTCTGTTCTTGAAGATATGTATTCAATACAAACTGAAATGCTTTTAAAACCGCTTTTTGACCCCGGTGAAACTGATAAGGAGAGAGAAGTTGTCTTAGCAGAGATTGATAGAAGCACAGACAGTCCGCAAAATCAGTTTTATTACGCCTGCATGCAGGAAACCTACGGAGAACATCCCTACAGACATCCTGTATTAGGCTATAAAAATATCATTGAAACAGTATCGGTTAATACAATTCGTGATTACTATGACGCGCATTACCACCCAAAGAATATGACGGTCGTAATGGTGGGCAACTTTGCTGCTCCAAAAATGCTCGAAAAAATTGAGATGGATTACGGCTCTATGAAGAGTCCCGATAACTTTAAAACCATCGATACACGACCGGTCATCAGCTTGCCGACGAAGCGTGTATTCAGTGGTCGAACTCAACGTAGCTATTCCGCCATGACATTTTTAGGGCCTGACCGTGGAAATATTCACGATATTATGGCACTGGACCTTCTTGCTACAATTCTTACCGATGGTAGAAGTTCTCGCTGGATCAAAACACTTAAAGAGGAGCGAGAATTGGTAGAGGGTCTTTCTTTTGGTGTATACACTTCGATCGAGAAAGCACCAATTTTCATTCACTCTGTTGTGAAAGAGGATTTCTGGGCAGATTATCATGTAGCGCTTGAGGAGGAGGTAGCCCGATTACGAAGTTTTTATGTAAGTCGGGAGGAGTTACACAGAGCAAAGAAAATTGAAAAAATAGAATGTCGATATCGCTGGCAAAAAATGACTGACAGGGCACAAAGTTTGGGATTTTACGCGAGTATGAATCAGCTAGAGTTTTGTCGCAAGTATGAGAAGATGGTTGACTCTGTCAGACTTGAAGACATTATAAGGGTTATTGAAAAATATATGAGCGAGGAGCCAAATCGGATCCAAATGCTACCAGAAGGTAGTTCGGAACCCGTTAGCATTCCACCTTCCTCAAAACTTAGCAATTTAGAGTATAAAACAAAAGAGTTAAAGCCACGATTGCATCACATCAAATTCTCATCTGGCCTTCAAGCTTATTATCAACAGAATGATTTAGAATCTACATCAGCTTGCTATGTGTACGTAAAAAACTTTTCTGAATTGGCCAGTCGATTTCCAGCGGGTACAGGAAATCTTCTCCAGAGATTAATTGCAAGGGGTAGTGTTAGTCTATCTCAGGAGCAGATTACGCATAATTTAGATGGTATGGGAGCAAGATACGGAACTATATGCTCCGACTCTCGAACTCGCCGAGAAAATTATTGTAATTTTTTGCAATGTCCCTCTGAAAGCTTCGAGCAGGCCATGGAAGTTTTTGGTAAATTTTTTAGTGAGGCAATATTTCCCCAAAGTGAATGGGATAAATGCTTGTCTCTGATTCGTATGGAAATTCGCGCGAAGAGAGATTCATTATCGAGCTTTTGTATGGATCATCTACTATCTAACTACTTTGGTGATCATCCCTATGCCTCTGCTTTTACTGGAGACTTAGAGAGTGTCGATACTATCAAAAGAAAAGACGTTGAGGAGCTGTATGCGATCCTGTATACACCTGCAAACATAGTAGTGAGTTTGTCTGGTCCATGCCCTGTTGAGGAAGTTATGCCTATCGTACATCGCCATTTGGAATCCAAATTAGGAACTTTAGAATTAGAAATAGCAGAATCAAAAGTTCCTGTAACCTTTCAAAGTAGTGTGCAGGGAAAAATTATTTCGGCTAATAATCCCAAAGAACAAGCGTATATAATGCCCTGTTACTCGGTTCCCGGTCAAAAACATGAAGATTATTTCACAGGTTTGCTAGTTAATGAGATTCTTGGTGGCGGAATGAGTAGTCGATATTTTCGAAATATGCGAGATGATAAAAGCTATGGTTATGAAATTGGAAGCCGTTATCTAGCTTATATGAATTATGGCATTCTATTTAGTTTTCTGGGGACTGAGCCCGGTCGCGTAGAATCTGCCATGCAGGACTTTCGAAAAGAAATAATCGATCTCCAACAGGATGGCGCAGAGTTATCTGAATTGGAGAAAGCAAAAAAACTCGTGATATCGAAGTATGCTTTTGCGCAAGAAACGTTGTTTGATCGCACTGCGCTTTTGGGAAATACGCTTAGTAAAGGTTTGTCACTTGATTATTTGGAGCAATATGAGTCAAATATCCAAGCAGTAAAGCTAAAAGATTTAGGAGAATTTGCCAGAAACTATCTAAATAAACCATTTACTCAGATCGTCAGTCCACAATCCAATTAGTCGACTTCACAATTGATTTCAGATTTTAGTTGATTATTTTGTATTTGCCAAGTTTATAAAGCCTCAAGCGGACTCTGTCACACGCCGATGGATATATAGACGATACGACCGGGAGTCTATATGAATTGGTTAAAATTACAGAGATTTTTTTGGATGATGTTGGTTTCCGCGGTGGCATTACCCACAATTGCTGCTTATTCATATTCTCTGAGAGGCGAGATGCGGAGCTACTATTTGGATGATATTTGGTCTGAAGAAATGTTCATAGAGCCGGTTAAAGAATTCATCCAAGATGAGTTTAATCGTTATGGTTACCGCCACACTCCCAATAAAGATGATGCTGATGTGCGAATCCACGTTACAGTTCACTCGGTTAAAAATAAACCTGAAGGTATCCGTCCTTTTTTGATTTGGCCACTTACTGGAAAGCGACGCGACATTGGTGAGGCTCGTTTGTCCGCAAGAATTATTGATAATCAAACTAACCGAGAGATTTGGGCAAATTCTATCAAGGGGCGGAAATTAGAAAATCTAATACTGGGATGGGTTGAAAGTCCAAGAAGAGTTCGGATGAGGGCTTTTCGCAAGGCCCTCGATTTGCTGTTCGACCCGTATTTTGTAAGTGAGATGCCTCTTTTTGATTAAATAAAATTGGTGTGTGGTAAGCAAAAGCTGCTCAAATACTGATCATTTTGGTAGACTGAATTATGTCCCAGTCGGAAACAAAACCAATAAGTGATGTATCGAATACTGAAGAGGAATCCCCTTTTTATATTAAAATGGCTGAGCATAATCTCAATTATGATGGTGATCCCAACAGACCAATTCTAATAAAAGATATTGCTTTGTGTTTTACATCCTGCAAATGGGGTCAGGGCGAACAAGGGTACCGACTTTTGGAGAATCTTCTGATAAGCTTGAGTAGTTCTCGAGAGAAGCCAAAATATATAATTTTTTTGGATGCAGCGGTTTTCTTGTGTACCAATGAATGTATGGTTGAGAGTGTTGAGTGTCTTCGTCAATTAGAGGAATCTGGAGTTCAGCTACTTCTGCATGAAAAGAGTGTTCAAGAACATCAATTAATGACTTCCATTCAGGTCGGAAACATTGTAAAATTTCAGCAAATTTCAAAGGTTCTACTGGATGTTAGGAATTTTATAAATTTTTAGACTCTTAGCTCAGCTGGCTAGAGCGCTACGTTGACATCGTAGAGGTCAGCGG
>CAZRWM010000023.1:0-26210 GCA_964603885.1 uncultured bacterium
CGGTTATCATTAGTGGAGTAGCGGTTGGAATGCAATCTACAGTTCTACCGATTATCATGATTTGTGTGGCGATTGGACTAGCTAATTATTATGCTGGTATGTATGGAATTGCTATGGCTGCCGTTGGAATGCTTTCGACGACAGCAATTACAGTAGCAATTGATGCGTATGGTCCCATCGCAGATAATGCTGGTGGAATTGCGGAGATGGCTGAGTTACCGCCTGAGGTGCGTGGAATTACTGATAAACTAGATGCTGTTGGTAATACTACTGCAGCTATTGGTAAAGGTTTTGCTATCGGCTCAGCTGCGTTGACCGCTTTGAGTTTGTTTACTGCTTTCGCTACAGCAACTGGTATCACTACAATCAATATCATCGAGCCTAAGGTTGTAATAGGTTTGTTTATAGGTGGAGTTTTACCTTTCTTCTTTTCAGCCCAAACTATGACTGCCGTTAGTAATTCTGCTCAAGACATGATCGAAGAAGTCCGCCGACAGTTCCGCGAAGATAAGGGAATCATGGAGGGTAAAAGTAAGCCCGATTATGCTCGCTGCGTAACTATCTCTACTCAAGCTAGTCTTCGTGAGATGGTAATGCCTGGCATAGTAGCAGTACTTGCCCCTGTTGTGGTTGGTAAGTTCGTTGGAGTACAAGCTCTTGGTGGGATGCTTGCTGGTACGCTAGTTTCAGGAGTGTTACTCGCAATCATGATGGCTAATGCAGGCGGAGCTTGGGATAACGCCAAGAAATATATCGAATCTGGAGAGCTTAAAGATGATAATGGTACTGTCCAGGGTAAAGGCTCAGAGTGCCATAAGGCAGCTGTGACTGGTGATACTGTAGGTGATCCATTTAAGGATACTAGTGGACCCTCAATCAACATTTTTATCAAGTTGGTATCGATTGTATCTTTAGTTTGCGCGCCAATATTTGTTTAATTAATTGAATACTTAAATATGTGAAGCCCCTCTGGCAACAGAGGGGTTTTTTTTAAGCTCTAGTCCGCAAGTTTTCGAGTTCCTCCCATTCATGGTATAAAGCTTCGAGTTGTTCTTCAAATAGGTGTAGGTCCTGACCTAATTTAGCGTAATTTATGGGCTCACCTTCTTTGGGATTCTCTAGCTGGTTCTTCAATTCAATTTGCTTCTCTTCAAGAGAATGAATTTGACTTTCTATTTCTTTTAATCTGCGATCTTGTTTATTACCGAATCTTTTTTTCTCTTTTGGTTTTCCACTAGATCTCTGATGATCAATATGAAGCTTATTTGATGATTGATTTTCGGATTTAGTTTTATCTCTATCTTGTTGCTTGATCCATTGCAGAAAACTGTAATTACCAGTCGTTATTAGTGGAGTGGTTTGCTCACCAATTTCCATTATACTAGTACAGACTCGGTCTAAAAAATAACGATCATGAGATACGACGATGGCACAACCGGGATAAGCTGCTAAAGCTTCTTCTAGAAAGCGTAATGTGTCTAGATCAAGATCATTTGTAGGCTCATCAAGTATCATCAAATTCCCCGGATTGGCTACCATGCGGGCGAGCATTAGACGCGCTTTTTCACCTCCGCTAAGACTTTCTATACGTATTCCAAGTCGATCTCGATTGAATAAAAAGCGTTCCAAAAATGCTTTCACGTGCATTCTTCCGCGATCAGTTTGAATTGTTTCTCCGTATTCTTCGAAGGATTGTAAAACGGTTTTTTCTGGGTCGAGGTGGATGCGCTGTTGATCAAAATAGCAAAAACGAGTATTGCTACCTGGTAAAACTGAGCCCTCATCAGGTTTTAACTCGCCAAGGAGCACCTTCACTAATGTTGATTTGCCGGCTCCGTTTCGACCCGTAATACCTAATCGTTCTTTTGCTAACATTTTGTGGCAGCTGTTACGAAAAAGCCATCCGCCATATGCTTTACCCAGTTGATTCCACTCGAGAACCCGGTCTCCTAATCTATGGGCTAACCCGAATTGAAACTCTTCCAGAGGAACTATTTTGGGGCTAAGCTCCGTTTTTACTTTCTCGAAAGTTTGAACTCTAGATTTTGATTTTGTACCACGAGCACGGGGCATTTTTTGCATCCACTGATACTCGCGCTGTAAAAAACGCATATGATTATGACGGGTACGCTGCTCCACTTCTGCTTGATGGGCCTTAGATTCCAAATAGCGATCATAATTACCATCATAGACTCTCAAAATGCCCCGATCAATCTCAGCGATTTTGTTTATGACTCGCTGTAGAAAGTAGCGATCATGGGTTATAAGTAGAAGAGCACCATCAAAATCCTGGAGTCTGTTTTCAAGCCATTCAATTGTTAAAGTATCTAAATGGTTAGTAGGCTCATCCAGAAGCATAAAATCAGGTTTTTGCAAGAAGAGACGAGCGAGAGCAATCTTCTTTTGCTCACCACCACTTAGTCCCTCAATTGATCGACTTAAATCTTTAAATCCCATGAGGGCTAAAGACTGTCTGACTTCATTTTCAACATTCCAAGCATCGCAAGCTTCTAGCTCTAATTGCAATTGTTCTAATTGCGTCAGCTTGGAGGGTTCTTCGGCGATTTCCATACTGAGCTTCTCAAAACGGTCAAGTAGACTTAAAATTTTCTTCTGATCTGAAAGTACGACCTCGAATAAATTACCCTTATTTTCGAATTTTGGCTCCTGTGATAGGTAGCCAAATTTGACCGATTTATTACGATGTACCTCTCCCTGATCAGGCTCATCCAAACCGAGAATTATTTTAATCAGAGTAGATTTTCCAGATCCATTAGCTCCAACTAATCCTACCTTGGCCTTGGAATCCATTCCAAAACTTAGATTATTCAAAATCTGGCGTGATCCGTAAGTCTTAAATATCTCACGAATAGAAAGTATATTTTTTGACAAGGATTAATCCTCTTTTTGCTTTTTGGTCCAAATGTGCTCTTGAACCTCTTCTTCACTCAGAAACGGACTATCGTAAGCGTCATCAATGAAGTCCAATACTTGTTCGCCTACGTAGATTTGATCTCCTTCCGCAGCACCCTTTTTCTTAAGAATACTTATCAATCCGGAGCTTTCGAAAAATTTATGCAAGGTACGCATAGCCTCTTCATTTTGAAAATCAGTCATAGCAACATGACGCTCAATAATGTCACCGGTGACTTTGAAGCCATCAGTAAGTGCCTCAACCGCTAGTTCTCTACGCTCGCGATGCTTCACCTGTAGTTCGAAAATTTGGTCTCGTGCTGGATGCAGCGTGTGGTATTCAGCCAATCGTCTAACCAAGTCTGAAGTACCTTCGCCTGTGAGGGCTGATAAGCTAATTACTTGAAGATTTTCTCCAGATTTTTCCACATTTTCCATAAACTTTTTACGGGCTTCCTCTGCACCGGGCATATCCATTTTATTTAAGACTATAACTTGATATTTTTCGGCTAATATCTCTGAGTAGTTTTTAAGCTCTTTATTTACTTTCTGGTAGCTTTGCCAGGGATTTTGTTGATCATAGGGAAACAAATCGACCATGTGAACTAAGAATCCGGTACGTTCGATATGTCTTAGGAATTGATGTCCTAAGCCCTGGCCCTCATGGGCGCCTTCTATAATACCAGGAATATCGGCTACTAAAATGGAATCATTATCGTTAATTGGTACCATTCCTAAATTGGGTACCAAAGTGGTGAAGGGGTAATCTGCTATCTTGGGCTTAGCATTACTCATTTTTGCAATCAGTGTAGACTTACCGACATTAGGGAATCCTATGATTCCCACCTCAGCAGTTAATTTTAGTTCGAGCCTAATCCACAACTCCTCGCCTGGTTCCCCTTTTTCGGCGTATCTTGGACAAGTATTGGTGCTTGTGATTAAGCTACGATTACCGCGCCCACCCCTACCACCTTTTGCGGCGACATATTGCTGGCCTTCACGGTTTAGATCAGCTATCAGATTATTATTCTCATCAAAGACGCACGTGCCTCTCGGCACTTTAATGACAAGGTCTTTGGCGCCACGACCGTCTTTCCGACGATCTCCGGCAACGCCTGGATCTGCTTTGTGATGCTTGCGAAATCTAAAATATTGTAAACTGTTCAGATTGTGATCCACACAAAAGACTACATTTCCGCCTTGGCCCCCATTGCCCCCATCAGGACCTCTAAAGGCTTTTTTGGTGGTTTTGGCAAAGCTTTGGCATCCCTTTCCACCATCGCCTCCTTTAACATAGATTTTCGCCTCATCTACAAACATTATCTAAAACTCCCTGCGAACTAGGCATTATAAAGTTTCACTATCATATAAATTAAGCAAAAAATATAAGGAAAAGCCAAGCAATAAAAGCCATAAATAACCCTATTAGCCCCTTTTTCGCTGTATACGGATTGATTAAGGTGACTTATGATTTCATTGTTAAATACGAAGTCTATAAAACATAGAATTGCCCCTACACCACCCAGCCATGCAGAGACATACTTAAAACAACAAAACCAAAGGCATTGATTCATCGCAAGGACTAAAATTAAGAAGCATCTAGCTTGAAAGACTATTGCAGAAAGTCCAATCTTCTCACCCTCAACTTCCACAGCCCCTTGTAATAGTACTTTTTTAACATCTTTTCGATTACGTAGTCCGTGCCAATACATGAGTAAATTTATACTACCTAAAATTATGAGTAAGACTTTCATTGAAGATTCCATTAAACCTCTCCTAACGGTTGTCGAGAGACTGAGTAAGTGTAACAAAAAAGCGGGTTTAGCAGAAGAATTGTCTGCGGTTTCAAGGATGAACAAGAGTAAAATCAGCACAAAACTGTCGTGGTCTATTTGGGTTAGTATAGTCTGTAGTTCATTGTTATCAATCAATGCGGCTACCATTTCTAGTAACATTACTCAGGTTACTGCTCCTGAACATCAAACAGCGATTAGAAATCAAAAAGACTTTTTCGATCGATTTAGCCCTTCCAAGAACCTGGCTAACAATCGGACTCCATTAAAACAGAGTAGAATGAACTCACATTTAGATGTTTCTATGTTTTCCGATGAAGTAGTCGAAACTTCAGGATTCAAAAATATACTTACACCCCGCAGATATAATACTAAGCCAGAACCCAAAGACTTTTCTAGATTGCTACCTTCAACTGTGGGGCCAACGGGCCTGATCGATTCTATTTCAGCTAATGGTCTTGCAAGGGGAGAATTTAATGCCGCTTATGTTCATCTAAAATCTGAAAATAATACGGCAGGTGTGTTTCGAAATGTGAGTCGTTACGAAGCGACGGATGTGAATCTTCTGTTCAACTATGGATTAGCGGATAATTTTGAAGTTTTATTTAAGTTTCTACATGCAGATCGAATGATGGTTAGCTCTTTAGGTACTTTTTTCGATTCTGCAAATGTTAGATTTCCAGAGTATGGATATGGGCTTAAGGCCCATCAAAATTGGCGTGGTAAAGAATTTGCACTGGGATTCGTTAATTCTGCAATTGACTCGCTTGCTCGTAACTTAATTTTAGACCCTGACTTCGAATACTTCAAATCGATTTATCTAACCATGACAAATGATCTCACATATCGTACTGAAAGCCACTTTACGATAAAACGTAATTCGACTGATAAAAAATATAGTTTAAATAACTCCTGGATTTCGATAGTGGGCGGTATTGACACAAAACTCACCAAGGATACTCATCTGATGGTAGAAGTTAAATATGAGGATTATGAAACTCCGTCACGAACATTCACCATGAATGGTGGTATCAGACATATGATGGGAAGTACAGGCCTTGAAGGTTTTGTAAGACGAATTAATCAGCCTGGATTTACTGAAGTTGGATTCAAAGTTTCCTCGGCTTTCTAAACGGAATTTAAGCGATTATCTTCAGAGACTCAAACCCGCTGTAAAGAGTAGAACGACTCTGCCACCAATCTTTAATAATGGCTTTGTATAGCTGCCTAAAGTCTGTGGTGTGTATTAGATCGCCCCTTTCTAATTCATCCAAATGGGGATAAATTCCGTGAAAACCTCCTCTAACTGCTTGACCTAAAGCAAAATGAACATTAGCAGTACCATGGTCCGTACCGCGACTATTATTTTCATTTACCCTTCGACCAAATTCGGAATATGTTAATTGGAACGCATCGCCACTTAAACCGAGCTCAGAAAGACTGGAATAGGTCGAGTACATTGCATCTGCTAGCTGTTTCAGAAGGCGGGCATGCTGGGCCTTTTGATTTGAATGCGTATCGAATCCACCGTGCGATATTTTGATTACGGCAGGTCTAATACCAGCTGCCATAAGTTGAATAGCAGTTTTCATGTTATGGCCTAATTTGGTATTGGGAAATTGAGTTTTTAGTTTAGGACTTTTTCGGAGTTTAGCTTTCATTTCATAAGCTGCATCTACCAGCTCTGATTGTATATGAATCAGGTGCTCCAACGATCGATTGTCTCTATAATTTTTATTAATTTTTCGAACTCGAGATGCCTGCTTGAAGAATTGCTGTAGTCTATTTATAACGAGACATTTCATTTGATGTCCGAATAGCGGACCTAGATTTTCATTACCTAATGACAGGCCTTGGATTTGTTGAAACTCAAATACGGATGTATCCTCAGAATATGCTCTCTGAATCCAGCCCTCGGTAAGATACTCATCACTATTGCTACCAGTATCCCAAATGTCGATAGATCGAAAGTGACTACGATTGGGATTGGGATAACCTAGGCCTTGGATGATAGCTAGGTCCCCCTCCTCCCACAAAGACCTGATTGATTTTAATGATTGGTGAAGAGCTAATTTCTGTCCAATTTGTAAGGCCTCTTCACTCTTAATAGCAAGATTAGGGCGAGAATTTAGGTAATGTTTATTATTTAGCGGAATAACCGTATTTAGGCCATCATTGCCACCCTTCAGTTCGATAAGTATGAGCGTCTTTTGATTTGAGGATTTTGGAGTGCAAAATAAAATAGGATGGATTCCCAATGAGAGCATCGATAAGCCAATATTCTTTATAAAAGTTCTTCGTTGCATTTTTTCCTCACTTTAATTGGTAACTAGGTTCATTAATTAGATTCCTCAAAAAATTACGCATATTGCGCTGATTACTTTCTTCAAAGATAGGCCTGGTAGCCAGACCATATTTTTGCAAATGCTCTCGAGGGGGTAACTTTATTTGCATATGCATCTTGTCGTTTGTTGTCATTGTCATGCGATTCATCATCTGATGGGGCTTTCGAGTTGTTTTAAGAAATTTAAGCAAGACTGATTTACGTGCTAGAAAAGTATTGGTGGTTACCCACTGCTTTCCACCGACCCAGCCCTTGACATTCGGAGGGTCTAAAATATCTTGACCCATCCGTTTTGAACCTTGAACTAGCGGACGGTAATTACCTGGTTGAAGACCCAAGGTACGGAGTGTACCAACAATCAATTCGACGGGAGACTTTATCATCGTAGCGCGATTATCAGGGCTCCAAAATTCTTCGCTATTGAGTATATTTTGAATCAGTGGGGTTATTTCATAGCCAGAGTTAAAAAAATTGTTTGCCAGATCAGACAGTAGTTGTCTGGACGGTGCAAATATGAATTTACGAATAATTTTTTCACTTATATATTTAGCCACCTTTGGTTGTTCAAGAATTATATCCACGATATCTTCACCGATGAATTCGCCAGTTCTTTGAAGAAAAGTTTTCTCTGTAAAATCATGTTGTCTGAAATTAATAAAAAATTCCCCCGTTTCACGATTAATTTGATATCCGGTAAAAGCTCGTGCAGCTTCTTTGACATCATTCTCAGTGTAGTTACCTTCCCCCAAGCTAAATAATTCTAATAACTCTCTTGCATAGTTTTCATTGGGTTTACCCTTTCGATTACTTTGATTATCCAAATACAGAATCATGGCAGAATCCTCTGTGATTGCATGTAACAAATCACGAAAATTGCCGAAAGCATGTTTTCTGAGTAGTCTATTTTGCAGGTACATGAGGTTGGGCAATTTGACCTTACTCAGACTACTGGTAAAGTGATTATGCCAGAATAGTGTCATTTGCTCGGTGAACGGCGATGGTGTAGTGAGCATTTCTTGGAACCACCAAGCTTTTAAGTCAATGCTTTGTTCTCGACGAATCTTATTTATTTTTTTGCGGTCTTCTTTACTTAATTTTTTCGTTTTATTGAAGGGCTTTTCATCGAACCATATTGGTGGATTAGTGTAGTGGTCAGTTCTAACTTTACTCAGAATAAAATCTAAAGCCTGCTTTCGAGTAAGTTTGGATAAATGCGATACTTGATTAGTTTGAATTCCCAGGGAAGTTCTCAGTAGTAGGTGTTTTATATCTTCTTGTGTCATTGCAAAACATGAATTTATCATTAGTAAATATAGCCTAATACTTTTTGATAGAACCCCGAAATTATTCATAGACTAACCCTTCCTGAATAAAAGATGAATGCCACAGTGAAATGGTTACAAATAATTTCAAACTCAAAATCTGAATCAACTACTTTTGAGAAGTTGCGAATCCCATACTGATAAATCTATTAATCCTATCATGGTAAGCTAAGATTTCTGTGTAAACTCATAACGTATGTTTTCTTATAGCTGAGGTAGTCAAAGATAATACTGAGAAATAATAAAAGTGTGGATAAGGCGATATTTAGAGGAACTCTTCAAGACAACTTAGTGAAGTTTAATAGCAGTCATAGTTTAGGTTCTTTGTGTTATAAAGTCAGACTTCAAATTTTCAGACTTGTTTCTCTGTATTCAACTTACATGCATTTTTACAAGCCTAATCCGCTCTGTTAACTTAAACAGTCTGGTAACAACAAAATCCTTTCGACTTCTTGCCATTTTTCTGCCTTAAATTTAAGTAAGCTCAGCATTGTGGTTTTTCCAAGACTTTTATAATGATCGGTGACGATTTTCAGTTTATCAATCTGGGTTATATTTGATAAGTCCGCCCATTGGAGGTCAACAAAATTACTTGTAGAAAACTCTATTGGTATTAGTTGATCTAGCTCAATTTTGGGCAAAAACCAAAGATAACGAGGGAGTAATACAAGGGCATTATCAGATGGTAAATTTTGTATTGGTAAATACTTTTCAAAATATATACCCCTCAAATGTTCAGGATTTACGTAATCAGGAACTTTCCACTCCCCAGGAGGATAAAACAGGCGACCACAAAAATGAACACTACTTGTTTCTACATTCTGGAGGCCGTTAGAAACGAGAGCACTTTTTGTATGAGGATTTGAAATCAAGGGAAGTTGTTGAGATTGCAAGATCTCGAGTTTCCGGTGAAAGAAATCTCTCTTGTTGGGCCCTATGAAATCTCTATTTTGAGGGCGATAGCAGTAGATTTTTGCAGCTAGCTCAAAATGTTGCCATTGGTTATTACGCTTGTAGATAAAATCAAGTTCGCCAAGCGTTCTAGTGATGGGTTTTGACTCAAAAATTTGTAATCCTCTTACATACTCTAAGTTTTGTTTTTTTAACCAACTCTCAAAAACTGATTCTGCAAGAATGCCTAATCGAAATCCACAATTTTTAAATAATTCCTGTGCTTGATTATCCGCACTTACGAATTGATCCCAAGTTAATGCAGAATTCGATTTGTGTGTATCAACATTCCAAGTGTGCGGTTCTAGTAATGGTAGTCCATATTTACGACTCAAAAGACCGGGTTTTTGAACCAAACTATCTTGCAAAAGATATTGAATTTGAGAGAGTGTTTGCATAGGTATACATTAATTTAATTTAGCCCAAAAGCTTGTAGGTCTATCATTTCTACGGCTTGAGGACTTTATGTTAAAAAATTAACATGATTATATGCGTATTTTGATTATGCTTCTAAGTTTAAATTATTTGTGGGGTGCTCACGATGATTTTCGATTAAATGTCGCGAAGCGGGCGATACCATATGATTTGAAACTTCATTACGAAAAGCTTTCATCTGTCATGGAATCCAGTCCTACGTATAGATGGAGCCATCTAAAGAGAAATTATAATTACAATAAGTACCGTTCTCATAAGTATCTGTATGATAGATATTTACCATTTCATAACAATCACGCGCATTATAGAGGGTTTCGATCACCATCTACGGAATTAAATAAACTACGTCCTCACCCACCCTACATACGAACTTTGGAAATTGTAGTCCCTTCCTGTAAGAATCATTGCAAGGAGGTTGGAAATATTAGTCCGTTTCTATTTGATGATTATTAAGTATTTTCACCTGACTCGATTAACCTGGAATAGATTTCAACATCTTCAAATTTGCCCTTGATGAAGGCTACTTCGTACAGGTGGCCTACTTTTTTGAAACCTTGGGAAATATGAAGATTGATGCTAGCTTGATTTTTGCTGAAAATCCGAGCGATGATATTACGATATTGATTTTTCTGACAGAAATGTATTGCGTGTTTAAGTAGTAATGAGCCTAATCCTTGACCTTGCGATTCTTGCAACACATAAACTGCATCTTCAACAGTAAAATTATATCCTTTCTTCATTGAATAACGAAAAAGACAGGCATAAGCAAGAACCTGGTTATCCCTTTCATATACCCAGATTGGATAACGATCAGTAAATTGTTGAAACCATCGAATGCTTTCTGTTGCACTACGCTTGCTCGTATCACATGTTGAATAGGAGAAACTAAGCGATTGATTGTATATCTTGCGTAACTGAGGTAAGTCTTCGATTGATCCTCTACGAATCATTTCTTAGAGCAATCTACCAGTTTGAGTGATGTTAAGTTCGTCTCAGGATGCCCAATAGGTCGCTTTAGTAAATAATTTGGAGGTAAATATTGGATAATATCCCAACCTTGAGCACCCATTTGCGCTAATAGTTTGAATAATGGAGCATCCACGCCTTGTTCATCCTTCATACCACTAAGCACTTTATAGGTATTTTCGGACTTTTTAATGGTTATAAACGTAAGATAAAGTCCGCCTAGTGTACCTTTTACCATTTGAATTTGTGCAAATTCCCATTGGGGCATTTTTTCGATTTGAGTTCCCATGGTTATTAGTTTATGTCAGGTGGCAAGTAAACGAAAGAAGTTCTAAAAATTGAGTTTAATTCTTTTATTTCATTAATGTTAAATTATGAAAAATAAATTGGCTCAAGGACGAAGCAAAACGTGACGAAAATCTGTAAAATTTCATTAACTTACTGTCTCAAATACTATTAAATGTTTGAGTTGAAAATAAAAAAGAGTCGAGGGAGTCCATATGTCCAAAAACAAACTTGCAATCCTGGGCGGTGGGAATATTGGTATTGCAATAGCTAGAGGGTTGGTTAAAGCGAAGGTGAGAGAACCTTCGCAGATAATAATAACGCGTCGAAGAGTAGATTCATTAAATTTTTTAGAAGAGGAAGGATTTATAATAAGTTCTGATAATGGTAAGGCTGTTAATGAGAGCAAAGTTGTGATACTTGCCGTTAGACCGCTACAAATTCCCAAATTAATTGAAGAAATAAAATCGTCTCTCAATCTGGCACTTCACATAGTAATGTCCGTTGCTTCGGGTGTTTCGATTGCAGAAATACAGGATTTAGTTGGATCAAAAATAAGTGTCGTTAGGGTTATGCCCAATACTGCTACAGAGGTGTGTGAGTCCATGACTTGCCTGGCCGTAGATAATAAGGACCCCCGTTCTAAACAATCTATACAGCAAGCAACAGAAATTTTTGAATGTGTTGGAAAAACGATTCTGATCCCAGAGGATCAGGTCACGCCGGCAACAGCGCTATGTGCCTGCGGCACCGCTTTTTTCCTGAGGGCTATTCGAGCCGCATCACAGGGTGGAATACAAATTGGATTCCATTCTGATGAAGCATTAAGGATGGCTGCACAGACAGCCAAAGGAGCGGCTGAGTTATTACTAAAAACTGGATCTCATCCTGAGGATCAAATTGATAAGGTTACAACGCCTCGCGGTTGCACAATCGCGGGATTAAATGAGATGGAACACAAGGGGTTTAGTTCAGCTTTAATTCAAGGTTTTGTGAAGTCGGCCAACATAGCAGGCAACTTATATCAGGATGATGATAAATGAAATCTAAGAAAGTATTAATTTTAGGTGCTCACCCCGAATCAGATTCTCTTAGTGAATACATGTTAACTCATTATGCTTCTCACTCTATCGCCTCTGGACATGAGGTAAAAGTTGTCAAACTGCATCAATTAAAATTCGAATATAATTTGACTGCAGATAATCGTGAAAATCTTGGAGAAATTATTCAGCAACAGCAAAATCTTGTTTTGTGGTGTGAGCATTTAGTTTTATTCACTCCTGTCTGGTGGATGGGTTTTCCTGCCCAAATGAAAGCCTGGGTCGACCGTACTTTATTGAATGGTTTCGCCTTCGAATATCGTAAAGGACTTCCAGTAGGACTTTTACGAGGTAGAAGTATGCGTGTAATTTACACCCAAGCTCAGCCCCAATGGTATTGTTGGTTGTTCAAAGGAGATAGCTTCTACAAAATGATCAAATCGGGTGTCTTCGGCTTTTGTGGATTTCGTCCATTGAGACGTTTTGTAATAAGTAATGTGCGCAAGATGAATGCATCTAAACTTAAAAAAATAAAGATGCGACTTACTCAGCTAGCGTATGATGCAGATTAGGCAATGATTTTGTAATTTGTTAAAATAGTGGTAACTGGATGGTCATGATGAATGAAGATATTGAATTGCTAACCGTTATGCAGGTTGGCACCGAGCTAGGAGTCAGTGCTAGTACAGTTGGAAAGCTTGTAAAGCAATATCCTAAATGGGTTACAGCTAGTAAGCGGGGTCGGAGTATTCTTTATACCAACGACGCATTGAAACGATTGAAGTTGATCCGAAAATTACAGGAACAGAAAAAATCAGATCAACAGATTGAGAACGCACTCTCCAAAAAATTTGAGCCCATTTCTAATGAAAACAACTTGCTATTACAAACGGAATCTAAACCTTTAGAGCGAAAGATCAAATCAAAGTCTGGAGCGGGATTGATAAAGCAGGTCAATCAACTTAAAGCATTAGTAAAAAAGCTAGATGCAAGAGTTATGGAGCTGTCTAAAGAGCTAACTGCATTGAAAAAATCTCAATCCGGACTGACCCAAATTGACAAACTCGAATCTGAATTGAAGCGCATAAGCAAGATTTTAGAAGGATGAATGTTCCCAGCTTAAGTATCGCAATACTTGCTGGTGGTGCGTCCAAACGTTTTGGCTCTGATAAAGCCTTTGCCAAATTCAGAGGTATGCCTCTGATAAAACACTTGATATGGCGCTTTAGAGATCATACCGATGACCTTTTCGTAGTTTCTCGCTTTGATGAGCCGGATCGATTGCAGACCGTTGATATTCCAATAGTTTACGATAGTAGCAGGGAAAGAACTATCATGGGAGCAATAATAGATGCCATTGAAGCTTCCAAATCTGAGTGGACATTCGTGATTGCCGTAGATCTTCCGTTAGTCAATTGGGCAATCGTGGAGTGGATGGCGAGTAATATACGACACAAGTGTCAAGCGACTTTCATAATACCTGAACTTGCAAATGGCTCTCAGCCGCTTTGCGCTTTATACCAAAAAAAATCTGTAGAGCTTTTAAGAAAGAGATTAAATTTGAATCAGCAGCGAATGCAGAACATCTGTAATGACGTAAGCTGCCTAAATTTACCAATTCCATCGAAATTGCAATGGCAGTTTTTAAATATGAATACAGCAGAAGATTTAATTCAAGCCGAATACTTAGCAGAAAAAAATCAAATTAAGTTTGTTGAATTTGTCGGCTAACCTTTTCCATTTGGTAGAAAACTGTGGGTAATTCTGTCTTGGGCTTCAAGCCGCTTTCTCTATTTAATTTATGCATTACCTCATCAGAAGCTACATTTCCATTTGGAGCTCGGAAAAGACCTTTAAAATAGGCAACTGCATATAACTCTCCATCGACTTCAATACGTTGCTCCATGTAAATCCATTTATCATCATGATCCACGATATCGCTTACCAGCTCGAATTTAGTAAATGGAGGCAGTGCGCGACGAAATCGAATAAATGATGTTCCTATCATCGGACCCCAGCCTTCCCTGAAAAATCCATATCTTATGCCCGTACTCAGCATGACGTCTACCCTCCCCAAATCCATGAAACTAAAATAACGTGCATTGGTCATATGCAGATTCAGATCACAATCAGTTGGCATTACCCTAAAATTTAATCGGAATGGTAATTTTGGGTCCTGAGCCACGGGTTTAGATAAACATCGAATAATTATCCATATTAATCTGAAAATTAAATTCATATCCAGAAGGGTAAATTCTACAACTAAATCAATCAAGAAGCTTTTGCGTGAAAACAGCTGAAGTGCTAGTTTGATTTTTGTGAATCATTATTTGACTCAAGAGCGTAAAGCGTATTTTTTTGCTGCATGTGCCTATTCTTTGTGGGGTGTGCTTCCCATTTACTGGAAATTAATGGAGCCGGCCAGTTCGACAGAGGTTTTATCTCATCGAATGGTTTGGTCTCTTGCAGTGTGTATGGTGTTGGTGCCTTTGATGGGTCAAGGACAACAGTTATGTAAAGTTGTGCAAGATCGCTCTGCGCTATTACGTTTGGCAGCCAGTGGTTCATTAGTGGGATTAAACTGGCTTACGTATATTTGGGCTGTGCAAAATGAATACATTATCGAAACATCTTTAGGATACTTCTTGTGTCCACTGTTAACAGTAGCTTTTGGAATCGTTGTTCTTGGGGAACGACTTGGTTGGAGGGGATGGACTGCTATCTTGCTTGCATGCTGCGGAGTTTTCTGGCCGTTACTAAAATTAGGTTACTTTCCATGGATTGCTTTAACACTAGCTAGTACCTTTTCTATTTATTCTTTGGTTAGGAAAACTGTTCGCGCCCAATCATTGGTTGGTCTGAGTGTTGAGACAAGTTTTATGTTTTTGCCCGCTGTATGCTACTTGCTTTGGTTGGCAAGTACGGAGCAGTTAGTTTTTTTGAATTTTGATTGGCAAATAGACCTATTGTTAATTGGTGCAGGTTTAATGACCAGTATACCCCTATTGTTATTTGCCAGTGCAGCCAAAGTTTTACCCTTGAGCAGTATCGGTCTAATGCAATATATAGCACCCCTTTTACAGCTATCATGTGGAGTATTGATTTACTCTGAAACATTCACACAATCCCATCGGTGGACTTTTGGATGGATATGGTTTGCTTTAATATTTTACAGTTGGGAGCTTACGTGTAGTGAGAAAAATAGAGATTAGACGATTATCACCCAGGTTAATTATTGAGGACTTGAATTATTTCTTTAAGCTGTAAGTCCATTGCTATTTTTCGCGCGGTTCTGCCTTTCATATCTCTTGAATCCGGGCAAAAGCCCATTTGCAGAAGTTCTTGAACTAATTGAAGATTATTATTATTTACTGCAAGATGGAGTAGACTTTGACCTTCCATTGTTAGCATAAAAGGATCCGCGCCGTATTTAATAAGTAGCCTAAATTGCTCTAATTTAATTTTATTCGTACTAATCATTAATGGGCTAAAACCAGCTTCATTCCTTACATTCACCCAAGCACCATGTATAAGCAAAGACTCGATAATCGCTAACTCCGAGTTACTGCGCAGGGATATCCACCATGCTCCCTGAAGATTTGGATATCCATTGGGGGGAGCACCGGCTTCTAACATAGAAAGTAGTTTGGGTTGATCGTTGTCAAGAATACATTGATTTATAGATTGATTTAATTCAAAGGCTTTTACTGAAGGGCTTAATTTGATTTTTAATTCTTTGATTCGATTTTGAATTCTCATATTAATACTCTCTGCTTTATCATTTTCAAGGGAAGCTAGATCTTTCTGTATCAGCTCTAGAAGCCAAATGCTTGGCTCATGATCGAAAATCGTCAAGATAATTTCTAATGAGGGCTTTGCAAGAGATCGAGAATTCTTTGACCAGTGAAGCCACCAAAGTAAGGGCTCCCAGAATAATGAGGACCAGCGTTTGTCTAATAAAGCATCAAAAGTTGTAGAACTTAGATTTTCCAATCGATACCACTTTTTGTTACTGGCTAGGATTGGAGCTAGCTTCCTCCAGATCAGGAGTAACTGCGATGCTTGTTTAGCGTTATCAATGCCGAGTGATAAAATTAATTCTTGACGTAATTGCAACCATTCTATGTTCTGTTGCTGATTAAAACTAAAAACTCTTTGTTGGCTTAACTCCAATATTTCGCCAGCCTGTTCATAATCTTGGGATCGTATTGAGCAGCTAAGCCAGGTTAATATTAGCCAGCTATTCTGTTTGATTTCTGTTGGATTTATTTCAAAAAAAACGGTTCGAATAAGAAAGGATGCTTGTGAGAACTGATTCTGTGAGATTAACTCTAAAATTTTTTGTTTGCGTTGAGTGAATGCCCTATCGTCCATAATATAAATATATCATTACAAATTGGACCTTGTGAGTTACTCACTTGACGTAGGACAGCTTAGCGATTATAAATCTGAATATGAACCTAGATTTTCAAAATTATGAGAGAGCATTCATTGCCAAAACTGACCGTGACTTACGTCGAGCCTATCAGTTATTTGATCTCATGGGAAATCAAGCAATTAATAAGATATTGACCAAGGCGACAATGTTTTCATTTTCCATTGGATTACCAATTGGTCCCCTTGTACGAATGACAGTTTTTGATCAATTTTGTGGCGGCACGAATCTACGTGATTGTACTAATACCATTAAAAAACTTAGTTCCTATGGTGTGTTCACTTGCTTAGACTACAGCGTTGAAGCTAAAAAAACGAATGAGGGTTTTGATCAGACAGTTGAAGAGGTGATTCGCATGGTTGATTGTGCTCGCGAAAATCCTAATGTTAGCTTTGTAGTTGTTAAGCCAACAGCTTTAGCTCCATTATCCTTGATGGAAAAAATTTCTAATGGGCAAATACTTAGTCTGTCGGAAAAGTCTGATTGGAATAAAGTCACGTCACGAATGCAGAGAATAGCTGATCATGTCAGTGACAATAAACAGAGGCTATTTATTGATGCAGAAGACAGTTGGTATCAAGCTTGTGTAGATCAATTAGCGTTGGAATTGATGCAAGAATATAATAAACAGTCTGCTACTATCTTCAATACTTTACAATTTTACCGTTGGGGTCGCTTAGAGTATCTTCTAAATTTAATTGATAAAGCAAAGTCTGAGGGTTTCATTCTTGGCTTCAAAAATGTTCGCGGTGCCTATATGGAAAAAGAAAGATCAAGAGCGGCGAAAATGGGTTACGCCAGCCCTATCCAAAATGATAAGGAATCCACGGATCGTGATTATGATTCTGCATTAGAGGCGTGTATAAATAATCTCGACGTAATTAGTTTTTGCGCTGCAACTCATAATACGGAATCCTTGAAAAAGCTCGTGAATTTGATGAGGCAGAAATCATTAGCAAATAATGAAGACAGAATTTGGATGTCGCAGTTATTCGGTATGGGAGACAATTTGAGCTTTAATTTATCCGCTGAGGGTTATAATGTGTGCAAGTATCTTCCATATGGCCCTGTAAAAGATATCATTCCATACCTCACTCGAAGAGCTGAAGAAAATTCATCTATTTCAGGACAAATGGGGCGAGAACAGACTATGATTTATCAGGAAATGTGCCGGCGCGGCCTTGTGTAAGATTGTCATTAATTGTTGATTTTTTTTTCTACGCTAAGCCCTATGATCTAATTAAGCTAAAAAGCTGCCGGCTTAACAAAATATGCCGATATAGTGAGATATATGTTGGCTAAAAAATTTACTGTGATTAGTTTTTTTCAAACACTAGTTTTATTGCTTAGTATTATCTCTTGCCCAGTACAGGCGGAAGAATTTGAAGTCCCTCCTTCTACTGAATCATCACATAAACCTTATAAATTGCCAGATTATAACCTCATAATTCGAAAAATGGAGCTATCTGAGATAGCTCGACTGCTAAAGCAGGAGTTGGAATGGATTCCAAGAGGTGACCTTGAGTTTTCAATTCTTTCTTCCTGGTCAGCTGGAGGAGCTTGGTATCGCTATTTACCAGAGCCACCATTTTTTAAACCAGAGTTTAGTTTGCATTTACTCGCTGTTCTAGCCGGTCACATGAATTTATACCCGGAGTGGAAAAAGCTTCGAGGTGGTCTTGTCAGACCAAATTTTTATAAAAAAATAGACATGACTCTATTTTTCGTGGAATTGAGACAGGCACGCAGAGTCGGTGATCGTAATAATTTGAAGAAGCTCTACACTCGGGCTTTGGATTGGCCAGATCCAGAATTAATTTATTGGTTATTACTCAAGCCCTCTGGATGGCAGGAAGATCACTTTTTTCCAGAGGACGAGGATCCACTGCTAGATCAGATCATACGTTTTGAAGATAAGAAGATCATTGAAAAATTGCGTATGACATTGATTAAAAACCCACCACCAGTGGATATGGTAGATCTCAGTCCAGCGGGTTTCGACACCATTGCAGGAGCTTTACAAGTTGGAAAATTTCTTTTACAACATTCTAAAATTCAATGGAAGCCTGCAAAGTTATATCAATACTTCCGAATTGGATCGGATGTTGTAGACCGGTGGTTAATCAGAGAAATAATCTTTACTAAAAAGCGGGCCCTTTATCCTTTGGTCATGGAACAATTCAATAGTATTGATCCTGTTGTCAATCTTGAGTGGCTTAATCTTGCAATTGAAACAAACCCTAATTTTCCGTATCGAGTCCAAAAAGATATAAAAGGTAATTATGAAGTACTTCGTCGAGGATTCAAAAATTCCATAGGTCAGCAATTTTTAGTTTTGGAGCCTGGTGAATTCACTGTTTACGATATGAATGATCAGAGAGTACAAGTTATCCAACAGGATGGCGTTTATCTTGGTGTTCATGAGGTTACTCAAGCAGAATGGCATAAGGTGATGGGTCATAGTGATTACAAATTGGAGAAAGGTCCTAAAGTTCATGGACTTGCAGTAGAAGGTAATCGATACCCTGTACACTGGGTAACTTGGGAAATGGTTCAGGAATTTATTGATAAATTGAACAAAATGGAAAGCACAAATGCTTATCGTCTTCCCTATGAAATGGAATGGCAAAGAGCTTGCAGTGCAGGTACAAGATTACCATTTGGCGTTTCTGCCTCAAGTCTAAATGAGGTAGCAAATTATGGCGGAGAAAATAGTCAAAGGAAGCTTCTTCCAGTAGGTTCCTTAAAACCTAATCCCATGGGATTTCATGATTTACAAGGTAATGTGGCGGAGTGGACTCAGGATTGGTTCGCTTACTATCCACAATCTCCTCTCCGGAATTATAAAGGACCAGCTCGTGGTTTCTCTAAAGTAATTCGTGGTGGCTCTTATACAACCAATCAGAAGTTAAAACTCAATTGTTCAAGCCGCGGCTTCTTGAAGCCAAACAAAGGCAAAAAATCGCTAGGATTCCGACTGATTCGTAGCAACCCGTACAGGGTTCCTTTACCAATAAGATTTATAGGTAAAGAGATTTGGCGCGACGGTACTGAAAAGGCACGCTTAGTCTACCGAGGCCGAGAGCTAGTTTTGGCTGTCGGTGAATCTTTAGATGAGCAAGTCAAACTAATGAGTATCAAGTCATTATTTGTTACTGTAATGGATGGAACTACTGGAAAGCGTCATGCAGTTTACAGAAATTTTCAGCCAATCACCAAATAATCAAACGCTAAATAAACGAATATTGCTATAACAGTCTGCAAAAGTAACAGAGAGAATAGTTCATTAGTAGTCATTCGATTTTGAGTTGTTTCGTTTTCAGAGCTTATTTTACTTGCCGCTTTCATACAGGGCTTGTGCTTTTTACCTAATTTATCTTTGATTTCCTCAAGGAGATTCTTAGGTTCAGATTCACGCGCCAAATGTATAAGATTGTCTACCAGGATAAGGTCCCATGGTGTTGAATGATTCTCAAGGTAAAAATACATGATGTCGTGAATTTTCTGGATTGGATTACTTAGATAACAACGAATCAATACTGCACTTAGCTCGGCGGGTGGTGCTACCCAATCTTTAAGAATTTTATCCAGATTCGAAATAAAGTTAGCGTCTTCGGCTTGAATAATTTTTTCTATGGCTAAAACTGCTAAATCTGGCCTCTTTCTCTTTAGGATTGGAATACCGCTCATGATCAGATTAATCTTTGATAAAGATAATGGCACTTCATTTATAACTTCCATCAGCATAGGCAAGATGCGCATATCATTACGCTCTGCGAGTACCCCCACAGCGGCTGTTACTAATTTATTATTATCAATGTATAAAAAAGGATTCAGTATTTCCCAGTGATCTACATTCGATAACTGTCTGGTGATTTCGACTATTAAGACTAAGCAATCAGTATCTTTCTCGTTGCTCAATCGACCTTTTAAAATTTCAAATAACTCAGTCTCGTCTAGTAATACTTCGTAATTACGGATTTGGGATAGCATTACTTTTTTAGTATTTTTATTTGAGCTCGATAAAACCTCTTTTAATTCAACTAAAAACTGATCTGCATCTAAAAATAGCTCAGCAGAATTGCCTTCAATCTGAGACTGGATATTATTTTTTAGAGATGATTTTGACTTACAAATTATATTTTCAGTCTGCTGTGTTAGATCATTTAATTCGGGTGAATCCATACCCCAGCTTCTCAAAAGTTTCAGAGCTTGTTGTCGAATTTCTTTATTTGCTAGACGAGCAAGTTTGGCTGCTTGTTGTGCGTAATCAGATCTATTTAATTTGCTTAAACAGTTAAATAAAGTTTTATGCGCAACTTCAGTCGATGAATTCAATAAACTATCCATTGCTTCGGTGATCTCATCCGAGTATGTTTCGGCGATTACAGAATCTGAGGCTAGATAGTTTATTGCATTTCCGCGTACTTCGATACTCAAATCTGAGAGATAAGGTAGATAAAAACTTACGAGCTCAGGGCTTATTATAAGTGATAGTGAATCAAGAGCAGTAGCTCTAACTTTATCATTAGGATGATTAGCATAGCTCATTAAAATTCGCATTTTACGTGGTTTAGGAATGTCCGAATTACTCATTTCAAGCACATTACTAGCAATTTGAAACGGAGTTTGAAGTTCAGGTATATCTAGTACTTCTGTACCCATAGAGCCAGTATACTGGATAAAGGCTTTACGACTCCAGTTTCTAGTTTGATAGATCAGTTTGCAAAGGTTTCAAATGGAGTTTGTTTATAGTCTTTCTGAGGTAAAAACGGACTTTCATATGCTTGGGTGAGGACTTTAGCTTTGATTCTAAATCCTAAATTAGGACTTGAAAAAGAGTTAGGATTTAAAGTAAACGATTGAGTAAAACAGGCTCGCGTTGAATTGTTAGAGTAAGAGCAATTCATAGAGAATCTATAAGCTAAATTCTGTTGGTAGTCGTCTTGAACCCATTCTCTTACGTTTCCATATAAATCATAAAATCCCCAAGCGTTTGGAAGCCTTCCACCCTTTGTTTGAGGACAGCGTGCATCACCGTTTGTAGAGCATGTTGCATTAGACCCGTACCATGCAAAGAATTTTAACAGTGAATTTTCATTACCAAAATGATAGCGTCCTTGCGAGCCAGCTGCAGCTACATAGGACCATTCGGATTTTGATGGTAATGAATACCGCGTTGTTGCTTCTAATTGGTTTAGTCTTTGAATAAACACTTGGGTGTCATTCCAATTAACTTTTTCAACGGGACCCTCTGAATTTATTACTTGGCTAGGATTACTTACCATTAGACTCTGCCATTGACTTTGAGTGATTTCATATTTACTCAGGAAATACGGCTCATCACCAGTTTTGTCAGGAGGTGCCAACAAAAATTGGATTCCTAGTGCATTGGTAAAAGTAAGTGGCACTCCGATAGGCGGCGTATAAAAGCGATAATTGAAAGTGCTGACTACTGATGGTGGAATTTCGGGTCCGCAGTAGGCAATTGCCTTAATCACCGTATCTTGATCTATGGTAATCGGGTTAGCATTGTCATATATGCGGCTATTTAGCCAGGGCTGTTCCCCGTTAGTTGTGAAATAAATTGTCTGTGTACTCGTAGAAGTCAATGTTACCGATAATGGTTCCGTGGTCAAGGCACCTGGTGGGTTTGCAAATACTGGTTCCGGTAGGCGGGTGCTAGTTTCTAAAATACAGTTGGCCCAATTGTATGAAATTACATTACCTGTCAGAAAAATTAATATGGTTAAGACTACTCGCATCATTCAACTATGTCATGGTCATTAATGATTAGCAATGAGGATTTTAACCAATACTTGCACATCAGTGGAAATTCTCGAAATAATTGTATTTAGAAACGATCTGAAAGCTTACGTACCGTGTTTTGTAAATCAATAATTTGTTTTGTTTGCAGTTTATTTTGTAATTGTTCGGCTTTGAGAAGACTTCTTAATATCTTAATTTTTTTCAGTAATGGCTCAAGGTTTGCATTTGAGCTAATGTTCAAATAAACCTTTTCCTTACTTACTAGTTGGCCAATTAATTTACCATCTTTTGTGTAGACTTGAGCCAGGGCGATTTCAACTTGTTCTGGATTGAATGATATTGTGCCCACTGTCCCAACCATAGCATTGTTATTATTTTTTTGAGGTGGAGCTATACCAACAAGGTAATCACCTATCCGGTAAGGCCTTACTTTACCAGTCTTTTTGTTTATGCCAACAATATCTCCAAACTTCAACTTCTCTTCTTTTACTAAATTTACGGTCATAAGATTTTCATGAAAATTGTCGATTGATTCAGCTGAAAGTAAAGTCTGATTTAGGCAGAAGACTATTAAACTTTTTGTCAAGAACTTTAGTGAGTTAAACATTGTTACCCCCGGAATGTCCTACTATTATTACAGTACGTAAATATTATTCAATGGTGCTATCTTAACGTTTCAAATTCAATAACAAGCTTTTGTGGAGAAATATAATGCAGCAGAATATACAATTTTCCGAAGAGAAGTTGCATCTTACTCTTAAAAATAGAATAGATTCAAAGACCAAACCCCCGGGCTCTCTAGGAGTATTGGAAGACTTAGCGCTTAAAATGGGATTAATACTCAAAACTGATAGACCGTCCCTAGTCAACCCTCAAATGTTGGTCTTCGCAGCTGACCATGGAGTTACTGAGGAAGGCGTAAGTGCTTTCCCAAGCGAAGTAACATCGCAAATGGTTCTCAATTTTCTTGGTGGTGGAGCTGCCATCAATGTTTTTTGCAGGCAGCACCAAATCGGGCTCGGAGTAGTTAATGCCGGAGTTAAATTTCCCCTCGATGCAGCTCCGGGCTTGATTAATCGGCCAGTAGCTTTAGGCACTAAAAATTTTTGTCGTGAACCTGCAATGAGCCTACATCAATTAGACGATGCTATGAATCTAGGCGCCTCTCTGGTGCTTGAAAGATATAATCAAGGGTGTAATGTTATTGGATTAGGTGAGATGGGTATTGGTAATACGACAAGTGCCGCTGCCTTGATGAGTTTTTTCTTAAATCTTGCACCACGAGACTGTGTTGGTCGCGGTACTGGTGTAGATGAACAAGGTTTGAAACGAAAAGAAAAGGTAATTTATCAAGCCTTGAAGCTTCACAAATCAAAGACCGATCCTAGAGCTATTTTGGCGGCCGTCGGCGGCTTTGAGATCGCTGGTATTACGGGTGCAATGCTTCAAGCTAAAGAGCTCGGAATGATAATACTTGTTGATGGTTTCATTTCTAGTAATGCTGGTTTAGCCGCATGCATGCTTGAACCAAGTGCAAAAGAAAACATGATTTTTTGTCATGTATCGGCTGAGAAAGCTCATCGCTTGTTATTGTCTAAATTAGATGCTGAACCAGTTTTAGATTTGGGACTTAGATTAGGTGAGGGTACGGGTGCGGCAGTAGCATTCCCTCTGCTTCAGTCTGCTAGTTTATTCTTGGAGCATATGGCGAGCTTTGAGAGTGCAGGAGTAAGTGATGCGCTCTAGAATCTTATATGAATTAGAGCTTTATTTTAATGCACAGGTTTTTTACACCCGATTTCCAGGACCTGACTGGGTTCGCTATGATGATCAAAGGTTAAGTTTGTCCAGTAGGTATCTCCCTTTTATAGGTCTTCTGGTTGGAATGATTGCTTTCGTAATTTATTCTGTAAGCTCTCTTATTTTTTCTAAAGAAATTTCTATTCTTCTATGTATGGCCAGCACAATAATGATGACCGGTGCTTTTCATGAAGATGGCTTAGCTGATTCTTATGATGGTTTGTATGGCGGATTTACTAGAGACAGAATTTTAGAAATTATGAAAGACTCTCGAATCGGCACCTATGGAAGTATCGCTCTTTTTATGACGTTGATTATAAAATTCCAAGCATTAATTTTTATTGAAAATATGTTTGTAGCTCTATTAATCGGGAATAGCCTCAGTCGATTTGCAGCTATTTGTTATATCCCGCTTATTCCGTACGCTAGGCAAGAAAATGATAGCAAGGCCAAGCCAGCTGTAAGTCGAGTCGACTTAACATCAATTAGTCTTGCGGCTATTCCTGGGCTTTTGCCTCTTTTGTTAATTCCATTATCTGAGGCCGCTGGTGTTTTGAGTACAATTTTCGTTCTTTGGGTAGTTTTTAAGAGGATCTTTGTCAAAAAAGTGGATGGAATTACAGGTGACTTGTTAGGTGCCTCTCAACAGATTTTTGAAATCGGTATTTATTTAATTCTTGGTTCAACCATATGGATCTATACTTAGTTCGACACACTCCTGTCAATTTAGAGTCGAAAATTTGTTATGGTCAGTTAGATTTGGAGGCTGATTCCAGTTTTTCTGAGCATTGCTCTCGACTTCTCCCCCTCTTTGAGGAACTGAAAAACTCTAAAGCTTATGTTAGCCCGCTAAAACGTTGTATTTCGATGGCTAAATACTTTTACAGAGACTTCAACTTAATTGAGGATTTAAAGGAGATTAACTTCGGAGATTGGGAAGGGAAATCTTGGGATGAGATTCCTAGACACCAAATCGATCAGTGGGCTATTAATGTTTGCGACTACAGCCCTCTAAATGGTGAATCTTTAAGGGAAATGAATTTCCGAGTGCTTCATTTTATGAAGAATGTAGAGGCAGAGGACATAGAGTCAATCGTTCTCTTTACTCATGCGGGACCCATTAGGAGTATTCTAGCGCACTACATGCAATTAGATCTGGAAAATACATTAAAGATTCACGTGGATTTTTCATCTGTAAGTAAGATTATAGTAAACGATGAATTTGCGCGAATAGAATATGTCAATCGAGTATCTTCAACTACGAAAGACTGGGTCTAACTAAGTTGAAGTTATTCAGCTATCTTCTGCAGGTGATCTAAAAGCTTTTCTACTGAAGAGAATTCATGCTTTGCATAATCCGTATGAAGCTCCCAATTAACTAAGTCATGTTCAGAATTAACTTCGATAGTTACGGTAGGTATATCATCAAACTGTGATTCGAGTACGCAGTATCCGATTCGTTCTAAGCCCCTTTGCGTCCAAATTTTCTCGAGACTATCTCGGCCTTTTATTGCGATCGATTTGGTTTGCCTTCTTATGAGTTTAAGATATCCACTGCTTAGATCCCAGTTTTCGTAAGCATCCTGACTAAACTTGAGGATTTCACCTGATAGTACGAGTTGTTCCGGTATACCTTGTGATATTTTTCTAAATTGGCTGAATAGTAAAATTTTATCAGCCCAGCCTAAGCTAAGATCTAAATCATGAGAGCTCATTAATACGCAAATTTGCCGTTTTCGACAAATAGTTTTCAAGGTTTGCATTAGTTGTACTTTATGAGGTAAATCCAAAAAGGCAGTTGGTTCGTCCAAGATTAAAATTTTCGCTTGTTGGCATAAGCTACGTACAATTTCTACCCTTTGCCTCTCACCATCACTAAGGCTATCAAGAGTTCTATGTAGCAAGTGAGCGATCTCAAGCTGTTCTACTGCTTCATCAATTATTGTTTTATCTTCGTTTTCTAGCAAATCTAGCCACCCGGTAAAAGCGTAACGACCCAATTTGATTACATCGTAAGCACTCATGTGAGGTGGGCTTAATGAATGTGGGCTCACAAAAGCCATCATATTTGCCCTCTCATATGCTTTTAGCCTTACTGGATCAGTGCCTTGCCATAAAATATTTCCACTCACAGGTTTTTGGAAACCCGCAAGGGTT